>CAXTWC010000036.1:0-32856 GCA_964247805.1 uncultured Acetobacteraceae bacterium | reverse complement strand
CTTGGCCTCGTCCGTTCTCCCGCCCATCGCCAGCACGGCGGCCATGTCGTGCCGCTCGCGCACCGTGGCGCCCGGACGCTCGGCCATCGGGCCAAGCAGACGCGCCGCATCGGAGGTTCGTCCCTGCAGCGCCATCGAGAGTGCGAGGTTCACCTTGGCGGCTCGCATGTCGGGATCGGCGGCACTCGCGGCGGCGTAGGAGCGCTGCGCCTCCGAATGGCGGTCCTGCAGGTCCTGGGCAATCCCGAGGTCGTTCAGCGCCACCGCATTGCGTGGGTTCTGCGCCAGCGCCGCCAGGAACAGCGCCTCCGCCCGCTTCGCGTCCGTCGCCAGCCGCAGCCGGCCGAGGCCGAGCAGGACATGGACCGATCTCGCATTCAAGCTGAGCGCCCTGGAATAGGCGGTATTGGCCTCCTCGAGACGTCCGAGTGCCGTCAGCGCATCGCCCTGGCACGCAAGCGCTTCGGCGTCGCGTCCATTGGACGCGACGGTGCGCGTGCAGATGCCCAGGGCCACGTCCGGCGCACCCGCTTCCATGGCGACTTCGGCGGTGTGCAGGCTGGGTAGGCCCGATCCAAGTTGTGGGGCCATTTGGCCGCTGCAGGCGCCCAGCAGCATGACACCGGCCAAACATCCGACGATCCTCATGCCCGTATCGTGCCGCTCCCGCGATCGGGCGCTGCCCGTCAGTGACTGAAAGTCTTCATAACCTGAATCGCAGCCGGACCGCCAACTATGATGAACACGCAGGGCAAGATGAACAGGATCATCGGCAGCGTCAGCATGACCGACAACCGGGCGGCGCCTTCCTCGAAGCGGGTCAAGGCCTGCTGGCGCACTTCCGCGGAGAGGGTCCGCAACGCTTCCGTCAACGGCGTGCCGTATTGCATGGTCTGCACCAGCGTCGAGACCAACCGGCGCAGGGTGGCCAGCCCGGTGCGCTGGGAAAGGTTGCCCAACGCCGCCTGCGCGTCGGCCATGATCTCCAACTCACGGACGGTCTGTTCCAGTTCGGCGCACACCTCGGGCCGAGACAGGCGCATCTCGGCTGCGACCCGGGCCATCGCTGGCTCCAGGCTCAACCCGGCTTGCGAGCAGATCACCAGCAGGTCGAGCGCGTCCGGCAATCCCGCTTCGAGCCGGCCCAGATAGCCCTTACGGAGGCGTCGGACGGCCATATCGGGGGCCAACAGCCCGGCAATCACACCCACGGCGGTCATCTCGAGCCGGGTCGAGTGTTCGAAATCTGCCAAACCGGTCAGGATCCACATCGCCGCCGGAAGCGACAGGAACAACACCAGCTTCGCCCCGAGAAACAGCGACAAGGCGTTCGGACCGCGAAAGCCCGAGGAGCTGAGTGTTTGCTGAAGCTCCGTCCGGGTGCCACCCGGCAGCAGCCCGCTCTGCAACACGCTCCGCCCAATTCCTCCGATCAGCCTCTGGACGGAGGCCGACGCAGTGGTGCGCCGGGGGGTGACGACCGCATCCGGCCTCACCCATTTGCCCTGGGCAGCACCGATGCGGGCGGCCAGCACGTCGTCCTTGTTCGACACCCGCAACATCAGCCAGGCCGCCGTGATCAGGACCGCGGCGCTGATGGCGGCCAGGGGGATCAACAGCATGGTCATGATAGCGTCTTGCTGATGATCAGCCGCATCGCGCCCATGCCTGTGGCGAGCGATAGGGCTGCCGCGCCGAGCAGCATGTGGCCAGTCGGGTCGGTGAACAGCACGCTGATATAGTCGGGCGAGGCGAAGTACAGCATTCCCCCGGCGACCAGTGGCAGCGCACCGAGCACGTAGGAGCTGGTGCGCGCCTCGCTGGACAGCGCATGGCCGCGTTGCTTCATGGAGATCCGGCGCCGGATGATGTCGGCCAGCGTCTCCAGCGTGCTGGTCAGCGCGCCTCCGGTCTGGGCCTGCAACGCCAGCACCGCGGCGAAGAAGCCGTATTCCGGCACGACGTTGCGGCTCGCCAGTTCGCGCAAGGCCGTCTCGAGCGGGATGCCCATGGCGATCTGATTTTGCAGGCGATCGAATTCCGCTCTCGTCGGCTCGGATGACTCCCTGGCTACTGCGCGGAGGGCCTCCGGTACCGGGATGCCGACCCGCACCGCCCGCACGATCAGCGCCAGCGCGTCAGGGAATTGCGTGAGCAGTTGCTCTCGCCGTTTGCGATTAACCCCGGCGAAGTAGGCTCGGCTACCAAAGATGGTGACGATCGGCAGCAGCGCCCACGCCCAGACACCCACGATACCGTCCGCGAACAGCACGACGGCGCGCGCGATCAGCACTGCGCCGCCGAGGACGACGAACCAAGGCAGCTTGTAGTGGGTGCGGAACACCGGATTGTAGCCGATCACCGCCGCCAAGCGAACAATGACGCTCGCCTTCTGCAGCTCCTGCCGGACGAGCGAGGTGGATGATGCAGTCGCCGGTCGCGACGGGCCCCGTTCCTGAATGCCGGAGATGCGCTGCTTGAGCGCTTGCTCCTGCTTTTGCAGCCGCAGGAGCAACAGGACACTGGCCGCCATCACCATGGGGAACATGGCCGCGGCCACCAACGGCCACCTCATGGCCCGTCCGCCAGCGCCTGCATCCACAGTTTATCCAGCCCGAAATAGGCGAGACGGCTGATGAAGCTCGGTCGCGCCTTGCTGACCTTGTAGCTGCCGGTGAGCCGGCCCCCCGAATCCTCCCCGGACACGACGTATTGGAAGATGTCGTTCAGCAGCACGACCTCCCCCTCCACGCCGCAAATCTCCGTCACCTGGGTCACCCGGCGGCCGCCGTCGCGATGCCGCTCGACCTGGATGATGACGTGGACGGCGCCGGCGATCTGCATCCGGATGGCGTTCGACGGCAGGCCCATATGGCCCATCTGCACCATGTTCTCGATACGGGTCAGCGCGTCCCGGGTCGTGTTGGCGTGGATGGTGCTCATGCTGCCATCATGGCCGGTGTTCATCGCCTGCAGCATGTCGAACGCCTCGCCGGCACGCACCTCGCCGATGATGATCCGGTCGGGGCGCATGCGGAGCGCGTTGCGCATCAGGTCGCGCTGGGAAATCTCGCCGCGTCCCTCCAGGTTTGCCGGCCGTGTCTCCAGGCGCACGACGTGAGGCTGCTGCAGCTGCAGTTCGGCCGCGTCCTCGACGGTGACGACGCGCTCCGACGGGTCGATCAGGCGGGACAGCGCGTTCATCATGGTCGTCTTGCCCGACCCGGTGCCGCCGGAGATGATCACGTTCAGCCGCGCCCGCGAGACCAGCTCCAGGATACGCGCCACTTGCGGCGTGAGCGCGCCGAACCCGATCAGACGTTCCAGGTCGATCGTTTTCTTGCCGAATTTACGGATCGAGACGTAAGGCCCGTCCAACGCGAGCGGCGGGAACACGATGTTGACGCGGCTGCCGTCCTTGAGGCGGGCGTCCACCATCGGGCTCGCCTCGTCGACCCGGCGCCCGACCGCGGCAGCGATACGTTGGCACACGCTGCTCAGATGCGCCGTGTCGCGGAACTTCACGTCCGACAGCACCGTCTTGCCGTGTTTCTCGACGAAGATGCGGTGCGGGCCGTTGATCATGATGTCATTGATCGCGTCGTCGTCGAGCAGCGTTTCGATCGGGCCCAGGCCGATCATGTCGTGCACCAGGTCGGCGGCCAAAGCCCGCTGCTCGCGCGCGTTCACATGCAGCCGGCGCTCGCTGGCGAGGTTGCCGAGCAGCCGCTCCACCTCCTGCTCCAGCCGCTCGGGCGATAGCGTAGCCACCACCGACGCCTCGAGCCGCGCGAGGCATAATTGGCGTAGCTCCTGCACCGCCTCGGGCGGTGCCGCCAGGGCGACGGCCGCGGGCACCGGGTCGGCGGCGGTGTAGATCGCCTGCAGCTCGGCCTTCCGCCGCCCGAACACGGCGCTCATGGCTTTGCCTTCTTCCAGCGTCCGAACATGGTCTTTTTCCGTGCGGAGTGCTCGGACCAGAACCCGGCCGAGTCGAGCAGGCGGCTGAAGGCGATCTGGCGGGCCAACGCCACGATGGCATCACGGAACGGGCCGCCGGCCGTTACCGCCGGCTTGCCGAAGGTCGCGGCACTCTCCAGGCGCTTGGGCAGGTCGGGAATGACGAAGTCCACCTTGGCCTGCAGGGCGTCCTCTATTTGGCTTCGGTTGAGACCGCCAGGCCGGCCGAGCCGGTTGAGCACCAGTACGGGCTTCACATCTTCTTCCGCACTAGGGAAAGCCAGGTCACGCAGCCGCAGGGCATCGCGAACCGAGGCCAATGTCGGCTCCAGCACCAACACCCGTCGATGTGCCAGGCCGAGTAGGTCGCGGTACAGCGGCAGGGGGCGGTAAGGCACGTCGGCCACGATGAAGTTGTAACGCAGCCGCAACGCCGCCAGCAGCTTCTCCGCCGCTTCGGGCGCGTAGTTGGTTGCCGTGTCCAGGCGCTCCTGCGCTGCCAGCACGTGCAAGCGGTCGTCCACCGGCTGGGCGGCGCGTTCGGCCAGCAGAGCATCGATACGCTCTGGCATCTGCAACGCGGTAGTCAGCCCGCGGCCCGGCTCCACGTTCAACAGGAAGGAGGCGGTGCCGAGATACGTGTCCGGATCCAGCAGCACGGTATGCCGCCGCGAGGTCACACCGAAATGCCAGGCCAGGTTGACGGCCAGCGTCGTGGCCCCCACGCCACCGCGCGTGCCGGTGACGGTGATCAGCCGGCCTCCGAGAGCCGTTTCGACGTTGCGCGCGCGCCCCTGCACGAGCGGGGCGAAGTGCCGCGCCACCATCTCCCGGCTGAGCGGCTTGGCCAGGTATTCCGCGACGCCGACGCCGCGGGTCACTTCGCGGTAGAAGTCCAGGCCGCTGAGATCGCCGAGCACCAGCACGCACACGCTCGGCTCCACGATGTCGGCCAGGGCTTCCAGTGCGGCCAGCGGCGAGTCTTCCCCGGCGATGTCGACGATGAGCACGCGCGGTGTATCGAGGTGCTGCAACGCCGCGATGGCGGCCTTGATACCGCCGCGGCGAATTTCCAGCGTGCCCCTGATGTCGGCCATGCCCTGTTGCAGCGCGCTCTCCGTCGCACCGTCGTTCAAAAAGGCGAGGTAGGGCGCCGCCTCGCCTTTCCCCTGGTCGTCCATGGCTTGCCCGGTCGCGGTGTCGTCGAGCGGCATCAGTTCGCTCCCGAAGTTGGGGCCGGTCCAGCGCTGGTCGCTCCGACTGCACCACCGGGTGCCGTGTCCGAGCTCAGCGCCGGCAGCGGCTTCGCGCGCCCCGCCAGCAATTGCGTGACCGCCGTCGTGGCAAGTTGCGAGTCTGGGCGGGTGTCGCCATGGCCGTAGACCAGGTCGGCCGGGTTGGCCACCATCGCGTCCAGATTGCGCTCGTTGACGCCTTCAGGCTGCCACATCCCGTCCCGGGTGTACGGATCGGTCTGCGCGCAGCCGGCGAGCGTCAGCACCAGCACGGTCGCGCTTAGGACAGATCTCATTGCACGACGAACCCAGCCTGGCCGGGGATGCTGGCCGGGATCACCGGCGAGCGTGCGCCCTGCTCGCGCAGCAGCAGGATCCGCTCGAGATCGTTCGGGGCGACGAAATGCTGCCCGGGCATGTGGATCTGCGCCGGGTCATCCACGGGGCGGACGATATAGGGCGTGACCAGGATCACCAGTTCCGTCTCCTGCCGTTGGAAGCCACTGGAGCGGAACAGGGAGCCGAGGATGGGAACATCGCCCAGGAACGGCACGCCCGTGCTCGTCGTCGTCACGCTGTCCTGCAGTAGGCCAGCCAAGGCGAAGGCCTGCCCGCTGCCCAACTCCACGGTGGTCTCGGCCCGGCGCACCGTGAGTGCGGGGACGGAGATGCTCGAGTTCGACGCCGATACGGTGACGGCGCCGTTGGTGGTCAGCGCGCTCACCTCGGGGCTGACATGCAGGCTGATCCGGCCGTCCGACAGCACGGTCGGCACGAAGCGCAACGCCACGCCGTAGTTCTTGAACTCGATCGTCGTCGTGTTGTTCTGCTGCGCGACCGGGATCGGGAATTCACCGCCCACCAGGAAGCTGCCCTGCTCGCCGCTTAGCACCGTCAAGTTCGGTTCCGCCAGGACACGGACGAGATTGTCCGTAGCCAACGCATCGATTAGCACGTTGACGTCCTTGGAGCCGGCCCTCAGGAAGGCCGCAGCGGCCCCGGCCCCGGTCGATGCCATGCCGTAGTTGGTGGCGAACGAACCGAGCGATCCCATCTCCTGCCAGTTGACGCCAAGCGCTCGCGACACGCTGCGGTTCATCTCCACGATGCGGACCCGCAAGTTGACCTGCACCGCGGCATGGACGGTGAGCTGGTTGTCGACCGTCTGGCCCTCGCTGAGGAAGCCGCGCAGGATCGAGACGGCCTGGGCCGCCTCCGCGGGCGATGGCACGCTGCCGGTCAGCAGCAACCCTTTGGCCTCGGGCGTGACCTTGAAGCGGCCGTTGCTCACCAGCCGCGCGACGGTGGACTCGGCCTCGTTCGCGGCGAAGGTGGAGGCGTGCACCACCACATTGTACTGCGCGACGGTGTGCCCGGCGCTGTCCATCGCGGCGACCGTGGTGCGGCCGGCCGCAACGCCGAATACGAACAGGCTGGTGGAGCTGGCCGGCCGGACCTCGGCGATCTTCGGGTCGGCGACGAAGATGTTGGTGGCGGCGGTGGACAGCGTCAGCACCCGCCCGGCACCCGCCTCCAACGCGAGCACCGACCCAGCCTCGCGGGGTTGCGCCCCGGCGGTCGACACGCAGGACAGCGCAAGGAGGAAGGCCCCGCCTAACCGCGACAACTTGCTCAAAATTTGAAATCCTTGCTGTCTGCCGAGCCCTGGAAGACGTGCACGCTGCTCGGGGCCGCATGCTCGACCTGCGCCGGCAGGGCCGCAGATACATCGCTTGCCCAGGTCGTCTTCGGGGCAGCCGTGTCGTTCGGGCCGGCGGCCGCCGCCCGCAGCGTGAGCGACAGACGACCCAGCCGTGTCGCGACCTGTACGTCTTCGGCGCTGTTGGGCGTGACTTCCAGCGTCACCGTCTTGGCGACGTTCGCGGCGTCGGTCGGGCCATGCGCCCCCACCTGGCCGATTTGCTGATCGATCGCGATGACGCGGACATCGCGTAGGATCGTCTCCGCCGCCACACGGCGGCCTGGTGCGACGGTGGTGTCGTCGACGCTTTGGGTGAGAATGAGGTCCACATGATCGCCGGGCCAGATCAGTCCAGCGGCGCCGCTCACGGCGTCGACGCCGACGGTGACGGCGCGAGTGCCGGGTTTCAGCACGGCAGACAGGAATCCGTGGTCCGTCGGGCGTAGCGCGTCGGCCGGCATGCGCAGCACGTCACCGGGCGACAGCCCTCGCAACACTAACCCGCCGACCAGGCCGTGCTTGTTGTCCGCCTCGTCGACGATGGCCCCTGCCGGTATCTTGGTCGCATCGATTTGGTTGCTGGTGAGATCGTCCGGCTGCAGAAGCATCCCGGCGTGCAATATCTTGGCGGCGGTGAGCACGGTGACCTTCGACGGCACTGCAACGGCTGCGACAGCGTTGCCCTGTTGCGGTACCAACATCCAGACTATGGTTCCGAAGCCGCCGAGGCCGCTTAGGATCAACGTAATCAGCACCATGCGCAGGATCATGACGGGGCTCCCTGGAAGACGATCATGGCGACACCTGCGGCGATGGCAACGGCGTATGGCAGTGGGCCGCCTTGACGCAGCCGCCGCCGTTCCGCGCGCAATGCCCGGGCCACGATGCCGGATGGTTTGACGCCGGCCGGGGCCGGCAGGCGGTGGCGTGCAACGAGGTAGGGCAGCGTCAGGATGCCGCCCGCGAGCGCCACCGCGACCAGCATAGCGGGCACCTGCATCGGGGCTACCAACAGTGAAGCCGCGGTGACGAGTTTTACGTCACCGCCGCCCATCCAGCGTAGGCTCCAGCAGACGGTCGCGAGGCTGAACACGATCAAGGCGGCGATGATCGCGCCCGGCAGGTTGCCGTCCAGCGCGCGCACCAGCAGGCCGCAGCCGGCGAGGGCGGCGCAAACGGTGTTGGGAACGGTGCGAAATGCCGCATCGTGAATCGCTGCGGTAGCGAGCAGGGCAGCGCCTACGATGACAGGTATTTCGAACAGCATGTCTGTGTGGCTCCGTATCGAAGGCCAGAGAGGGCCGGTGGGCTGCTGGCAACGGCCCACCGGAAGGCCTACTAGACAGTGAGATTATTGAAGGCGGCACTCAGGTTGTTGCCGAACTTGGTGAAACCAACGACGATCGTGGTCGCTACGGCTGCAGCGATCAGCGCGTATTCCAGAGCGGTCACGCCACGCTTGTCGGCGCGCAGGGCTTGCAGGGTCTTCAGGGTCTCGATGATCTCGAACATTGGAAGTAGTCCTTTCTAAGTCTGGTTACTTGTGAGCGGCACGTCGTTAGTGCCTAATCAACATCTCTTTCTTCGGCCCTAGTCTCAAGCTAAGAAGTGTTAAGAAGATTTTGCCTAATCCGATCGAGAATTCGCTCAACCGGCAGGTGTGTGGATGTGGACCATCATTGGCCCGGCAGAGAGGTGGATGACGTTGGCGGCCCCAGTCGCACTAGGCGTCCAAACGTGAATGCCACCCTGCGTGCTGGACCAGGAGACCACGCGGATCATCGGCGCCACGGTGGTCACCTGGGGTGATTGCACCGGGCTGCCGAGTGGCAACGGTTGTCCCCAGGCTGCCATGACCAGGTCGCGATACGGGCCACCCCGCTCGGGAGTGGCCGAGTGATAGGCAGCGACGGCACTGCTCCAGCTGCCCAGCCGCTGCTTGAGGCTGACCAGGAAACGGCTGGCATAATCGGCGTTCGCCGCCGGGTCGAAAGCCTGCTCCAATCCCGCGAAAGCCTCTGGATGTGCGGCTAGATTCACCTGGAAACAGCCAATATCGATCGATGCCACGCCCTTGGCGAGCCATTGCCGAGTGGCGGCGATCGCAGACGGGCCGTCGTCGAAGCGCTGCCCGTTGCCGGCGGCGTCGATCGTCCAGGGCCACGGCGCGACCCGGCCTGAAACCGGATCGCGCCGCCCACTCTCGACTTGTCCAATGGCCAGCAGTAACCCGGCGGGAAGCTCGTGCCGCCGCTCCGCCTCGGCACCCGCCGCTGCACAGGCCTGCTCGTCGCCGGCAAAACTCCTGCCGGGCGCCAGCAAGGCGGCGACCAGGAGCGTTACGGCAGCAGCGTGGGTGGCCGGGATCATCGAGCACACTTTCCAATCGACGAAAAACTCGTCGGGTGCGCAATCGACAACGGCGTTGTGTTCAAGACAACCCGATACGACAATTCCTAACAAAACCTCTCGGCTTGTTGGGGAGATGACTTGGTAACCTCCGGCCATGAGATCTTCACGTCACACGGTCGTCGCTGGCGCTGCTGCCGCCCTGCTCGTCAGCCTGCTGTTCGGCATCGGGTCCAATCCCGGCTTTTGGCGCCCCGGCCTGTGGCACGGTGACTTGCTGAACCCCGACAGCTTCATGCGCATGGTCCGGCTCGCGGCGACCTTGCACGCGAATGCGCCAGTGGATGCCGTCGCCCGGGATGGGTCTGGCGACGGGACGTTGCTGCATTGGTCGCATTTGGTGGACAGCCTGCTGCTGCTACTTGCTGCCCCGGCCGCCGTTCTCGTGGGTTGGCAACGCGCGCTAGATCCCGCGGCCATGATGTTCGGACCATTGAGCATGGCGGCGCTGGGTGCCGCGGTTGCCTGGGCGGCGGCGCCGTTCGCCGATCGGCAATGGCGCTGGATGGCAGCCATCATCGCCTGCCTGTCCACGCCGATCGTCGGCTACGGCCTGCCCGGCGTGGTGCACCACCATGTCCTGATCACCGCCGCAGCCGTGATGACGGCGGGCTGGGCGGTGCGGGCGGTGCGAGGCGAGCCAGCCGGCATCGAGCTCGGCGCCTGGGCGGGCGTTGCCGTGTGGCTCAGTCCGGAATCGATGCCGCTCAGCCTGATGGCGCTGTGCCTGGTCTGGCTCGCCTGGTTCCTGCGGCCCACCCCCGCCCTGGCGCGCTGCCTGTTGCTCAGTGGGCTGGCGCTATCCGCCGTGGTGATCGCTGCCTGGCTGGTGGATCCGCCAGCCGCCGGACTCTGGTCGGCCGAGCAGGACCGCATCTCCGTCATCTACGTGGCCTTGGCCTGTGCCGCTGCGCTCTGCGGCCTGGCGGCACGGGCGAGCTGGCCGCGTTGGGGCGTGGCTTGTTTGGCAGGAGGTCTCGCAGCGTCCTGGCTCGCCGCCTTCCCCGTGCTGCTGCAAGGGACCTATGGGCTGCTGCCGCCGGATGTGGCGCACATCTTCCTCGACAGCATCGGTGAGATGCAGCCGATCGTAAGCATCGGCCCAGCAGTCGGCTTGCTCCTCCCGGCTGCCATCGCGGCGGCTTGGCTGGGCGTGCTGGGAGTGCGGCAGCGTTCGGCCTTGCTGCTGTATGCGGCCGGATGCGCTGGCCTGCTGGTGTTGGGGGGCGCGCAACATATCCGCTTCGCTGCCTACCCGGCGGTATTGGCAGCCGCCCTTGCCCCGGTCGCCTTGACCGCACTTGGCAACACGCGGCTGCGCACCGGATTGCTCGCGGCAGCCCTGCTCCTGCCGGCGTCGGGCATGGTCATTCCCCCCGCCGGTGCAAGTTCGCCCAACGACAAGACGTGCAGCATGCAAGGGATCCAGGCACTGTTGGCCCCGTACGCCGGGAAGGTCGTGCTCGCCGACGTGAACGACACGCCCGAGCTGCTGTGGCGCACCGGCGTACTGACGGTGGGTTCGCTGTATCACCGCAACCCCACCGGGTTCATGCGCCTGCTCGCCGCCTGGCGCAGCGTGCCGGGCCAGACGGTGCCGCCGGCTGTCCTGGCCACGCGGGCCAGCCTGATCCTGGTCTGCCCGGGTGCGAAGCTGGAGCGTGTCTTTGCCGAGGTTCCCGGGCCCACCCTGGCCGCGACCCTGCGTGTGGGCGGCGTGCCGCCCTGGCTGCACCCGGTCGGCACGGCGCCGGCGGGTGGTTTCGTGCTGTATGCCATCGACCGGGGGAGCGCATCGTGATGCTCGGCCGGAGTCTTGCGTCGGACCGGCGCGGCGCCATCGCGGTGCTGGTTGCCGTCGGCATGACGGTGTTGCTCGGCATGTCGGCGTTCGCGATCGACTTAGGTGCGGCCTATAGTCAGAAGGCCAGGCTGCAGAATGTTGCGGACAGTGCCGCGCTGGCCGGGGCGATCGTGTGGGTGAAGACCGGGTCGGCGGCCCAGGTGAAGACCACCGTGCAGGACGTCGTGGTGGCTAATACCAGTACCTGGGGCATCACCATCACGCAGTCGATCACCAACCCGACCACCAGCGTGCCGAGCGTGACGGTGCGCCTTACTGCCCCGTCGACCCTCAAGCTGGCCCGGGTGCTGACGTCCGCGACTTCCGTGACGACGACCGGTATTTCCGTCGCGTCGGTTGTGCCTGCGACGGTGACGGCCTGCGTCGTTTCACTGACGATTATCCAACTGAATGGCGCTATCAACGCCGGCAACTGCGCCGTCGCGGCAAACTCCAGCGCAAACAATTCCATCAATGCCAATAGCGGTGGTAGCATCACGGCCACCAACATCGACACGCCGGGTACGATCAATCCCGCTGGCACGATGACGGGTACGGTGAACACAGGGGCGGCGAGTGATGTCGGCACAAACCCGTATAGTTCAATGCAGAGTACTGAAGCGAGTCAGGTAAATAGCTGCCCCGCGACTTACACGAACTACACCAATCAGACGACGCAGGGGTGTTACACGAATGCTAACATCGGCAGTGCGATCACGCTGACTGCAGGGACATACGTTTTCAGCAACTTGAATATAAACTCCGGCGGCAGCATCAGCGGAACTAACGTGACGCTGATACTCACGGGCAGCAATGTGTCTCTCGGCGGCAATGGTATCTCGATCACGGCGCCGACGACCACGAGCTGGGCTGGCATGGCAATTTACGCGACTGGCAGCCTCACGTTCAACTCAAACACGCCTTTTGCTATAAACGGAGCAATTTACGTGCCGAATGGCATTCTCACTCTCGATAGCGGCGCGTCCAATCAAGCGAAGTGCACATTCATCGTAGCGAATTCGCTTACCTGGAACGCCAGCTCCAGTTTCAATCTGCCGCAAACGAATTGCATAGGCTATCCGCCGCCCAAAACGCCCGGCGGCTCGCAGGTCAAGCTCACCCAATGAGGCGCTCCCTTGGTCGCTCCGGCGTCGCCGCGGTGGAAGCGGCGTTGATGGCACCGCTCCTGATCACACTCATGATCGCAAGCATCGACTTCGGAGCAGCCTTCTTGAGCAAAGCCCAGATCGCCCAGGCGTTGGCCTCCGCCGCGGAATACGCCACGGCCGCAGGTCAGAACCAAGTCGCCAACGCGACGATCGTGACCAACGCGACGACCTACGCGAAAGCCTTGACCAGCAGCTTCCTCGGCACACCCACCGCGACCGTGAAGATCAACAACGGCGGCGTCACCGGGTCGATATGCTGCGTCGGCAGTGCCTGGAGCTGCTCCGCCTCGGCATCGGCCTCGGCATCGTTCACCTGCTCGGACGGATCGCCGCCGGGAAACTACATCACGATCCAGGTGTCATACCCGTTCAAAGCGTATTTTTCCGTCGACACCCGCCTGACGGGCAAGACACTGAGCGACACCATCGTGGCACGGCTGCAATGAAATTGGGACGTCGCGGCACGACCGCGCTGGAGTTCGCCATCGTCGCGCCGACGTTCATGATGCTGATGTTCGGCGGGTTCGAATACGCCCGCCTGCTATGGACCAAACAGGCAATGCAACTGGCCGGTGACCAGACGGCCCGCTGCTCTGCCATCGCGAGCTCGGCCTGCCCCACGCCGACAAGCTACGCGGCCACCATGGCGAACCACTACGGCGCGGTAGCCGTCGTCGCCGCGAACGTCACCTACGCAAGCAGCTCGACGAGCTGCACTGTCCCATCGGGCAACACGGCGGTGCAGGTTACGATCAGCCTAAATTTCACCAGCCCGTTCTCGGCACTCGTACCGTCGCTGCTTCGTAAGTTGGTGACCACGTCCTGCTATCCGACCAGCGGATATTAGCACCTGAAAGCCCTCTCCCTCGGGGAGAGGGGAGACCTGTCGTTCAGACGCCGATGGCGGCCTTTACGCGTTCCTTCGACAGCGGCAGCTCGCGGATGCGGACTTTCACCGCGTCGGCTACGGCGTTGGCGATCGCCGCCGCAGTGGGGCCCTGCGTCGCTTCGCCGGTGCCTAGGAAAGGCATGCCGGGGCGGTCGATGACATGTACCTCCACACTTTCCGGTACGGCGGGGAAACGTAGGATTGGGTAGCCACTCCAGTCGCGGCTGGTGATACCGGATGGCTCGAAACCAACCGCCTCGTACACCGTCCAACTGCTGGATTGCAGCAACCCGCCGGAGATCTGGTTGCGGATGCCGTCGTGGCTGACCGCCTGGCCGCTATCGACCGCGCAATGCGCCCGAATGACGCGAACGAACCCGGTCTCGCGATCGACCGCTACCTCCAGCGCCACCGCCGCGTAGGCACCGAGGTTTTTATACCGCGCGAAGGCGAACCCGCGGCCATGACCCGGCGGGAGCGCTGTTGCCGACTCCCAGCCGAACTCCTTGGCCGCCAGCGTGACCACATCGCGGGCACGACTGTCCGTCAGGTGTGCCAGGCGGAAGGCCACCGGGTCGGCGCCGGCGGCCAGCGCCAATTCGTCCATGAAGCTTTCGATGCTGAACACGTTGGCATAGGCGCCAAGGCCGCGCATGGCAGAAATCCGCAGCGGCATCTCGGGGATGAAATGCGATACGACCCGGGCATTCGGCAGATCATACAGCGGGATGCCGTTGCGGTCGCCACCGCCCTCCGGCTGCGGAATCGGCATCGGCGGCGAGGGCACCAGCGGGGTCGGGAACGCCCAGCTGGACGCGAACCGCCCCGCATTGCCGGGCCGCATGTTGTGCGTGTTGCTCCACACCCCGTACTGCCAGTCGACGATGCGACCGGTGGCGTCCAGCGAGGCCTCGACCTCGGTGATCATGGCGGGGGTGAACGGCTCCCAGGTATTTTCCTGCTCGCGCATCCACTGCACGCGCACCGGCTGGCCCGGCACCGCGCGGGCCATTAGCGCGGCATCGGCGGCGGCGTCGTCGGCCGCGTTGTGGCCGTAGCAGCCGGAGCCTTCGACGTGGATGCAGCGCACCTTGTCGAGCGGCATGTCGAGCAATTCGGCCAGCGCGGCGCGGTCGGGATAAACACCCTGGGTATGCGTCCAGACCGTCATCATGCCGTCCTGCAGATGCGCCACCGCGCAGGACGGGCCGATCGAGCCGTGCATGCCGTATGGCCGCAGGGAACGCGCCTTCAGAGTCCGCCCGGCCGCCGGCTGGCTGGCCTTGCGGTCCAGGATCACGGTGTCGCGGGCGGGCAACGCCTGCATGGTGTCGAAGATGGTCGCCGGGTCGGGCAGGGTGCGTCCACCGGTCCAGGTTGCGGCGGCGGCAAGGGTACGCATGGCGGTGATCGCCTGCCACTCGCCGCGTGCGATCACGCCGAGGTAGCTACCGTCGCGCACCACCTTGACCACGCCGGGCATGGCGGTCACCGCGGTTGCGTCGAGTGCGGCCAACGTGGCGCCGTAGCGGGGCGGCTGGACGGTGCGGGCGTGCAGCATGCCGGGCAGCCGCAGATCCTGCACATAGGCCGCACCGCCGGTGACTTTGGCCGGGATATCGACGCGGGGGAGCGGCTTGCCCATCACGGCGTAGGCAGCCGGATCGACCAGCGGCGCACCGGGCTGGGCGAGGCGATCGGGCGTCAAACTGCCAACCAGGTCGCCGTAGCCGAGGCTGCGTCCGTCCGGCGCGGTGATCTTTCCGCCGCGCGGTACGAGCGTGGCCGCGTCGACGCCCAAACGAGAGGCGGCTTCCGCCACCAGGATGCCCCGCACCTCGGCCGCGGCATTCATGATCGCGGTGCCGCTGTCCTGCATGGAATGGCTGCCGGCGGTGTAGCCCTCGTCCGGCGTGCGCCCGGTGTCCGCGGTGACCAACGCTACCTGAGCTGGCGCGAGGTACAGCTGCTCGGCCGCGATCTGGATCAGGGCGGTCTTGATGCCCTGGCCCAACTCCGCCTTGCCGGTGAACACGGTCACCGCGCCGTCCGGAGCGACCTGGATCCAGCCGGCCAGACGCGGCGCGTCCTTGAGGCTACCCGGTAGCTTGGGGGCGGCGGGGGCTGGTTGGGCGCGGGCGGCAAACGCCACGGTCAGCGCACCGGTGCCAGCCAGCAACATGCGGCGGGAGAGCAGGGCGCTCATCCTGCCGCCTCCCCGGTCGGCGTGGGCAAGGCGGCAGACCGCATCGTCGCGGCCGCGCGCCGGATCGCCGCCAGGATGCGCATGTGGGTGCCGCAGCGGCAGAGGTTGGGCTGCATGTGCGCGCGGATCTGGGCCTCGGTCGGCGCGGCGGTCTGCTCCAGCAGGGCCTGCGCGCGCATGATCATCCCGGCAATGCAGTAGCCGCATTGCGCCGCCTGCTCGTCGATGAAGGCCTGTTGCAGGGGCCCGGGATGCTCCGTGGTGCCGAGGCCCTCAATTGTCTTGATCTGCCGACCCTCCAGCACCGCCGCCGGGGTCAGGCACGAGAAGATGGCGGCGCCGTCCAGCATCACGGTGCAGGCGCCGCATTGGCCCAGTCCGCAGCCATACTTAGCCCCGTGCATCCCGAGCGTGTCGCGCAGCACATAGAGCAAGGGCGTGGTGGGATCGACGTCCACCTCGTGCCGGGTGCCATTGACGGTGAGTGCGATCATGAGCGCTTGTCCTGGCGAATGTCGTGAACCGATGCCTCGACCCCGGTCCAGGCGGGCCGGTCGGCGAACCGGGCGCGCAGATAGGTGAGCACGGCCGCGACCTGCGCATCGGTCAGCGACCCGGCGAATCCCGGCATCCACGGTCCGCCCTCGCCCGGCTGTGGTTGCAGGCCGTTCAGGATGACCTGGGTGGCGTTGCGCGGCGTGGGTGCGGTGACGGAACTGCCGAGTGCCAGGGAGGGCCGGCCACCCAGCATCATCGGCGCCCCCGCGCCATGACAGCCGGCGCAAGCCCCGGCGAAGATCGTGGCGCCTGCCGTGCTGGCCAGCGCGGCGGGCGGGGTTTGCGCGGCGGCCACCCGGGCGGCGACCTGCTGCTCGCGTGCCGGGTCGGGGGCACCGGTGAGGCTGGCGATGTAGCTGGCCATGGCGCGCACGTCGTCCTCCGGCACGCCGGATAGGTCGTGCGAGACGGCGCCCATCGGCCCCGCGGCAGCAGCGTGCTGGGCGTCGAGGCCGTGACGCAGGAAGCGGTACAGCGCGTCGGCTGACCAGGCGATTGCCGCGGGGGACGTTTGCGCGGTCAGACCCGGGCCCTCCCAGCCATCCGCCTGGCCGCCGGCGAAGGCGTGACTGGCTTCTTCGGCACCGAGCATGTTGTGGGGCGAATGGCAGGCCTGGCAGTGCCCGAGGCCTTCCACCAGGTAGTGGCCGCGGTTCCATGCCGCATCCTTCGCCGGGTCCGAAGGCACCGGGCCGTGGTCCAGGAACAGCAGGTTCCAGCCGGCCATCAGCGGGCGGATGTCGAACGGGAAGGGCAGGTGGGTGGCGGGGGCGGCGGCGTGGACCGGCTGGCGGGTCATCAGGAAGGCGTAGATCGCGGTCACGTCGTCGTCGCTGACGTGGGTGTAGTGGTTGTACGGAAACGCCGGGTAGAGGAAGCCGCCCGTGCGATCCACCCCATCATGCATGGCCCGGCGGAATGCGGCCTCGGACCACGTGCCGATACCGGTGTCCGGGTCCGGCGTGATGTTGCTGGCGTAAACCTGGCCGAACGGCGTCTGCAGCGGGTTGCCGCCGGCATAGGCTTGGCCGTCGTGGCCGGCATGGCACACGGCGCAATCACCGATCGCTGCCAATTGCGCGCCCTTCACGACGGTCGCGTGGTCGAATGCCACCGGCTGGGCCATGGGCGCGATGGCCGGGCGCCAGACCAATGCGGCGCAGGCGGCGACACCGACAATAGCGAGTCCGGCGATGGCGAGCGGGATGCGGCGGTTCACGATTCGGCCGCGGCTGGGTGCGATGGTGACGTCAGCTTACGAATTGCGATGGTGCTCCTGCCGCCGAACGTCCGACCGGACGTTTTCGTCGACCACATAGTCTGGCGGCGGTGGGAAATCCATTCTGCTTCTTACCGGCGCAGCCCGAACTCCGAGTGTGTGGCTGCGCCCCCTCCACCATGCAAGGGCATGGTCCCCCTCCCCCGCTTCGCAGGGGAGGAATGCCGAATGCGATCTCGCAGACCCGAGGGAGAGGGCGGCTGCAGACCTTGTCTCCCAGGCAATACACATCACGTCCGCTGGCATGAGCATCGCGACGGACCGCCCGAAAGCCGCAACGGGCCGCTACACCGCGACCGCGCAAGCCCTTCACTGGATCGTGGCGATCCTGATGTTCGCCGCCATTCCGCTGGCCTGGGTGATGGTCAACATGCCCCGGACGGCTCCCTCGCGCGAGACGTTGTACACGCTGCACAAATCCGTGGGCATCACCATCCTGGCCCTGGTGGCGGTGCGGCTCGCCTGGCGCGCGGCACACCCGGCGCCGCCTCTGCCGGGCAAGATGGCGCAGTGGGAACGACGCATGGCGTTCGCGTCGCACTGGCTGCTGTATGCCATTCTCATCGGCATGCCGGTCAGCGGCTACCTGCTTTCGGCCTCGGGCGGCAACCCGGTGTCGTATTTCGGGCTGTTCGCGCTGCCCAGCCTGCCGAAGGACCCGGCGGTCAGCGACACGGCCCGATGGGTGCATGCCGCGGTCGGCCAGTGGCTGGTCTATGGGCTGATCGTGCTCCACCTCGTCGCCACCGCCTGGCACGCCGCCATCCGTCGCGACGGCGTGCTGGACCGGATGCTGCCCGAACAAAAGTCGGAAATTTAGAGCGGGTTCTTCTTCGCCTGGTGAACCACGAGGGAGCCGATCGAATTGCCGCCGTCCACCGCGATCGACGTGCCCGTGATGTAGGACGCTTCGGGCGAGCACAGGAACAACACCGCACTCGCCGCATCGCCCGGGCTGGACGCGCGGCCGAGCGGGATGCCGGCCGTCGTCTGCTTCACGTGCTCGTCCGTCAGCGGGCTGGAAATGCTGCCTGCGGCGAACCCCGGTTCCACGGCGTTCACGCGGATGCCGAACTGGGCCAGTTCGATCGCATAGCCCTGGGTCAGCCGGTCCAGCGCCGTCTTGGACATGCAATACGGCACGACCGACCGGCGCATCTTGCGGGCCGCGCCGGAGGAGATGTTGATCACGCAGCCCTTCCGCCCCGTCGCGATCATCTGCTTGGCGAGCAACTGCGTCAGCAGGAAGGGGGTGCGGACGTTGATGTCCATGATGCGGTCCCACTCCGCCGCATCGATGTCGAGCAGGAAGCCGCTCGGGTACACGCCGGCATTGTTCACCAGGATGTCGGCCGCTCCCCAGTGTTCGCCGATCGCTGCGGCCAGGCCGGCCAGCGCCGTATCGTCGGTGATGTCGGCCACGTGGGTGAAGCTTCCCTCGGCGCCGCCAGCCTCGGCCAGGCGGCGCTGCAGCCCCGCCGGGTCGCGATCCGTCAGGCAGAGTTTAGCACCGGCGCGGGCGAAGGCGTCGGTGATCCACGTGCCGTAGATGCCGAGAGCGCCGGTGATGACGACGCCCTGGCCAGTGAAGTCGGCCATGCTCACGCCCCTCTAAGGCTGTTGCCGGCCGGATACTCGCGCCGGTAGGCGGCCAGCGCGGTTTCCATGGTGACGAAAGTGGCGCCTTCGTCCCGCAGGCCGCGGATCAGCTTTTCCAACATCAGCATGCGGTGGCCGCGGCCGATGATGTGGGGGTGGAAGGTGTAGGTCAGCACGCCCCACTCGCCCATGCGCTTCATCCAGGCAAAATCGCCCAGCCAATTCTCCAGCACCAACCCGGCGTTCATGTGGCCGGGCATGATCCCCGCCTCCGAGCGGTTGTATTCGAAATGCGGGAAGTCATCGAGCGACCAGTGGATCGGCATTTCGACCAGGCTGCTGTCGGCGCCGAACACCATCGGCTCCAGCAACGAAACCTTGTCGCCTTGCCGTACCTGGTAGGGCAGGGTGTCCTGGCCCATCAAGCTGCTGTCGTATTGGAAGCCGTGCTTCAGCAGCAGCTCCACTGAATATTGGCTGAGATCCCAGGCGGGCGAGCGGTAACCGGCCGGGGCCTTCCCGGTCAGCCGGTTGATCGCGTCCAACCCGCGGACGAGTTCCTCCTCCTCACCCTCGGGGCTCAGCGAGGCGGGAACGCGGTGGGTCCAGCCGTGATGGCCGATCTCGCACCCGGCGTCGCGGATCGTCGCCACGCTGGCTGGATAGCTCGCGATCGTGTGGCCTGGGATGAACCAGGTGGACGGGACATGTTCCGCCGCGAGCAGCTTGAGCAGGCGGTCCGCGCCGATCTGGCCGAACTCGCCGCGCGACAGGAGCGTGGGGGTCGTGCCCCCGCGGGCGATGGTGGAGGAGACGTTGTCGTAGTCGAACGTAAGGCAGACGAGAAGGTCGGGCATGGCTTCGATCAGTCGTGATAGGCCAGCCTACGCACTTACGACACCCGAAAAAAGGTGCTCTAGCGCAGGAGCGTGTAGATCACCCAGGCCGCCGCAGTCCACACGGGGAGCAACGCGATCGCTGCAACCGTGATGTCGCTGGGTGGCGCGACCGGTTCCATCGGCGCCCAATTGTCCGGGTCGCTGCCGGCGTGCACAGCCGAGATCTCGCGATCCTGCCGCTTCGTCACCGCAAAGGCGGGCTCTACCCCGCGCGAATTGAACATGGTCCCAATCCTCTGTTTGGCTGGGCATTATTTACCATCGCTAACGGAATGACAGGGTCAGGACCTGTGATGAATTGTCGAAATGGCCACGCGATTGCGAAGCCGCGCTACATAAGCCCTCTCCCTCGGGGAGAGGGAGTACACAGTGAGCTCGCACGATCGCGCCCTAGTCGCTCACCCGCCAAACCAGCGAGGCCGCGCTGCAAATCGCCACGGCCGCCGCTGCCAGCCATAATGCGTCCAGCCCGGCGCGACCGAACGCGAACCCGCCCAAGGCGGCGCCTCCGACGAAGCCTGCCCAGCGCAGCACCGGGCCGACCCATCCCCAACGAGGCCCGCCGGCCAGCGCGTCCGCGATATGGTCGCCCACCTTCACCAGCGTGCTCGAGACAAAGGTCAGCCCGATGTTCATCTCGCCATTCCGCTCGAACGTCGCGTTCTCGGCCCCCATCGCCAGGGTGGCCGCGACCATGGCCGGGATGGTCCATCCGCCATCCTGCAAGGCGCCGGCCGCCACGAGCAAAAGCGTGACCAACACCAGCACGGCCGCCTGCTTGTTGCCCCCGGTCGCGCGACGCAGCAGGTGACCCGCGATGACGCCAACCAGGAAAAGCCCCAACACTTCGGCCACGGTGCCGATCTTCGCCGGCTCCCCCGCGCCAAGATCGGCGCCGAGTTGGGTCGTATTGCCGCTCATGAACGAGACGTAGGTCCCGCCCAGCTTCAGATAGCCGATCGCGTCGACGTAACCCGCCACCGTGGTCAGTGCGGTGGCGAGCACGGATTGCGCCTGCTTGGGCGTCACTCCGGGTCGGACTGGCCCACCTTACCGTGCGACGGATCGGTCTGGCTTGGGGGATCGCTGGCCGGGAAGGAGTCGTCCAGCGCGTCGTCCAGCTCCTCGTCCTCGGTAGGCTCGGGGGTCGTGGGTTTCGTTCCGCTCATGGCCGTTGTCTCCGTGGGGAGCACCGCCAACGCGGCACGGCGAACCGAGTTGACCCGCCCGTTGCGGCGCGGGATGAGCTAGGGACAATGGCAAAACCCACCACTCGCTTCGTCTGCCAGAACTGCGGCGCGGTGACCGGCAAATGGGCCGGCCGCTGCGATGCGTGCGGCGAGTGGAACACCGTCGTCGAGGAACCGGTCGAGTCCCGCCCCGGCGCCCCCAAGGCCAGCGGCAAGACCAGCCGGCTCGATTTCGTCGGGTTGCAAGGCACGGCGGACCCGCCGCCCCGCGCCCAGACCGGGATCGCCGAACTGGACCGCGTGCTGGGCGGTGGCCTGGTGGCGGCCTCGGCCGTGCTGGTGGGCGGCGACCCGGGGATCGGCAAGTCCACCCTGTTGCTGCAGGCGGCGGCGTCGCTGGCCCGGGCCGGGCGCCGGGTGCTGTACATCACCGGCGAGGAATCGGTGGACCAGGTGCGGCTGCGCGCCCGCCGGCTCGGCCTGGCGGACGCGACGCTGGAACTGGCGGCCACCATCAACGTGCGCGACATTGCTGCGGCGCTGGAGGGGGCGGGGGACGCCGCGATGGTGGTGATCGATTCCATCCAGACGATGTGGATGGACTCGATCGATTCGGCGCCGGGCACGGTGAGCCAGGTGCGGGCCTGCTCGTTCGAGCTGATCCGACTGGCCAAGCAGCGCGGCTTCGCCCTGGTGCTGGTGGGTCATGTGACGAAGGAGGGCGCGCTGGCCGGGCCCCGCGTGCTCGAGCACATGGTGGATGCGGTGCTGTATTTCGAAGGCGACCGCGGCCACCAGTTCCGCATCCTGCGCGGGGTGAAGAACCGCTTCGGCGCCACCGACGAGATCGGCGTGTTCGCCATGACGGAAACGGGGCTGGCGGAGGTGCCCAATCCGTCCGCCCTGTTCCTGGCGGAGCGGCGGGGCAATATCGCCGGGTCGGCGGTGTTCGCGGGGCTGGAGGGCACGCGCCCGGTGCTGGTCGAGGTGCAGGCGCTGTTGTCGCCGAATGCCGGCGGCTCGCCGAGGCGGTCGGTGATCGGCTGGGATGGCGGGCGGCTGGCGATGATGTTGGCGGTGCTGGACAGCCGGGCCGGGCTGCGGCTGTCGGCGCACGACGTGTACCTGAACGTCGCCGGCGGGCTGCGCGTGCAGGAGCCGGCGGCGGACCTGGCGGTGGCGGCGGCGCTCGCCTCGGCGGCCACCGAGACGCCGACGGACGCAGGAACGGTGTATTTCGGCGAGGTCGGTTTGAGCGGCGAGATCCGTCAGGTGGCGCAGGCAGACGCACGGTTGAAGGAGGCCCAGAAGCTGGGCTTTGCGGCGGCGTGCCTGCCCCGCCGCCTGGCCCAAGGGGGCCGCAAGCCGGCGGCGTTGCCGGGGTTGCGGCTGAACGAGATGGGCCATTTGGCCGAGTTGGTCGCCGCGTTCACGGGCAAGGGCTGAGCTTGTTGCCTTCCCTTCACTTCTCCCTCTTTCTCGGGGAGATGGCCGGGGTGAGGGGCCTCGCTTAGCTCGCAACCGCGAGTGTGCGGCTAGCTCCCTCACCCAACCCTCTCCAGGGGGAGAGGGCTTTATTCAGCCCTCGTTCGCCGGGGACGCGGTCAGGGCAACAAACGCCTGGTGGCCGTCGCGCAACACGCGCAACGCAACCGCCGCCCCCGTCTTGCGCGTCCCCTGCCGCAGCGCCTGCACTGCCTGCTGCGGGCTGGTAACGGCTTGGTCACCAACTGCCTCCAGAACATCGCCCGCCTGCAACCCTGCCGCATCGGCCGGGCTGCCCTGCTTCACCTGGGCAACCACGACACCCTTCTGGTTATCCGGCAGGTTCAGTTGCTGACGCGCCTGGTCGTCCAGCGCCGCCAGCGCCAGACCGAGCCGCGGGCCGTGATCCTCGGCCGACGCGAGCGTGGCACCGTCGCCATTGTCACCGGGCTGCGATGCGATCGAAACCGTCAACGCCTTGTCCTGCCCGTCGCGGTACACCGTCAGCGGCTGGTCGGAGCCGGAATGCAATGCCGCAACGATCCGGGCAAGTTCGCGCGGGTCCTTCACGTCCTGGCCGCCGATATGTGTGATCACATCGCCAGATTGCACACCGGCGGTCGCGGCCGGGCTGTTCGGCTCCACCTCCGCCACCAAGGCGCCCGTCGCGGCGGAGGGGAGATGCAACGCCGACGCCATGGCCGGCGACACCGCCTGCGCACTCACGCCGAGCCAACCGCGGGCCACGTGGCCGGTGCTCTCCAGTTGGCTGACCACCTGCGCCACCACGCTGGCCGGGATGGCGAAGCCGATGCCGACGCTGCCGCCGGAGGGCGAGTAGATCGCGGTGTTGACGCCGATCACCGTGCCGTCCTGCGCGAACAGCGGGCCGCCGGAGTTGCCGCGGTTGATCGGGGCGTCGATCTGCAGGAAGTCGTCATACGGGCCCTCGCCGATCTGCCGGCCGCGCGCCGACAGGATGCCGGCGGTCACCGTGCCGCCCAGGCCGAACGGGTTGCCCACGGCCACCACCCAGTCACCCACGCGCACCGCGTCGGAATCACCCAGCGCCAAATGCGGCAATGGCGACCCGGCGTTCACCTGCAGCACGGCGAGGTCGGTCTTCGGGTCCACGCCGACCACCTTGGCCGGCAGCTTGCGCCCGTCGGCCAGGGTCACCTGGATGTCGGTCGCGTCCTTCACGACGTGGTTGTTGGTGACCACGTGGCCTTGCGAGTCGACGATGAAGCCGGAGCCGAGCGCGTGCACCACCTGAGGCGAGCCACGGCGCTGTTCACCGAAGAAGCGGCCGAACTGGCGGTCCTGCGGCGAGCCTTGCGGGAATGGCGAAGACTCATCGTCCGCCTGTTGGCGCATGGTGGTGCTGATGGTGACCACGGCGGGGCTCACCTTCTGCACCAGGTCGGCGAAGCCCGGCAGCGCCTGCGCGGCGGGGTGGCCGACATCGATCGGTGCGGTGTGCTCCGTCGTGGGCGCGGTCTGACCCTGGGCAAAGGCCGGAGCGATCTGCCAGCCGGCCACGCCCGACATGGCGGTCGCGGCGAGCAGGGCGGCGGCAAACGCCGGGCGGCGGAAACGCGAATTGAGCTTGGGCATTGCTTCAGTCCTCGATGATCGGCCGGTGGGTCGGTCGGTGACGCTGATGTGCACCGCCAGCGATGGAGGATCTGCCAGCGCGACCATGAAGATCGCGTCAGAAAACTCCCGACAGTCGGACGCTCACCTCCAATCCGTCGCCGCTGGGCCTGGAGGACAGCTCGACGCTGCCGCCATGTGCCTCCGCCGCCGCTTTCACCAGCGCCAGGCCGAGCCCAGTGCCCGGCGTCGCACGGCTGCGGTCCAGCCGGGTAAAGCGTTGCAGCACCGACTCGCGTTCGGTGGCGGGCACGCCGGGGCCTTCGTCGGACACCACCAGAACCGGGCCAGGCCGCAATGCCACGCGGATCGCGCCCGCCCCATGGGTCAGCGCGTTATCCAGCAGGTTCGCCAGCATGCGGCTGAGCAGCGCCGGGTCGCCGCGCAGGGTCACTCCGGGCGTGATCTCGGCCTCGAACGCCCGTCCCGCGTCCTCCGCCACCGGCGCGTAGGCGTCGGCCACCGCCGTCACCAGCGCCGATAGGTCGAGCTCCTGCCGCATGGCCGCGCCCGCCTCGGCCCGCGCGATCCGGAGCAGGGCGGCGAACGTGTCCAACACCGCATCCAACTCGGTGATGGCCTCGGACAGGACGGCATCGTCGTGGCCGGTGCCCAAGGCGCCTTCCAGCGTCTGCCGCAGGCGCTGCAAGGGTCCGCGCAGGTCGTGGGCGATGTCGTCGGTGACTTGGCGCTGGGCGGCAATCAGCGTCTCGAACTTGGCCAACATGCCGTTCACGGTCATGACCAGCCGGTCGAACTCGTCGCCCCGCCCGGATTGCGGCAGGCGGCGGGACAGGTCGCCCGCGGTCACCAGCCCGGCCACGTTCGACACCGCCGCGAGCCGCCGCTCCAGCGCCCGGGCGCCCACGAAGCCGAGCAGCAGAGCGAGCATCCCCGCTCCGGCGGCGGCGATCAGCGGCGTCCAGGCCAGGGCGCGCGCCGCGTCTTCCTCGGCGGAAAGGGGTGCGGCGACGACCAGGTTGATGCCGCCGGGCAACAGGGCGCCCAGGGCTCGCAGCGGCGGTTCGCCCGGCACCCGCAGCGTGGCAAAGCCCCGCAGTGCCGCTGGTGCCCCGTCCATGTGGCCGGCCAGCGTCTGGCCGTCCGCGGTTTGGACCAGCACCACCAGCAGCGCATCCCGCCGGGCGGAGATGCGGGCGGCATCGAGCAGCGCATCCGGCCCGATCGCCTGGTAGTCGCGGATCAAGCCCTGGGCTTCCCCGGCCAGCACCAGGTCGAGTTCCTGCCGCAGGGCGGTTTCGGCGCGCAACCAGCCCCAGCCGGCACCGAGCAGCGACAGCAGCAGCGCCGCCGCTGCAATTCCCAGCGACGTCCGCAAGGCAAAGCTCCGCAGCAGGCGGCGTATTGCGCCTGGGCGGGACGGATCAGGCATCGAGCACGTAACCGGCGCCGCGGACGGTGCGGATCAGCGGCGGGCCATGTGCTTCCAGCTTGCGGCGCAGGCGGCTGACATGGACGTCGACCACGTTGGTGGTCGGGTCGAAGGCGAAGTCCCACACCCGTTCCAGCAGCATCGTGCGGGTCAGCACCTGGCCGGGATGCCGCATCATGTATTCCAGCAGCCGCCACTCCGTCGGCAGCAGCTCCACCGGCGTGCCCTGGCGCGTCACGACCCGGCGCAACAGGTCCATCCGCAGATCGCCCACCGCCAGCTCCGTCGACTCGCCCCCAACCGGGGCCGGGCGACGTGCCAGGGCGCGGACGCGGGCATACAGCTCGGAGAAGGCGAACGGCTTGCCCAAATAGTCGTCGGCGCCTGCGTCCAGCCCCTCCACCCGGCGCTCGACGTCCCCGAGTGCGGTCAGCATCAACACCGGCGTGCCCACCGCCGAGGCCCGCATCGCCCGCACGATGGCCAGGCCGTCGGGCGCTGGCAGCATGCGGTCGGTCACCACCACGTCGAACGGCTCTGACAGGGCGAGGAACAGGCCGTCCTTGCCGGTGCGGGCGATCTCGGCGATGTGGCCTTCCTCGGTCAGGCCGCGGGCGATGTAGTCTGCGGTCGCGTTGTCGTCTTCGATGATGAGGATCCGCATCGGTCTCCACGATCCTTGCTGGTCTGCAGCGGCGCTACAGCACACATCGACGTCACGCGCGATGTAGTTCCTCCCCTGCGAAGCGGGGGAGGGGAACCATGCGAAGCATAGTGGAGGGGGGAACACGCACGGTGCAGGCCCCTGCGCCCCCTCCGTCGGCTTTGCTTCCACGTCCCCCGTCGAGAACGGGGGAGGAATGAATAGGTCCTTACTTCGACCGCCAGTTCGCTGCGAAGTAGCTCACGTACGTCTCCTTCCCAGTGGCCTCGTAGCCATCGAGCCAGGTGGGGATCACGTCCGGGTCTTCCCGGAAATACAGCGGCAGGGCCAGCAGCTTGCTCGTGTAGATGCTCTGCATCTTGGTCCACAGGGCCTGCTGCTTCGCCGGGTCGAGCTCGTACTGCGCCGCATCCTCGGCCGCATCGAACGCCGGGTCGCTGACGCCGCCGTAGTTCTGCCCGCCCCAATTATTCGCTTCGGTCGGGATATACGGCGTGGTGAGGCGGATCGGCGGCAAGTCCACCTCGCCGGTCCAGGCATACTCCGCGAGCCCCGGGAACGTCCGGTGCTTCAGCAGGTCGCCGAAGAAACTGCGGGAGGGCTGGTTCTTGATCGACACCTCGATGCCGATCGCCCGCCACTGGCTCTGCATCACCTGCTGCGTCAGCTCGCGCACGCGGTTGCCGGACGTGGTGGAGAACTCGAAGCTGAGCCGGTCGCCGGCCTTGTTGCGGCGGATACCGTCGGGTCCCGGGATCCAGCCGGCTTGCTCCAGCAGAGTGCGCGCACCCGCCGGGTCGTAGGGAGTGAGCGGTAGGCTGGCATCGTAATGACTGTCCAGCCCGTTGATGAAGGTCCGGGCGATCTCGGCATGCCCGCCGAACAGCCGACCCACGATGCTCTTTACGTCGATGCCGCGCAGCAACGCCTCGCGCACGCGCTGGTCCTGCAGGATCGGGTTGGCGGCGTTGGTCTCGATATGCTCGTAGTTCAGCTGCGGCTTGTAGAGAAACCGGAACCGGTCGGCCGAGGATTTCTGCAGCGCCACCGCCTGGTCGATCGACAGCCCGATGCCCGAGGGCGTCATGTCGATATCGCCGGACAGCAGATTGGCCTGCAGCGACGCCGTGTTCTCCAGCAGCCGCACGGTGATCGTCGAAAGCCCGGGCTTGGTCCCCGTCCAATACGGGTTGAGCTTGAAGCCCACGCTCACGTTCGACTGATAGTCGGCGACGACATACGGCCCGTCCCACAGCCCCGGATTCAGCGGCTCACGGTTATAGGCGGTGTGGTTGATGTAGTCCCCAGGAGCCTTGGCCGCGTCGTAGATCGGGCCCTCGATATGCTCGGACAACAACTCGTCCCACAGCGCGAACGAGACGAGCGTGCGGGGCAGATGCAACACGGCGGTGGCGTCATCCACCACATCCACCGAGGTCGCCCGCGTCCAGGGATGGGTGGCGGCGAATCCGGCGGCCGGGTCGCTACCGACCTTCCAGGTGAATGCTATGTCGCGCGCGGTGACCGGGGCGCCGTCGCCCCAGTGCAGCCCCGGTTTCAGCTTGAGCGTAACGGCGAGACCCTTCACGCCACCGGGCAAGTCCTCGATCTTGGCGAGCCCGTTCTGCAGCGACGGCACCTCGGTGCACAGCAGGCAGACGATCTTGCCGCTCGGGTCGTACGTGGTGACCCGGTGCAGCGCGAATCCGTCCACGAAACTCTGCACGGTCTGCGAGCCGATATAGGGGTGCAAATTGCCCGGGAACTGCGCCACGCCGATCACCAGCGAGTCCTTCGCCAGCGCCGGTTGCAGCGAGGCGGCCAGCGCCAGCAACGGCACAGCCAGGCGCCACATGGTCAAACCCGGGCGGCGAAATGCACCGCGAACCGGGCGCACAGGCCGACGAGCTGCTCCACCATGGCGGCGCCAGTCTCGGCGGACGACAGGTTAGGATCGCCCTTCGCCACGCCCTTGTTGTAGACGTCGTCGTATTCCGTCGGCAGGCCGATCTCGGCGCCTTCGAAGCTGGCAAGACCGAGGGCGGTATAAGGCAGATCCAAAGTCGGCTCGCGCTTCAGTGGGGCGCCGGCCGGTAGCATGTCGGGGCGCATCACCTCGGGAAACAGGTGCATGCCCACGCTGGTCAGCGGGTCGGCGCCGTGACCGGAGACCAGCCGCGCCTTCTCGGCTCCAACGATGCCGGGGAGCAAGCCGAAGCCGATGCGCCACAGATATAGACTTGGGATCAGCTGACCGGTCGCGCGATGGACCTCGCGGGTCGCCACCTGGATCGGCCCGACATTGCCGCCATGGCCGTTGATGACGATCAGCCGAGTGAGCTTGTGGCGCTGCAGGGAGGCGAACATGTCCCGCAACACGCTGGTCAGCGTCGTTTCGGACAAGGCGATGCCGCCGATCATAGCACCGAAAAAGTCCGCGCCGCCGAATGGCACCACGGGAGCGACCAACGTTGGCGTACCCAGCTCGGTCGCCCGCAAAGCCGCCAATTCGGCGATTTTCTCGGCCAGCAGGTAGTCTCCCATCGGAGCGTGCGGACCCTGGTCCTCCTGGCTGCCCATCGGCAACAGGATGACGGGGTTCGTGGCGTAGATTGCCCGCCCCTCGTCGCCGGTGAGGGTTCCCATGTGGACTTTCGGCGTGGTGGCGTGGGCCATGGACGGCTCCCTCACTCAGGCGTCGGCGTGGACCCGGCGGCCCAGGTCGTGGATGCCCATTTCCTCCATCGTCTCCGCCACGGCTGTCATGGCGCGGCCCATGTCGGCCTCGGACACGTCCCCCATGCAGGCGATGCGGAAGGTATCGGCCAGCGCGAGACGGCCCGGGAAGATGATGAAGCCGCGCCGCTTCATGCCCTGGAACAGCGCGTCGAAGCTGTACGCCGGGTGGTCGGGGTTGTGGAACGTGGCGACGATCGGGCTGGCATGCGCGTCCGGCACCACCGTGCGGAAGCCCATCTGTCGCATGCCGTCGACCAACCGGCGCCAATTCGCCTCGAACCGCGCGAGGCGGGCCGGGCAGCCACCCTCCGCCTCGTGCTCGCGGCAGGCTTGGGCAAAGGCGGCCAGCACCTGCATCGGCGGGGTGAAGCGGAACGTGCCGGTTTTGGCGAGGTGCCGGTCCTGGTCCAACAGGTCGAGGCTCAGCACGCGGGGACGCGGCCCCGCCTCGAGTGCCGCCCGGCGCATGACCGCCCAGCCGATGCCGGGCACGCCGCCCATGCACTTGTTCGACGACAGGGTGATGGCGTCCGCACCCAGCGCCGCAGCGTCGATCGGGATCGCCCCGTACGAGGCGACGGCGTCCACCAGCAGGCCCAGCCCACGCTCACGGCATAGTTGGGCCACACCCTCGAGCGGGTTCAGGATACCGGTGCTGGTCTCGCAGTGCACGACCATGATGTGGCTGGTGTCGGGCGTGATGAGTTCGGCGAACGCGGCTGTCTCGGGCACGGTGAACGGTTCCGTCCGCAATACCACCGAGGGAATGCCGAGCGCTTCGGAGATCTCCACCAGCCGATCGCCGTAGACGCCATTGCTGTGGATCAGCAACGTGCGGCCGGGTGGAACCAGGGCGGCGATAGCGGCCTCATTGGCGTAGGTGGCGCTGCCGGGCACCGGGATGGCCGTGTAGTCGTCACCACCGCCCACCAGGCCGACCAGGTAATCGCGCGCGAACCGGACGTCGGCCACGAAGTCGGCGTCGCCGCTGGCCCGCTGGACCAACATCGCCTCCTGCGTTGCGCGGGTGACACTGACCGGGCCGGGGGTGAGCAGCTTGATGTCCATGGTGCAAAACCTGGCACGCTGCCTGCACAGTCGCAACAGCCTAGCTCCTCCCCGCTGATCCGGACTGACCGAGGCCACCGCCCTCGATCACGCCGGCGCACTACCTCATCGGAGCTGGAGGCAAGCGGATCGCGAGGCCTTCAATGCGCCCTCGAAATGTGGTCGTGCTCGCTGACACCTTTGGGAACACCCAGGCTTTCCCAAAGTGTTAGGACCTCCTGCTTGATGTTGGAGTAGAGGTCGGGCCGCCCGGCCGGGATGGGGCCGCCAATGTCGGCAGTGAAATCCAAGGTAAAATCCCGGATTGCCAGGATATCCGACGGCCCGATCAATTCTCGTTCGATGAGCCGGTCGATCAGTCCACGAATGAGCAGAGATAGAGCGAGTTCTCGGGCACTTCCAGTCTGAAGATGTTTCATGCTCGACTCCAAGAAATGCACTTTTTGGCTGATCGTTCTTTTGCCAGGCCAAATCAACCTGGGATCGCTCTTAACACGAACCGCATGCAGACGTGTGTGATTAACTTACAGTTTATAATATTTGATGGTTTGGGTGGTGTTCCGGGGTGACGATATGCAAAATTGACGGGCGTCTCGATTTTGACCGTCAAACTTGCAGTGCTTGGCGCCGGTCAAGATCCTCCGTAGAGCCAGTCGCCCGCGAGGTACCGTAGGCCCGCACATCAGCAATAGCGGGCCGAGAAACTGGCCCGCTATTGCTCCCGCCCGCTATTCCTCTTCGAACGTCACCGCTACGTCGGCATTGGCGGATAAACGCACGGTTCCGTCTTCCAACTCCGCGATCAGCCCGGTCGAGATATAATGGTGCCGCTTGTCGCCGGTGTCGTTCTTGGTGAGCTTGATGCGGTGCCCCTGCACGTGGTCCACCGTTCCGACATGCACGCCGTCGGCGCCGATCACGTCCGCATGTTCCTTGATTTGGCTTAGGTCCACCATGGCGTCGTCCTTCTTGGTTACACAAGAACAACGCACGGGCCGCCATTTAGCTGCCGTGCGCCTGGACCCGTCCCGGAGCGCAGGCTACCAGGGGCCATCATGACCGATCTTCGCATCACGGCGGGTTCCTTCACCTTCGGCGCCCGGTTCGAGCCAGCCGCACCCCGCACGGTGGAAAAATTCCGCAGCCTGCTGCCCTACCGCGAGCGCATCATCCACGTGCGCTGGAGCGGGGAGGCGTGCTGGATCCCGCTCGGCGACCTTGATCTCGGCCTCGGCTACGAGAACCCGACCAGCTATCCGGCGCCCGGGCAAATCCTGCTGCATCCCGGTGGCGTTAGTGAAACCGAAATCCTTCTCGCCTACGGTAGCGTGCAGTTCGCTAGCAAAGTCGGCGTGCTGGCCGGTAACCACTTCCTGACCATAACCGAAGGGTTGGATCGCTTGGCAGAACTCGGGCGCACTGTTTTGTGGCACGGCGCGCAGGAAATCGTGTTCGAAGCCACGCCGTGACACGCGTGTGGGGGCTTGGCCTAACCCGCTTCGTGGTGGATAGAGCGCCATGTTCGAGAGACTGAGCGCCAGCGCATGAACTGGGTCGACGTCGCCGTGCTGCTGGTCGTGGCATTCTCCGGGATGCTCGGCTTTCTCCGCGGCATGGTGCGCGAAGTGTTCGGCCTGGCTGCCTGGGTCGGGGCTGCCATCGCCGCGATCTGGTTCTTCCCCCAGGTGCAAGGCCTGGCCCGGCGCGCGATCGAGAATGTGGACGTCGCCGATCCGGTCGCATTCGGCGGCGTGTTCCTGCTGGTGCTGATCGTGCTGTCGTTGATCGCGCGCCTGCTCGGCGGTGCGGTGCGCAAGTCGGCACTCGGCGGTCTGGACCGCACGCTGGGGCTGCTTTTCGGCCTGGCACGGGGCGCCGCATTGATCGTAGCCGCCTATCTCATAGCAGGGGCAGTGGAACCGGTGGATCGTTGGCCAGATCAGGTGTTGGAAGCGCGCACCTTGCCCTCCATCTATCTTGGCGCGGCGTGGGTTGTGCAGCGGCTGCCAGGCGACTATCGCCCGGTGTTGCCTGTGCCGCCTGCCGGCCGCGAGACAGGCTCGGCGGATCTGCTCCACGCGAACCCGGTCGGGCGCGCGACGGGCGCTCCGCCGGCGCGGCTATAGGGAGGGTCCGCCCATGGTTCGACTGGACGACGAAGGCGGGCGTTACGACGACGACAAACCGCACGAGGAGTGCGGTATTTTCGGCGTCTGGAACGTCCCGGATGCGGCGGCACTCACCGCCCTCGGGCTGCACGCGCTGCAGCATCGTGGGCAGGAGGCGACCGGTATCGTCTCGTTCGACGGCCAACGCTTCTTCCAGCACCGCGGGCTGGGACTGGTGGCGGACAATTTCGGCGACGCCAGGGTGATCGCCTCACTGCCCGGCGGCGCCGCGGTCGGGCACAACCGCTACGCCACCACCGGCGAGACCGTGCTGCGCAACGTCCAACCGCTATATGCCGATTTCGAGTTCGGCGGGTTGGCGGTGTCCCACAATGGCAACCTTACCAACGCACTGGCGCTGAAACGAGCCCTGGTCCGCCGAGGCTGCCTGTTCCAGTCCACCACGGATAGCGAGGTGTTCGTCCACCTCATCGCCATCAGCCTGTATTCCACCGTGGTGGACCGGCTGATCGACGCACTGAAGCAGGTGATCGGCGCCTATTCCCTTATCTGCCTGTCCAACGAGTCGATGATGGGGGTGCGCGACCCCCTCGGCGTCCGCCCGCTCATCCTGGGCCGCATCGGGCCGGCGGACGGGCCGAACTCCAAAGGCGTAGGGGGCTGGGTTCTGGCGTCCGAGACCTGCGCGCTGGACATCGTGGGCGCCGAGTTCGTGCGGGACGTGGAGCCCGGCGAGATCGTCATCATCAACGACAAGGGCGTGCACAGCATCAAGCCGTTCGGC
>CAXTWC010000035.1:0-32870 GCA_964247805.1 uncultured Acetobacteraceae bacterium | reverse complement strand
GACATGGGGCCGCCGGGTACCGAGGCACGTTTTCTCGCCGTGTCTCACAACACGCGCCCGTTCAACTATCTCGGGCTGCCCGGGCTGAGCGTGCCGTGCGGGTTGGACCCGAATGGTTGCCCGATCGGGCTGCAGATCGTGGGCCGCCCGTTTGCCGAGGCCAAGGTGATGGCCGTAGGGGACGCCTATCAGCGTGACACCGACTGGCACAGCCGGCTGCCGCCCTTGCTGGGCTAGCCGCATCCACCGTTGGGGGATGGCGTGAAGGGTGGGCTGCTTGCAGCCCACCAACCGCGGCAAGGTGGTTGGATCTATTTCGCGATTTGCTGGCAGTAGAGGAACGTCGAAGGCTCGCCGGGTTCGCCATCGCTGCGTGAAGTGAAGCACTCGCCCGTCTTGGTGGGTGCCGGAGCTTGTGCGGCGAGCACGCCACGCTCGAGGTAACCGACCGAACTGCTGTCACGAACCTTGCACCAGTCGCCATCGCAGGACAGCACTTCGAATGTTTGTCCGCGCTGCACCTCGTCCAGCACGCCATACTGGTTGCCCGGCCCAGCCCGGTAATAGTCCGGCCACGCGACCGTCCCCGTCCACGCTAGCGCGTGCCCCGACCAAAACGCCATCACGACGAAAACGCTTGCCATCCGCAGCATCGGCCCGCTCCTGTCCGTTGCGATTGACACTAGAACTGTCAGGCTAGCTTGACAACCAGGCTGCATACAGGGATGGTCGGTTGCAGGCTGCGGTGGAGAGAATCCCATGTCGATGCTGTCTTACGAGCAGAAGTATCGCGTGCGCGGCGGAACGCTCATCGGTGGCGACACGTTCGATTTTTGGCTCGGTCCATTCTACGTTGGCTTCTTCGGCGTCACGACGGCGGTGTCCGCGCTCGTCGGCACCCTGCTGATCATCTACGGCGCAGCCATCGGGCCAACCTGGGCGCTGTTCAAAATCAGCATCAACCCGCCGCCGCTCAGCTACGGCCTGGGCTGGGCGCCGTTGCGCGACGGCGGCCTGTGGCAGTGGATCACCATCTTCGCGCTGATCAGCTTCATCTCGTGGGCGCTGCGGGAAGTGGAGATCTGCCGTAAGCTCGGCATCGGGCTTCACGTGCCGTTCGGTTTCGGCGCGGCTATCGTGGCGTATTTCACCCTGGTGGTGGCGCGGCCGATCGCGATGGGTGCCTGGGGCTATGGTTTTCCCTACGGCATCATGAGCCACCTCGATTGGGTGTCGAACACCGGCTACCAATACCTGCACTTCCACTACAATCCCGCGCACATGATCGCGGTGACGTGCTTCTTCACCACCACGTTCCTGCTGGCGATGCATGCCGGGGAGATCCTCTCCATCGCACATCCACAGCCCGGCGAACCGGTGCGCTACGAGGAATACGAAAGCCTGTATTTCCGCGACACGATCGTCTACTCGATTGGATCGCTCGGCATCCACCGGCTCGGTTACTTCCTGGCACTGAACGCCGGCATCTGGAGCGCCATCTGCATCCTGATCTCCGGCCCGTTCTGGTCCCGCGGTTGGCCCTACTGGTACGACTGGTACATGAGCATCCCCATTTGGGGTCCGAGCGGGTTCCACTGACATGGCACAGTATCACACGCTGTTCACGTCGATCGAACTCTCCGCACCATTCGAGCCACACCCGGCGTCACGCGACAACCGCGACCTGGTAATCACTCCGCGCCACTCCTTTTGGCTGGGGCGGATCGGGGAGAGCCAGGTCGGGCCGGTGCATATCGGCTGGCTCGCCATCCTGTCGATTGCCTGCGGGGTCGCAGCGTTCGAGATCATCGGGCTGAACATGTGGGCGTCGGTGGACTGGAACGTGATCCGGTTCATCAAGCTGCTGCCCTTCCTCTCGCTCGAGCCGCCCTCGGCCAAGCAGGGGCTGAACATTTTCCCGCCGCTAAACGATGGCGGCTGGTGGCTGATGGCTGGGTTTTTCCTGACGGCCTCTATCCTGCTTTGGTGGACGCGGATGTACGGCCGGGCGGTAGCACTGGGCATGGGGACCCACGTCGCCTGGGCGTTCGCATCCGCGATCTGGCTGTATCTGGTGCTCGGGTTCTTCCGGCCGATCCTGGTCGGCAGCTGGTCCGAAGCGGTGCCATTCGGCATCATCGCGCACCTCAACTGGACGGCCACGTTCTCGGTGCGGTACGGCAACTTGTTCTACAATCCGTTCCACATGCTCTCCATCGTCTTCCTGTATGGCTCGACGATGCTGTTCGCGATGCATGGCGGCACCATTCTCGCGACGTCGATCTACGGCGGCGACCGTGAAACGCGGGAGATCGTCGATCCCGGCAGCGCCGAGGAGCGCGGCGCCCTGCTCTGGCGCTGGACGATGGGGTTCTGTGCGAACTTCGAGTCGATCCACCGCTGGATCTACTGGTTCGCCATCCTCACCACGCTCACCGGCGGGATCGGCATCCTGATGACCGGGACGGTGGTGGACAACTGGTACCTGTGGGGCGTCAAGCACGGCATCGCGCCCGAATACGCGCCTGTCATGCCGATCCCGACCGAGCTGCCACCCGGCGCCATGGACGTAAAGGGTGTGCACCTGGGAGGCGTGCCGTGAAGTCCATCACCAAGGCCGGCATCGGAGTCTTCGTCGCGGCGGCCGCCTTCGTCGTGTTCGTGCCGAAATGGACCGGCGTGCCGCATGCGGCGGAGGAAGTCGGTTTCCCGCAGGAGATCGTATTCCACGACTACGCCGAGTTCCTCCCCAGCAACAAGGCGCCCGCCCCGCTGCCGCCTGCGCCGGATGGCGGGCCAACCGCGGTGCAGACCTACAAGAACGTCAAAGTGTTGACGGACGTGAGCGCCGCCGAGTTCATGCGGCTGCAGACGGCCCTGACGGCATGGGTCTCGCCCAAGGAAGGCTGCGCCTTCTGTCACACCGGAACCGACTACGCCTCCGACGCCAAGCCGACCAAGGCCGCAGCCCGCGTCATGCTGCAGATGACCCGGCATCTCAACGCTGATTGGTCGCAGCATACCGCCGGGGCCGGCGTGACTTGCTTCACCTGTCACCGCGGGCAGCCAGTACCGCCGATGGCCTGGTTCCCCAGCAAGCCCCGTGCGCAGCGTCCGATGATCGGGCAGCAAGACGACTGGCAGGAGAATGCCGATACCGTCCGGGGCTTCTTCCCGGATGCCGGGTTCGTCGAATACTACCTGGGCCAGCAGCCGATCGCAGTGCAGTCCACCACCGTCGAGCCGAGCGGCACCCTTTCCTCGTGGCCAGAGGCGAAGCGCATCTACGAGATGATGATGCAGATGTCCGACGGCATCGGAGTCAACTGCGGCTACTGCCACAACTCACGCGCGTTCGAGGATTGGTCGCAAAGCACGCCGTACCGCTGGAATGCCTGGTACGCGCTCCGGCTGCTGCGCGACTTGAACCAGAAATACTTGCTGCCGCTGGCACAGCTGATCCCGCAATCGCGCGAACTGACCACCGAAACCGCCCTGCCTGTGATGCCCATGCACGAACGTGGCCCGCAGCACGGCAATGGCTTCGTGAACTGCGCGACCTGCCACCAGGGCGTCACCAAGCCGTTGAACGGGGCCAACATGGTGAAGGACTATCCCGGATTGAGCGCGCCCGTGGACCCGGCGTCGATCCTGGTGCCGCACGCCGAAGCCGCCCCCGCGGCAAACCCGGGTTAGGACCATCCTCATGTTCCGCAACTTCACCCAGCACATCGATGTGGCCCAGGCGGCGTTCTGGATCTTCTTCCTGTTCTTCCTGGGGCTGGTCTACCGGCTGCGCCAGAATGACAAGCGGGAGGGCTACCCGATGAAGGCCTCCCCGTTCAGCAGTGAACCCTCGCTAGGCTTCCCGCTCCCGGCCGAGCCACACATATACCGGCTCAACGAGGGCGGCACGACCCAGGCGCCGCATTACTACCAAGGCGGCGAGCAGCACGCCGAGCCGCTGTATCAGTTCGACGGCACGCCACTCTCGCCGGTGGGCAATCCGTTATTGGCTGGGATCGGCCCTGGTTCCTGGGTGAAGCGCAATCCCGAACCGATGCGCACGGAAAAGGGCGATCTGCTGCTGCAACCGATGCGGCTGCTGCCGGAGTGGTCGGTCGGCAAGGACGACGCCGATCCGCGCGGCATGCGGGTGTTCGACTGGCGGTGGCGGGAGGTCGGCACGGTGGCCGATTGCTGGCTCGACACGGGGATCAAGATCATCCGCCTGCTCGAAGTGGAGGTGGCGAGCGGCCGGGTACTGGTGCCGATCTACCACACCGCTATCAACGAGAAAAAACGGGAAGTGCGGGTGACGTCGCTGGCCGTGGATCAGTTCGCCGACATCCCGCGCCTGGCCAACCCAGACGTGCTGGCAACATGGGAGGATGAGCGATTGAACGCATATTTCGCCGCCGGCTACTTCTATCGCGGACGCTTGCCGCTGCGCCCCCTGGTGGCACGGTGAGCCGCCTGCTGCCCGGCGAGCGGGTGCTGTGGGAGGGCCGCCCCGATTGGCGCGCCGTGGCACGCGACGTCGTGCGAGTTGGCTGGCTGGCGGCCTATTTCGGTGTGGTGATGATCTGGAATGCCGCCTCCAACCGGCTGGACGGGCTCGGTCCGGTGGAGACGCTGCGGGCGGGGGTGCCGGTGTTCGTCGCGGCGGTGGTGATGCTGGCGGGGTGCGTAGGGTTTGCCTACGCCATCGCACGCACCACGCGCTACACCCTGACGACCGAGCGTTGCATCCTGCGCTATGGCGTGGCGCTGACCGCAACCTTGTCCCTGCCGCTGCGCCGCATGGCGGCCGTGTCGGTGGCAGCGCGCGAGGGGGGCGCGGGCGACATTCTGCTGAAGCTGAAGCCCGGGGCGTCGCGGGTGCGCTATCTGAAGATCTGGCCACATGCCCGTCCTTGGCGCTTCAAAGTCGCCGAACCGATGCTGCGCGGGGTGCCGGATGCCATCACGGTCGCGGCCTTGCTGAGCCATGCGGTGGCCCAGGTCAGCCCCGGTGTGTTGCACGCGGTGCCGGAGAAAGTCCGCGCAACGCTACCCGGTGCTATCTTGTCGCCGGCGGGGGACTGAGGTCCAACAGCCGGGCGAACGCGTCCTCGTTGGTGTGGCCGAACGCCTCGAGTTCGATCAGCCGGCCGGTCGCGATGTCGTCGATCGTGAGGCGCCCGTCCGACCAGCGGGTGATGCGGAAAGGGATCGAAGGCGACCCGATGCTTTCCAGTCGCCGCTCCCGCACCAGCCCCTGCAGCAGCGCGCGCAGGAAACCGTTGGTGGCCGGCGGCACGGTCGTGACGAACGCACCGGTGCCGGCCTGGGTCACGGTGATGCTGCCATCGGGATGGTCCTGCATCACGAGGTCGGTTGACCGTAGTACTTCGGCCGCGGGTGGCTGGCCCCCCGGTGGCCCCCTGTGCGATTCGATGGCGATGCCAGCCGTGATGACCGCAAGCGTCGCAATGATGATGGCCGGCCGGGAGAGGCGGAGGGGCGGTCTCGGTATGATCATTGTCCTGATGACACGGCGATGCTGATGAGGTCGGATATAGCACACGAGGGCGATCCGGCTGCCCCGCAGAGCGGCATCGCGTTTGCTTCTCCCGCCCGCGGTAGGAAAGAAGACAGTTGGAGCGAAAGGAAGACAGGCATGCTGAGACGCCGTTTGCCGACTGCCGCCGCGATGATGCTGCTGCTGCTAGCATCGGGCGGAACGGCCGCCATCGCAGCCGATTTCCCGGCGCCCAAACAGGCGGACTGGGTCGCGCACGATTTTCGCTTCCACACCGGCGAGGTTCTGCCGGACCTGCGCGAGCACTACACCACCGTCGGCGATCCGTCCGGCGAGCCGGTACTGGTCCTACACGGAACCGCCGGGTCGGGGACGGGGATGCTGGATCCGGCGTTTGCTGGCGAGTTGTTCGGACCAGGCCAGGCCCTGGACGCGCGCAAGTATTTCGTGATCCTGCCGGATGCGATCGGCACCGGGCATTCCGCCAAGCCCTCCGATGGTCTGCGGACCAAGTTCCCGCGCTACGACTACGACGACATGGTGCTGGCGCAGTATCGCCTGCTGACCGAGGGACTCGGCATCCATCACCTGCGGCTGGTGCTGGGCAATTCCATGGGTGGGATGGAGACCTGGGTGTGGGGCGAGGCGCATCCCGGCTTCATGGACGCGCTGGTGCCAATGGCGTCGCAGCCCACCGCGATGGCCGGCCGGAACTGGATGCTGCGGCGCATGCTGATCGAGACCATCCGCAGCGACCCGAGCTGGGACGGCGGCAATTACGAGACGGAGCCCGCCTCCTTGCACACCGCCAACATCCTGTTCGGCATCGCGACAAGCGGGGGCACACTGGCGTACCAGTCGTTGGCGCCCACCCATGCGCAAGCGGACGCCTATGTCGACCACGCGCTCGCACAGCCCGGCCCGGCCGATGCGAACGACTTCATCTATCAGTGGGACGCATCCCGGGACTACGACCCGGCACCGGGCCTGGGGCAGATCACGGCCCCGGTGCTGGCGATCAACTCGGCCGATGACGAGCGGAACCCGGCTGAGACCGGGGTCATGGATCGCGAGATCAAGCTGCTGAAGGACGGGAAGCTGTATTTGATCCCCGCCAGCACGGAGACGCGGGGGCATGGGACGACGGGTCTGGCGCATTTCTGGGCGGCGCAGTTGGCGGCTTTTCTGCCGACGGTGCCTTCTCCCTCTCCCCTTGGGAGAGGGCCGGGGTGAGGGAGCTTCCGCTCACTGCAGCGTGTCTGCGGCGAGGGCCCTCACCCAACCCTCTCCCCGAAGGAGAGGGCTTTTGAAAGCGAGGTGCTCTTTAGTCCTCGACCCGGCGGTAGCGTGCGCGGGCGGCGCGCTCGATGGCGCTGGCGACCAGCGGATCGAGATGCAGCTCATTCAACACGAACTCCAGCATCTGCAACGTGGGCTGCGCGGCAAACCCGTCCCCGGCGATGATCTCACAAGCCAGGGCATACGCCGTCTCGCGCAGCCGCGGCGGCAGGGCTTCGCGGATCAGGCGGCCGGCATGGTTCAGGCCGTCGTCTTCCCGCAACAGGTTGATCGCAGCCTCGGTCGCAGCATCGAGCTGCTCCGACGAGAAGCCGTTGAACGCGGGCAGCGTCTGCACCAGGCCGGACATCACGCCGATCTCGCGGTCGGTGATGCCACCGTCGGTTGCCGCCACCAGGACCATCGTGCAGACCAGCGCCTCCTGGGGGTCCAACCCAATCTGAGCCAGCATCGTCACTTCTCCTATTCCGGCCGGACCGTGATCGAAGCTGGCGGCGAGATCAAGTGCGAGTCCTGGGCCAGGCTTGGGCCGCTAAGGAATGCGCGGGTCTGGGCTGCGATCTCCGCAAGGCCGAGCCGCTGAACCGCTACCCCGGTTGGTAGCGCCGAAAGCAAGCGGGACGGGGCGCGTCGGTCCAACAGCACGAACACGCCCCGGTCGCCGGCAGCCCGGATCAGCCGGCCGAATGCCTGGCGCAGTTTCAGCCGAGCGATCGCGTCGTCGTAGGCGCGTGGGTCGCCGGCGGAGAGGTGGATGCGGCGCTCCCGGTGCAGGATGTCGGGCCGCGGCCAGGGCACCCGCTCGAACACCACCAGGCGCAGGGCGCGGCCCGGCACGTCCACCCCGTCCCGCATGGCGTCGGTGCCGAGCAGGCAGGAATCGGTCTCGGTGCGGAACACGTCCACCAGGGTGGCATTGTCCATCGCGTCCACGTGCTGGGCGAGCAGCGGGATCCCGGCGGCTTCGAGCGCCGGGGCGATGCGGCCATGCACGGCCTGCAGGCGGGAAATGGCGGTGAACAACCCCAGCCCTCCACCGCCCGCCGCCAGGAACAAGGTGCGGAACGCGGCGGCGAGGGCAGGCACGTCCGCCCCCACATCGGTCACGACGAAGGCGCGGGTCTGGTTCGCGTAATCGAACGGGCTGGCGACCGCGGCACGGATGGCCGGGGACGGCAAATGGGGCGCCCCGACCCGGGCCTCGGCGGCGGCCCAGGCGGCTTCTGGATCGTCCCCCGCCCCGTCGCGCAGGGTGGCGCTGGTGATGAGCAACCCGTGGGCGGAGGCGGCGACCGTGGCGGCAAACGGCACCGTCGGGTCCAGCCAATGGCGGTGCACCCCAGCATCCCGGTCGCCGGCCTCGCGCCGGTCCAGTTGCAGGAACGTGACATGCGACCGCAGCTCGCCGGGCTCACTGGGTGGCGCCGCGACTTCGTTGAGCATCGCCTGCCACGCCGCCAGCCGGTCCACGGCCCGATGCTTGACCACGCGGGACGCTGCCTCGATCCGGGCCCGCGTTGCGGCTTCGAGCTCGTCGGCCTCGGTGTCCAGGCGCTCGTTCAGGCGCGAGACGAGGGTGCGGAGTGGTTCGGCGATACGGCCCAGGGCGCGTTCCAGGCGGGACGCCGCCTCGTCCAGGCCCGGCAGCAGCGGGTTGAGATCGCACTCGAACGTGGCCCGGCGGCGTTCGGAGGCGGCCAGTTCAGGACCGGGTGTGCGAGCCAGCACCTGGTGGCGCACCAGGCGGAGCAGGACCTCCGACACGTTGCCCTGCCCGACCTCCAGGCCGCCGAGTTCGGGGCCGCCGAGGTCCGACGTCTCCTCGGACAGTCGGGCGGACCAGCCGGGCGCCGGCAGGGCACGGGCCGCCTGCAGGGCCGCATCGAGCGGTGCCTCGAGTTCCGGCCGACCGCCGACCAGTTCGTCCAGCCGGCGCCGCAGCCCCCGGGCACGAGACGGGCCGCCCTCCGCACCCAACAGCCAGCGGCGGAGTTCGGCGCCTTCGATCCCACTGAACACGGCCGCGAAGGCACTGTCGGCGGCGTCGAACACGTGGTGGCCTTCGTCGAACACGTATCGGGTGGGGACGGCACCCCCGTCCATCCCGCCGGTGGCGGAACCGTCGGTGAAGCCGTGCGCCGCCTGGATCATCACGAGGGCATGATTGGCGACCACCAGTTCGGCGGTGCGGGCGCGGCGGATCGTATGCTCCACGAAACAGCGTTTGTAGTGTGGGCACGCGCCGTGGATGCACTCGCCCCTGCGGTCAGCCAGGCCGAGCACCGCGGCCGGGCCGAACACTTCGCCGAACCAGCCGGGCAGGTCGCCGCCGACGATGTCACCGTCCGCAGTGGCGAGCGCCCAGCGTGCCAGCAGCGCCAGTGGGATGACACCGGCCGACCTGCCCGCCCCGGCCAGGCTGTTCACCCGGTCCTCCAGGTTCAGCAAGCAGAGGTAATTCTCCCGCCCTTTCCGCACCACGACCCGGCGTCGGCGTTCGGCCGCGTCCGGATGCAGGCGGGCGAGTTCACCTTCCACCTGGCGTTGCAGGTGGCGGGTGTAGGTGCTGATCCAGACCGGCGCCCCGTTCCGCTCGGCCCACAGGCTGGCCGGGGCGACGTAGCCTAGCGTCTTGCCCGTGCCAGTGCCGGCCTCGGCCAGCACGGTCGCCGGGTCGCCGCGGGTTTGGCGCGGGGCGAACGCGGCGGCGGCGGCGGAAGCGTAGTCGCCCTGCCCCGGACGCTGCTCGGCGGCTGGCCCGAGGATGTCGGCGAGGCGGCGGCGCGCGTCGGCCGGCAGCACCGGGTGGGAGGCCGGCGGCGGTGGCGGCGCTTCCTCCTCCCACTCCGGCAGCCGCTTCCAGACGCGCAGCCCATCGGTGGGTTTGCCGGCGCCTCCACCTCCGAGGGCCGCGATCACATAGGGCGCCCAGGCCCAACCCGAGGCGCCCATCCGCGCCGCCAGCCCAGGTGCATCCGCATTCGCCGGCGTGTCGCGGCCGGCGGCGAGGCGGGCCAGCAGCGTCTCGGCGATGGCGGGCAGCAAGGCCGCGGCGTCCTCCATATCGGTCGGGGGCGGCATATCCAGGGCCAAGGCGAGTCCGCGCGGGGTGGGTGCGGCGGGGCTGGCCGGGCGGACGAAGGCCCACAGTTCCAACAGGTCGAAGGTCGGCCGGGGCCGTAGGTCGAGGCGGCGCAGGGTGACGGGGGCGTGCACCAGCAGGGGCATGGCATCGCCCAGCAACGCGCTGATCTTGGCCGGGGTGCCGGTGGCGAGTTCGCCTTCATCGGTAAGGATGCTGGCCCGGCCATGCCCCGCGACGAGGGCGGCGGTTTGCGGGATGGCGAGCGGGGGCGGGGACATAGTGTGGTATATGTCGCCGCGTGGAGCCGATGCGAGCGAGGAGGCGGAGATGGGCGAGTTGACGATGACGGGGCTCGATGACGCGGTGTTGGCGAAGCTGAGCACACGGGCGGCCGCGCACGGGCGCAGCGCCGAGGAGGAAGTCGCTGCGATCGTCAAGGACGCGATTTCTGCGGGAAGCCAAATGAGCAGGGAGGAGTGGCTGGCCCTCGCGGCAAAAACCCGTCGGGCATCCGGCCGGCTGACCGTGCAAACCATCGACCTGATACACGAGGGAAGGGAAGTGCGAATGGCGAGCCTTTGCCCTTAGCCATCGACGCCAGTGTCGCGAACAAATGGGTGATCGACGAGCGAGACACCCAGCAAGCCCTGGCCCTCTGCGATCGAGATCTGGTGGCGCCGGACCTGTTGGTTTCGGAATGCTGCAACATACTCTGGAAGGTCGCTCAGCGAGGGGAGATCAAACCCGCGCTGGCATTCCAGAAGACAGACAACCTTCTTTCAGAGCCAGTCACCCTGGTTGCGAGCAGCGGGTTGGCACGCCGGGCGCTGGAGATCACACTCGAGCTCGGTCACCCAGCGTACGATGCGTGCTATCTGGCAGCGGCTGAGATGCATGGCACGCGCCTGGTCAGAGCCGACACCCGCCTGCTCCGTCGCCTTGCCACCACCCCCCTCGCCCACCTCGCTATCAGCGTGCAAGACGCTGCGGCCAATTGACCCCACCCGGCGCAATTCCTAGCCTGCGCGCAATGTCCGACACAGTTCGCAACAATCTAGCAATACCCAAGGCCTGGCCTTTCGAAGAAGCAGCCAAGGTCGCGGCGCGGATCGAGCAGTCCGGCAAGGCCGAGGCCCTGTTCGAGACCGGCTACGGACCCTCCGGACTGCCGCACATCGGCACCTTCGGCGAAGTCGCGCGCACCAGCTGGGTGCGGCAGGCGTTCACCACGCTCACGGGCAAGCCATCCCGCCTAATCGCCTTCAGCGACGACATGGACGGCCTGCGCAAGGTCCCGGACAACGTGCCCAATGCAGCCATGCTGCGCGAGTATCTGGGCAAGCCGCTGACCCGCATCCCCGACCCGTTCGGCACGCACGAGAGCTTCGGCGCCCACAACAACGCCCGGTTGCGCGCCTTCCTCGACAGTTTCGGCTTTGAGTACGAGTTCGCCTCCGCCACCGACTACTATGCCTCCGGCCGGTTCGATGCCGCGCTGCTGCGTGTGCTGGCCCTGCACGACGAGATCCGCGCCGTCATCCTGCCGACCCTCGGGCCGGACCGGCGTGCGACCTACTCGCCAATCCTGCCTATCCACCCCGTCACCGGCCAGGTGATGCAGGTGGTGATCAGCGCCACCGACCCGGCCGCCGGGACCGTCACCTGGGCCGACGAGGCCGGCGAAACATTCACCACCCCGGTCACCGGCGGCGCCTGCAAGCTGCAATGGAAGGCGGACTGGGCCATGCGATGGTTCGCCCTGGGCGTGGACTACGAAATGAGCGGCAAGGATCTGATCGACAGCGTCCGCCTGTCCGGCCGGGTATGCCAGGTGCTCGGCGCCCCCCCGCCGGTCGGTTTCACCTACGAGCTGTTCCTCGACGAGCACTCGCAGAAGATCAGCAAGAGCAAGGGCAACGGCCTCTCGGTCGACGAGTGGCTGCGCTACGCCCCGCCCGAGAGCCTGGGGCAGTTCATGTATCACCAGCCGCAGCGCGCCAAGCGGTTGTTCTTCGACGTGATCCCACGCGCCGTGGATGACTACATCGCCAACGTGGCCAAGGGCGGCGACGACCCGGCGAACCCCGCCTGGCATATCGGCGGCGGCCACATTCCGAACGAAGGCGGCAGCCCGATCCCGTTCACCATGCTGCTGAACCTGGCCAGCGTGGTGAATGCGGAGACCCCCGACATGCTGTGGGGCTTCATCCACCGCTATCACCCAGGCGCCGGGCCCGAGACGACGCCCTTCCTGGCCCGGCTGGTGGAGTACGCGGTCGCCTACTACCGGGACTTCGTGCGCACCACCAAGCGCTTCCGCCCCGCCACCGAGATCGAGGCCGCGGCCCTCGCCGACCTAGCCGACACCCTGGCCGCCATGCCCGCGGACAGCACGCCCGAAGCGATCCAGGACGAGGTTTATGCCGTTGGCAAGCGCCACCCCTTCCCCGCCCTGAAGAACTGGTTCGAATGCCTGTATCAGGTGCTGCTCGGCCAACAGGAGGGGCCGCGCTTCGGCGGCTTCGTGGCCCTATACGGCGTCACCGAGACGGTCGAACTGATCCGGTCCGCCCTGAACCGAGCGGCCGAAGCGGCGTGAAGCGCCACCTTCGCCACCTGCCGGCCCTGCTCGGCGTTCTATTGTTGGTGGGCGCGATCTACGTCGTGCAACGGGAGTTCCGGCACCTCAAGCTGGCCGACATCAAGGCGTCGCTCGCGGCGATCCCAAGGACGGCCCTGATCGTCTCGGCCATCGCGACCGTCCTGTCGTATGGCGTGCTGACCTTCTACGACCGGCTCGGCACGATCTACGCGGGGCACAAGGTGCGCTATCGCCGGGTCGCGTTCGCCTCGTTCTGCGCCTACGCCCTGTCGCACAATCTGGGCTTTGCCGCGGTCTCCGGCGCTGCCGTTCGCTACCGGTTGTATTCGCATTGGGGCCTGAGCCCGGTGCAGATTGCCAAGGTGGTGGGTTTCTGCTCGCTGACCTTCGGCCTCGGCGGGCTGGTGCTCGGCGGCTGCATCCTGTTCTTCGAACCGCTGTCGGTGCCGTTCTTCAGCAGCTTCCTGCCGCTGTGGGCGTTCTACGGTATCGGCGCGGCGATGTGGCTCGTCGTGGCTGCCTACGTCATCATCTCCAAAACCGTGGGCCGGCTCCGGGTCCGCGGGCACGAGTTCAACCTGCCGGACTGGCGCATGGCCGTCGTGCAGGTGGCCCTGGCGTCGGTCGACGTCGCGATCACGGCCGCGATCTTCTATGCGCTGCTGCCCCCGACACCAGGACTGACCTATCTGCGGTTCCTGGCCTGCTACCTTGCCTCCTACAGCGCCGGACTGCTGGCCAACCTGCCCGGCGGCATCGGGGTGTTCGACACGGCGATGCTGCTGGGATTGGAGCCCTATCTGCCAGCCCCCGTCGTGCTGGGCGCGATCCTGGTGTTCCGTCTGTATTACTACGTCATCCCACTTTTCCTCGCCGGATCCATGTTTGCCGGCAACGAGATCCTGCTGCGGGGCGGTGCGCTGCTCAAAAGCGGCATGATCGCCCGCAGTGCCTTGTCCTTCGGCCGCATCAGCGAGCCAGACTTCGCAGTTGGCGCGGCAACGGGAACGGTGGCGATGTGCGGCGCCCTGCTGCTCTGCCTGGGCGTACTGGATGACCGGCCGGACTTCTCGTGGATCGACCCCGACTTCGCGGACGTGGCGGCCAGCGCCGGGCAATTCGTGCCGTCGCTGATCGGCGCTGCCCTGATGGCCCTGGCCGTGGGCCTGTCGCAGCGGGTGACGCTGGCCTGGGGGGCCACCATCGCGCTGCTGCTGATCGCCGCAGGATATACCGCGGCCCAAGGCGACGATCTGTGGATTTCCGCCGTGCTGGTGCTGTCCGCAATCTTGGTGGCCCCGTTCCGCGAGGCGTTCTACCGCGATGCCCGGTTGCTGACGGGCACCCTGCAGGCCGATGTGCTCGTACCGCTGATCGCCCTGGCCGTATGCGTGTTCGCCTTGGCCGCGTTCGAGCCACAAGTGCGCCGCCTGTCCGAGAACTCCTGGTGGGAGATCGTGCTCTCCCCCGACCTACCCAACAGCCTGCGCATGATCATGGCCTTGGCCGTGCTCCTCGCGCTGGTGGCGATTTGGCGGCTATTTCGCCCCGGTCACGTGCAATGGCTACCCTGGGCCGGCGAAGGGCGGCTGCGCTATGCGTCGCTGGGCGCCGACCCACCTGCCCAGGCCGATGGCGTGGTGATGGGCGAGGCCGGCCGCTCCGGCATCCCATTCCGCCGGCTCGGGCGCGTCATGCTCGGGCTCGGCGACCCGGCAGGCGCGCCGGCCGACCGCATTTCCGCGATCTGGCGGTTGCGCGATCTCGCCGCCCAGGAAGGCATGGACCCGGCCGTTTGGCGCGCCGGGCCAGGGCTGCTCAAGGTGTATGGCGACCTCGGACTAACGGCCCTGCCGCTCGGGCCGGATGGCCAACTGCTGCCGGAGAGCGAAGACGAAGCCCCCGCGTCCAAGCATTACCTGTGCTGCGTGGCGGAGCGCGACCTGGTGACCTTGGCCCCCCAACTCCCGTTTTTGGCGGAACCCGGGCTAGATCACGCCGCCGAGTGAGCCGGCTGCAACACCGCATCGCTCCGCAACACCAGCAACGTGCCCGTCATCTCCTGCACAGTCTCATCGTGCTGGTTACGTGTCGTCGTGCGCATCACCACTATCCCGCGGTCGGGCTTGGAGCGCGAAGGGCGCAGTTCGAGCACCTCGTTGATTGCGTGCAGTTCATCGCCGGGCCGCACCGGACGCGACCAGGTGATATCGTTGATGCGCACGCCGAGTCCCCGCCCGCTTATGCCGGCGAGGGCACTGTCCAGCATCAACCGCATGGTCAGCGCCGCGGTGTGCCAGCCACTCGCCGCCAGCCCGCCGAACATGGTATGCTCGGCCGAGTTCTCGTCCGTATGTTGAGGTTGCGTATCGAATTGTACGGCGAACGCCTTGATCGCGGTTGCATCGATCGAGCGAGGGGCCGAGGTGAAGACCTGTCCTACCGCAAATTGTTCGAAGCCGGTGATTGTCATCGCGCGATGTTCTCCCCAGGCCGGCTACTGCCGGGCGCCTCAACCTAACGCGCCGATTTCTCTAGCGCACTGCCTGTCCGCACTTACACCGGAGTAGCCATTCCTTGCCCATCGCGACCGGAGAACGCATCAGCGAGGGCCGGCCACACCCGCTAGGTGCCACATGGGACGGGCTCGGGGTGAATTTCGCCCTGTTCTCCGCCCACGCCGAGAAGGTCGAGCTTTGCCTGTTCGACGAGTCCGGCACCCGCGAGCTGGAGCGGATCGAGCTGCCGGAATATACCGACGAGGTCTTCCACGGCTATCTGCGCGACGCCAGACCCGGCACCGTGTACGCCTATCGCGTGCACGGACCGTATGCCCCAGAGGCCGGTCACCGGTTCAATCCGAACAAGCTGCTGCTCGATCCGTATGCCAAGGCGCATGTCGGCAAGCTGGAGTGGCACCCCGCCTGCTACGGCTACACGATGGGCGCCAAGACGGAGGATCTGTCGTTCGACCGGCGAGACAGTGCGCCCTTCATGCCGAAATGCCGCGTGATCGACCCGGCCTATACCTGGGGGCGCGACATGCTGCCCATGGTGCCTTGGGAACGCACGATCCTGTACGAGGCGCATGTCCGCGGGTTCACCAAGCTCCACCCCCAGGTGCCGGAGGCCTTGCGCGGCACGTTCGCCGGCATGGCGACCCCGGCCGTGCTCGACTACATCCGCGCTCTCGGGGTGACGTCGGTGGAACTGCTGCCCGTGCAGACCTTCGTCAACGACGACTATCTGCTGAACCAAGGGCTGACCAATTATTGGGGCTATAACACGATCGGGTTCTTCGCCCCCGATCCGCGTTACGCATTCAGCCCGGTGTTCGCTTTCTCCGAGTTCAAGCAGATGGTTGCCCGCTTCCACGACGCCGGGCTCGAGGTGATCCTGGACGTCGTCTACAACCACACCGCCGAGGGCAACGAGCGTGGTGCCACGCTGTCGTTCCGCGGCATCGACAACCGCAGCTATTATCGCCTCGTCCCGGGGGATAAGCGCCGCTACATTAACGACACCGGCACCGGCAATACGATCAACATCTCCCATCCGCGCGTGCTTCAGATGGTCACCGACAGCTTGCGCTACTGGGTGACGGAAATGCATGTGGATGGCTTCCGGTTCGACCTCGCTACCATCCTGGCGCGCGAGGAGCACGGGTTCGACGAGGGCGGCGGCTTCCTCGATACCTGCCGGCAGGACCCGGTGTTGTCGGGCGTGAAGCTGATCGCCGAACCTTGGGATATTGGCCCAGGAGGCTACCAGGTGGGACAATTCCCGCCGGGTTGGGCGGAGTGGAATGACAAGTACCGCGATACCACGCGTGCATTTTGGAAAGCCGCCGCCCCCGCCTCGGATATGGCGGCCCGTCTGTCTGCATCGGCCGGGGAGTTCAACCGCCGTGGCCGCCGGCCGTGGTCGTCGGTCAACTTTGTCACCGCGCATGACGGCTTCACGCTGAACGACGCCGTGTGCTTCAACGACAAGCACAACGAGGCCAACGGCGAACAGAACCGCGATGGCAGCAGCAATAACCATAGCTGGAATTGTGGTGTGGAGGGCCCCACCGATGACCCGGCGATCAACGCCCTCCGCTCCCGCCAGATCCGCAACATGCTGGCGACGTTGCTGCTGAGCCAAGGCACGCCGATGCTATTGGCCGGTGACGAATTCGGCCGCACGCAGGGTGGCAACAACAACCCGTACAATCAGGACAACGCGATCAGTTGGCTGGACTGGGATGTCGGCGAGCGCGGGCAGCAACTGATCAAGTTCGTGCAGGAGTTGACGGCCCTGCGCCAGCGGTTCCCGATCCTGCGCCGCGGACGCTATCTTACGGGCGCCTTGGACCCGGAATCGGGCGTACGGGACGTAACCTGGCTGACCGCCCTCGGCCAGGAGATGGCCGGCGCAGATTGGCACGACGGTAACCTGCGGTGCTTCGGGATGCTGCTGGACGGCCGGGCGCGCGCCACGGGGGTACGCCGCGTATCGGGCGACGCTTCCGTTCTGATCGTATTGAACGCGCACCACGAGGGCGTGAGCTTTACCTTGCCGGCGATCGCAGGCGGAACCGTCTGGCGCCTGGTGTTCGACACGAATGCCCCCAACCACGTGGAAGATTTGGGCGTGGGTGACAAATACGTGGTAACTGGCCGCTCGGTGCTGTTGTTTGAGCGCGTGCTGGAGTGGCGAGGCCCCGAGCGACGCCGGCATCCCAGGCGCCGGGCGAGCGACCCGGGCGTTACGGGCCCGTCCTGAGAACTGGTTGAGCTCGTCGCTCGTAGCCGATCGGCGGAGATCGGTAGCCTTTCTTCTCCCTCTCCCTCGGGCTACGGCGTTCGAACCCCCGGTGTGCTGCGCGACGGCGAGACTCTTGTCCCCCTCCCCTTGAGGGAGGGGCTAGGGGAGGGCTGGCCGCGGCACACTATCGGGACGTTTGTGACTATGAATTCGGCACCGGTGCGTGCGCCACCCCCACATTCCTTTAGGGAACTGGCAGCTTTTGCGGCAGACCTCACCAACAATGCACCCGCGTCAGATCGCCCTACCAATTACGGTCGGAAATTAGTCTGCACCTACGCCGCCTTCCTTTGCGGTGAGTCGCCGCCCCGCTGATCGACTGTCTGGAAGAAGCCGGTAAGCCGGTCCAACTCGCTGATCTCCTGCGCGAGGCCGTGGCTGGCAGCGGTGCTCTGTTCCACCATGGCGGCGTTCTGCTGGGTGATCTGGTCCATCTGATTGACCGCAGTACTGACCTGGTGCAGCCCACTCGCCTGTTCTTGCGCACTGGCCGCGATCTCGCGGACAACGCCGCTGATCTTGCTGACCTCGGCGATGATCTGCGATAGCGACCGGCCGGTGATGCCAACCAGCTCCACGCCGCGTTCGACCTGCTGGGTCGAGGCTGAGATCAAAGCCTTGATCTCCTTCGCGGCTTGCGCACTGCGCTGGGCCAAGGCGCGAACCTCGCTGGCCACCACGGCGAAGCCACGGCCCGCGTCGCCGGCCCGAGCGGCCTCCACACCGGCGTTCAGCGCCAGCAGGTTGGTCTGAAACGCGATCTCGTCGATCACGCCGATGATTTGGCTGATCTCCTTGGCCGATTTCTCGATCGCCGTCATGGCGGCAACGGCATCGTGCACGACCTGGCTCGATTTCTCGGCCCCGGCCTGGGACACGGCAACGATCTCCCGCGCATTACCCGCGGCCTCGGCCGTCTTGCGTACCGTGGCCGTGATCTCCTCAAGGGCGGCAGCCGTCTGCTCCAAGCTGGCTGCCTGCTGCTCCGTCCGGCGGGATAGATCATCGGCTGCATGGGTGATCTCACCGGTGCCGGTGCGGATCGCACTGGTCGTCTCGACGATGGCGCCCAGCGTCTCCGACAGCTTAACCGCCGTCCGGTTGAAATCGGTCCGCAGCCGCTCGTAATCTGGCGCGAACGCATCGGGCAGGCGCACCGTCAGGTCGCCAGCCGCAAGCCGGTCCAGGCCAGCGGCCAGCGACTCCACGACGGCAACTTGCTGAGCAGCCAAATCCGCCGATGCGTCCCGTTGCTGGACCCGCGCGGCGTCGGCCCCGCGGCGGCTCTGCTCCGCGAGCGTTTCCACGCGCGACTTCTCGATGGCAACGTCCTTGAACACCTGGACTGCCGCCGCCATTGCCCTGGTTTCCGCGATCTTGCCGCCGTCTGGTATCAGCGTTTCGGTATCACCGGTGGCCAACAGCCGCATTGCTTGCACCATGGCCTTGATCGGGCGAACGATCGAACGGACGACCAGGGTGGAAGCAGCGATCAAAAGCGCAAGGATGCCCGCGGCAATCAGCCCGAGCGACAGGGCGACAGACCAGAACTCGGCCTTGAGATCGTCGACCCAGGTTCCCGTACCGATGATCCAGTTCCAAGGTGCGTAAAAGCGATAGACCGCTATCTTGGGTGTTGAGAGATCTTGTCCCATCCGTGGGTAGCTATATTCGACCGTGGCTACGCCGTCCCGGACGGCCCTCGGCATCACATCCGCCACGAACAAAAATCCGGTCGGGTCTTTCGAGTCGAGACCGTTACCGCCGACTTGCTTCGGATTTGGATGAGCGAGGATCTTACCGGTCGCAACGTCGATCATGGAAATGTAGTCGCCATTCCCGTAGCTCATTGCGCTGATCTGGGCGAAGGACCGGGCTTTGGCTGCTTCCTCGGTCAGCAAGCCTGCTGCCACCAGGGCGTGGTTACTGTCGACGACCTTCATGGCGACTTCGGTCAGAACCTGAAGCCGGCCGATCCGGGTCTGTCGGCCAAAGCTCCACTGCGACCAGAGCGCCGCGCCTCCGAGCGCCATCAAACCGACACCAAATAGCGCCGTAAGCGCGAACAACCGGAAGGACAGGCGAGTCATCGCCGACGAACGAATCATGGGACCTCAACACAGCTATCGATCCCACCATGCAGAATAAAGGTTAACCGATCGCTACGTTCCGCCCGAATTGTCCCGACAACAGCGCTCACACAGTCAGTTCGAGTCCCACGGAAACGATCCGATTGGGCGGCAGATTAAAATACTCGACCGGCGTCAGGCCCGTCCGTCCCAGGAATAGGTAAATCCGGCGCAAGGCTCGGCGCCACCAGGGCCAGGTCCCCACCGCCGTGATCTGCGGCAAGAAGAACACCGCGTCGCCGGTGTCGAAGGGTGCGCCATCCTTGAACACGGCGATGAGGTCGGGATTGTGCATGAACCCGAAGCGCGCGACGCCACGGAAAATCCCGTTGCCCATGTCCTCGATGCTGAGCCGCTCGTTATCTGCGACGTGCGGCCGGCTGGTCGTTTCCACCCGGAGCAGCAGCACTTGCTCGTGCCTGACATGCGCCCGGAGCCATTCGTGGCGGCCGACCAGCGGCACCTTGTCCGAGGCCTCGGTCAGGAACACCGCGCCGCCGCCCTCCCGCTGCTTCCAGTCTTTTGCGAGGGCCTGGAACTGCGGAAGCGGCATCGACCAGTCCGCGAGGGCCTGGCGGAAGCGGGAGCGTCCCTCCGTCCATATATAAAGGATGGCAAACACGAAGGCGCCGATCAGCAACGGCACCCACGCGCCGGACAGCAGCTTGGCCAAGTTGGCGCCCAGGAAGGCGCAGTCGATGACCAGGAACAACCCCACCAGCGGCACCGACCAGAGCAAGGGCCAGTTCCAGACCCGGCGCGTCACGACGAAGAACGTGATCGAGGTCACCGTCATCGTGCCGATCACCGCGAGACCATAGGCCGACCCCAAGGCACTCGACGAGCGGAAGCCGAGCACCAAGGCCAAGCAGCCCACCATCAGCGCGTAGTTGATGACGGGCATGTAAACCTGGCCGCGCTCCGACTCCGAGGTGTGAACGACCCCATAACGCGGCGCAAAGCCCATGTTGATGGCCTGCTGCGTGAGCGAGAAAGCCCCGGAGATGAGGGCCTGCGACGCAATCACGGTCGCGGCCGTGGCGAGGGCCACCATAGGATAGATCGCCCAATGCGGGATCAGCGCGAAGAACGGATTGTCGGCCGCGGCCGGGTTTGCCAACAGCTGTGCACCCTGGCCGAGGTAGTTGAGTCCAAGCGCCGGCAGCACGATCAAATACCACGCGAGCACGATGGGCCGGCGGCCGAAATGGCCAAGATCGGCGAACAGCGCCTCCGTGCCCGAGAAACACAGCACCACGGCGCCCAGCACGGCATACCCGGCCCAACCCTGGCCGAACAAAAGCCGCAACCCCGCCAATGGGTTGAACGCCGCCAGCACCGCCGGATGCTGCACGGCGCTCACGACCCCGGCCACGGCGATCGCGGCGAACCACAGCAACATCACAGGGCCGAACAGCCTGCCGACCTTCTCGGTCCCCAGATGCTGGAAAACAAACAACGCCAGCAAGATGCCAACCGACAGCGGGACGACGTAGCTGCCGAACGACGGACTGGCGACTTTTAGCCCCTCCACCGCGGAGAGCACTGAAATCGCGGGTGTCACGACGCCATCGCCATACAGCAGGGCCGAGCCGAACAGCACCAGCAACGTCAGCCAGCTCGGCCGGGCGAATTTCAGCGGCGGCACCTTGGTGCGGATCAAGCCGAGCAGCGCCAGCGTCCCGCCTTCCCCGTCATGGTCGGCACGTAGGATGAAGGTTACGTATTTAAGGCACACCACGAGGATGATCGACCAGATGATCAGCGACAGGAGGCCGATCACGAGCGCCGGGTCGTGCGCGAAGGCCGGCTCGTCGGTGAAGCACTGCTGCACGGCATACAGCGGACTGGTGCCGATGTCGCCGAACACCACGCCGAGGGCGCCCAACGTCATCACGGGCAATTTCTTCGATCCGGGCATCGGGCGTCCACTTCCTTGAGAATCGGGCGACTCGGGTAGCGTTGCCAAACAACGCTGGAGAACGCTTGGTGTCCATCGAGGAAATATCCGGGCCGTTGCTTGGTGGCGCGGTGTTGCTGGGCGGCGTTGCCATCCTGCTGCTCGCCACCGTCGCCGGAGTGTTCCGCCTGCTGGCCGCCGTGCACGCCGCCAGCGTCGCGTCGCATCAGGGGCTGGAGGCGGCGCGTGCCCAGATGCAGTCGGCCGAGCGGACCCTGTCCAGCCAGATGGAGCAGGTCCGGCTCGAGGCGCAGGAGGCATCCAGCCGGACGGCGCTGCTGCTGGAACGCAAGCTGCGGGAGATGGCGGAGGCGAGTGCGGCGCGGCTGCTGGCGATCGAACGGACGGTGGGCGAGCAGCTCCACGCGGCGGTGGAGCAGCAGATGAGCGCCAGTTTCGGCCGGGTGCTGGAGCAGTTTGCCGCCGTGCAGAAGGCGATGGGCGAGGTTGCGGCGGTCAGCGCGGGCATCGGCGACCTTAAGCGCATCTTCTCCAACGTGAAGACACGAGGCGGCTGGGGTGAAACGCAGCTTCGCGCCCTGCTGGACGATCTGCTTCCGGTGGGCAGCTACGACAGCAACGTCGCCATCGGCGAAGGCCGGGTGGTGGAGTTCGCGGTGCGCATGCCGGGTCAGGGCGACTCGCGGCCGCTGCTGCCGATCGACGCCAAATTACCGTTGGCCGACTACGAGCGGCTGCTGACCGCGGCGGAGTCGGGCGATGCCGAGGCGGAGCGCGCGGCCAGGCGGGGCCTGGAGGCGGCACTCCGGGTGGAGGCGCGGCGGATCGCCAGCAAGTATATCGCCCCCCCGATGACGACCGAGTTCGCCGTACTGTACCTGCCGACCGATGGCCTGTATGCCGAAGCCGCGCGGATGCCGGGCCTGATCGACGATCTCGGCCGCAACGACCGCGTGTTGCTGATGGGGCCGGGGCTGCTGCCCGGACTGCTTCGGACCGTGCATCTCGGCTACGTAACCCTGGCGCTGGAGCAGAAGGCCGAGCAGATTGGCCGGCTGCTGGGCGCCACGCGGCAGGAGATGCTGCGGATGGACGAGGTGCTGGAGCGCCTGGGCCGCAACGCCGGCACCATGGCGCGCACCATCGAGGACGCGCGAACGCGGACACGGGTGGTGGCGAGGAAGCTGCGTGACATCGAGGGGCAGGACACCCCATCCGCGGACCCGGATTGGGAAGGTCTCTCGCCGCTCCCGCAGGAGGCCTGATGACCTCTCCCGCTCCCGTGAACGACGGGAGAGGAAAGGTAATCAGGGCTAGGGTTTGGCTGGAGCGGGTGCCGCGGCGGGTAGCGGTTCCGGCGAATGGGATAGAGAGTGCAAGTAGTCGATCACGTCAGCCCGCTTCTTGGGGTCCGCCAGGCCAGCATAGCTCATCTTCGTGCCGGGGGCGTAAGCGCTAGGCTTCTTCAGCCACTCGTACAGTTCGTCATAGGTCCATGGCCCCTGCTTGCTTTTCAGTGCCGCAGAGTATTCGTAGCCCGGCATGTGTCCATGCGGTCCACCGACGACGCCGTAGAGGTTCGGGCCGATCCCGGCCTTGCCGCCCTCGTTGAACGAGTGGCAGGCGACGCAGCCTTGCTGCTTGGTCAACGCCTCGCCGGCTACTGGGTCGGCCGAGGCCAGTTCCACGGCCACCGGTGGATCGGCCGCCGCGACCGGAGCAGGTGCCCCGCCGCCGGTCGGTAGGTCGATCTTGATTGCGGCGTTTTCCAGCCGCTTCGGATGCACCAGCCCGTCCCCGATGAGTCCCGCGACCATGAAGGTTATCCCGGCCACCAGCACTGCGGCGCAGGCTTTGTTGACCTCCAAGCTATCCATACGGCGACTCCCGGCGGCATGACGGCCCGATGTGAGCACATCTGGTGGGCCTTAGACGAACAAGCCAATACCGCGGATTGCAGCAATTCCGCGGTGCAGCAGAACGGCCTTTAGCATCGCATTCACGGTCCGGCTACCACCCCGAGGACGGGCAATTCTGTATCGCGGCGACGACGATCTTCTCCCTTTCCCTGGCTTAGAAGTGCAGTGAGGAAGCTGAGCAACGCCGGACCGCCACCGTTTAGGAGCTTGGTCGACCCTCACCCCGGCCCTTTCCCCGAGGGAAAGGGAGGAGAAAGGGAGAAGGTGAATTTACCCACACGAGGTTACTGCCGAGTTAATGGCTGCTCGCCAGCGCCTCGGTCAGGGTGGCGATCTGCGCTTCCTCATTGGTCGGAATAACCCAAAGTTTGGTCCCGAGCTCGGCAGGTCCCTGGTCCGCTTGGTAGGCCGCGTTGCGCGCCGGGTCGCAGGCGATGCCCAACCAGGCCAGCCCGGCGGCAACCTCCCGCCGAATCTCTGCCTGATGCTCGCCGATACCCGCCGTGAACACGAAGCCGTCGATGCCACCCAGCATCGCAGCCAATGCCCCCGCCTCCCGCACCACGCTGCGCACGAACAGGTCGAGTGCGAAACGCGCCCGGCCGGACCCGCTCGCCAGCAGCTTGCGTGGGTCGGCGCTCTCTCCGCTCACCCCGAGCAGGCCGCTATGGTGATACAGCAGGTCCTCCACGGCGGCGACGTCCATCCCCCGCGCCTGCATCAGCCAGAGCACCACGCCCGGGTCGAGGCGGCCGGTGCGGGTTCCCATCATGACCCCGTCCAGCGCCGTCATCGCCATCGTGGTGTCGATGCTGCGGCCTTGCTGCAGGGCGCACAGGCTGGCGCCGGACCCGAGATGAGCCACGATCACCCGGCCCTGCGCCAACGCCGGAGCGACCGCCGGCAGACGTCCGGCGATGAACTGGTAACTGAGGCCGTGGAAGCCGTATCGCCGCGCGCCGATCTCGGGAGGCAGCGGGATCGCGCGGGCCAAATCGCTCATCGTGGTGTGGAAGCTGGTGTCGAAACACGCGACCTGCGGCAGGCCGGGCCGTGCCTCGGCGACTGCGCGAATCGCCGCCAGGTTGTGCGGCTGGTGCAGCGGGGCCAGCGGCGTCAGCGCATCGAGTTCGGCCAGCAAGGCGTCGTCGATCAGCGCCGGGCCGTCGCGATCGCCGCCATGCACGATCCGGTGGCCGACCGCCGCCACCGGCCCGGCGCCGTCATGCGCGTCGATCCAGGTGAGCAACTCGTGCAACCCGGCGCCCTCGATGCCATGCGGCCACGGTTCGTCGGTGTCGCCGGATCGCAAACGCCCAGCCTCGCCGATCGGGGATATTTCCCCGTGCAGCACCGGCTCCGCACCCGGGTGGAACGCCGCGAATTTCAGGCTGCTGCTACCGGCGTTGAGCGTTAGGTACAGCCTATCGGGTGCGTCGCTCACGACGGCGTGGGCCAGTGCCAATCGCGCACCTCCGGCATGTCGACGCCGTACTCGCGCACGTAGCGGGTATGTTCGATCAGCTTGTCGCGCAGGGTCTGTTGCGCATAGGCGGCCGATGCACCGAGCGTCGGCACACGGTCGATCACGGCCTCCGCCAAATGGAAACGGTCGAGCAGGTTGCGCACAACCATGTCGAACGTGGTCGTGGTGGATCCTTCCTCCATATAGCCGCGCACGTGAAAGTTGGCGTGGTTGGTGCGCTTGTAGGCGAGATGGTGGATGAGCGCCGGGTAGCCGTGGTAGGCGAAGATCACCGGCTTGTCCGTGGTGAACAGCGCGTCGAACTGGCGGTCCGCCAGGCCGTGCGGATGGTCCTCCGGACGCTGCAGGGTCATCAGGTCCACGATGTTGACGACGCGGATCTTCAGTTCCGGCAGCAGCCGCCGCAGCAGGTCCACCGCCGCCAGTGTCTCGAGCGTGGGCACGTCGCCAGCGCAGGCCATCACCACGTCCGGGTCGCTGATGCCGTTCTCGCCCGCATCGTTGCTGGCCCAGTTCCATATACCGAGGCCCGCGGTGCAGTGGGTCACCGCCGCATCCATGTCCAGCCATTGCGGCGCTGGCGCCTTGCCGGCCACTATGACGTTGATGCGGTCCCAACTGCGCAGGCAGTGGTCGGTCACGTGAAGCAGCGTGTTCGCGTCGGGCGGCAGGTACACCCGCACGATCGCGGCCTTCTTGGTCACCACGTGGTCCACGAAACCGGGGTCCTGGTGGCTGAACCCGTTATGGTCCTGCTGCCAGACATGGGACGTGAGCAGGTAATTCAGCGAGGCGATCGGCCGCCGCCACTCCACCTCGCGCGATGTCTTCAGCCACTTGGCATGCTGGTTGAACATCGAGTCGACGATGTGGATGAACGCCTCATAGCAGGAAAACAACCCGTGCCGCCCGGTCAGCAGATAGCCTTCCAGCCAACCTTGGCAGGTGTGCTCGCTTAGGATCTCCATAACCCGCCCATTCGGCGCGAGGTGAACATCCTCCGGCAGCGTGTCGGCATCCCAGGCCCGCTCCGTCACCTCGAACAAGGCGGACAGCCGGTTGGAATCGGTCTCGTCCGGACCCACCACGCGGAAATTGCGGCTGCTCTCGTTTTCGCGCATCACGTCGCGCAGGAAAGAGCCCATGACCCGCGTCGCCTCTGCGGTCGCACTGCCGGGCGAGGCCACCTTGACGGCGTGGCTGTGGTAGTCCGGCATGCGCAGGGGCCGCATCAGCGCGCCACCATTTGCGTGCGGGTTGGCGCCCATGCGGCGGTCCCCCTCGGGCGCCAGGGCCGCGATCTCGGGCAGCAAGCGGCCGGCCTCGTCGAACAGCTCCTCCGGGCGGTAACTGCGCATCCAATCCTCGAGCAGTTGCAGGTGCCCGGGTTTGGTCACGTCGGCGATCGGTACCTGGTGTGAGCGCCAGAAGCCCTCGGTCTTGAGGCCGTCCACGTATTTCGGCCCGGTCCAGCCTTTCGGGCTGCGCAACACGATCATCGGCCAGATCGGGCGGCGTGGGCCGGTGCCATCGCGGGCGGCTTGCTGGATCGCTTTGATGTCGGCGAACACACGGTCCATCGCCGCCGCCATCAATGGATGCATCACCTCGGGGTCGTCGCCCTCGACGAACACGGGGGCATAGCCGTAGCCTCGGAGCAGCGCGTCCAGCTCGTCGTGACTGATGCGGGCGAGGACGGTTGGGTTAGCGATCTTGTAACCATTGAGGTGCAGGATCGGCAGCACCGCGCCATCGGTCGCGGGGTTGAGGAACTTGTTGCTATGCCAGGACGTCGCCAGCGGCCCTGTCTCCGCCTCGCCGTCGCCGATGACGCAAGCGGCGATCAGGCCCGGGTTGTCGAACACCGCGCCGTACGCGTGAGAGAGCGAGTAGCCCAGTTCACCGCCCTCGTGGATCGAGCCGGGCGTTTCGGGCGCGGCATGGCTTGGGATGCCGCCCGGGAAGGAGAATTGTCGGAACAGCTTGTGCATGCCCTCGGCGTCTTGCGACACTTCCGGGTAGACCTCGCTGTAGGTGCCTTCCAGATAGGTGTTCGCTACGACGCCCGGCGCCCCATGGCCTGGTCCGGCGATGAACAGAACGTTCAGATCGTGCGCCTTGATCACGCGATTGAGGTGAACGTAGAGGAAGTTCAGTCCCGGCACCGTGCCGAAATGGCCGAGCAGCCGCTTCTTCACATGATCGAGTTCGAGTTTCTCGCGCAACAGCGGATTGGCGAGCAGATAGACCTGTCCCACCGACAGGTAATTTGCCGCGCGCCAGTACGCGTTCATCAGGTGGAACTCGGCAGACGGACTCAGATCCGGTTGCGACATGGTGGCGTCCTCCTGTTGCGAAGACGCGGCACCATCTGCACGGCGATAACATACGTCAATAGCAGGGCCCGACACCTGGGGCGCCCACGCGCTCTGAGCGGCGGATTCGCTACAAGACGCGGGGGGTGAAAGTTATATGACGAGACAATTCGCGCGCGAAGGCTGCTGCTCACAGGTCTTTGGATCGTGTCACTGGTCGGGGTAGGAACGTGAAATCGGAAAAGACGACGGCCCAAGCCACGTGGGAAGAAACGAGCGAGGAGGTGGAGCGGCGGCGCCGGGCGCAACACCAGGAACCGGGCTGGACCGGTACCATCGTCGGCTTGTTGTCCGCGTTGGCCGCCATGGCGGCGCTGCTTCTCGCCCGCTAGTGGTCAGATCACTGACGCACCTGCGCTCGGACGAACTTCACAACGCCGTCATAGCCTGGAATGGTGACGCAGCGGCGTGGTGCCGCCGAGGGCGTCGTGGGATCCGAGGGCAACAATACTGACCGAGCGCAGCCTGGCCCCTTGGACGGCAGACGGGACGGAGACACTGTAAGCCCTGCCATTCTCGGCATCGACTTGGGCAAGACGCTTTGCCGCGCCGCCCTGTGGTCTTCCCGGACCCGGACCGACGCGGAAGGCGCTGGAACCCCCGGCCTTGCCGCCCCGCACGGCGCCAATCTTGCCGAAGCCGCGATCCTTGCCGCCACCTCCCATCTGCGCACCACGGGCCGGATCGACATCACCGTGGCCGGTGTTGCAGGTGCATTCGCGGCTCCGGCGGCGGCGCATGAGTTAGCGCGGCGGCTGTGCGACGCGCTGCCCTCCGCGGATGTCGCGGTGACGAGCGACGCCATCACCTCGCACGCCGGCGCCTTGGGCGGTGGGCCAGGGGTCGTGCTCGCGGCCGGCACCGGCGCGGTCGCGATCGGGCTGATGCCGGATGGCGAGTTCCGCCGGGTGGATGGCTGGGGACCGTGGCTTGGCGACGAGGGCGGCGGCGCTTGGATCGGCCTCCGCGGCCTACGCGCGGCATTGCAGGCAGCGGACGGACGCGGCCCGGCGACGATGCTGCAGGCCGCGGCCGAGGCGCAATTCGGCCCCCTCGCCATGCTGGCCGTGCAGATGGAGGGGCACGGCAACCCACCGCGCCTCGCCGCCAGCTTCGCCCCTGCAATCGCCCGGGCGGCCGAGGCACAGGACGTTGTGGCGACAAACCTGATGCGCCGGGCGGCCGAGGCGCTCGCCACCACTGCACGCGCTGCCGCCGGGCCGGGCCCGACGCGCCTAGCACTCACGGGGGGCCTGCCCGGGCTCGGCCGTAGCCTGATGGACCCGCTCCGGCACGCGCTCGAGGCGGGGTCGCCAGCCCTCACCCTCGTTCCGGCTGAGGGAACGGCACTGGATGGGGCCCGCTTGCTCGCCACCAACGCGGACACCGTGCACGAACGCCGGGTCATACGCGCCACCGCTTTTCGTTAAGGAGCCAGCATGCGCCTGCTCGACCTGGTCGTGATCGTCGCCTACCTCGTGGCCATTGCCGCGATCGGGCTGCGCCTGTCGGGCCGGCAGCAGAGCGCCACCGCCTACTTCGTGGGCGAGCGGGACCTGCCGTGGTGGGCGGTGTGCTTCTCCATCGTGGCCACCGAAACCAGCACGCTCACCGTCATCTCCGTGCCCGGCGTCGCCTACATGGGCGCGTTCGGCTTCGTGGAGCTGGCAATCGGCTACCTGGTGGGGCGCTCGTTGGTCGCCTGGGTGCTGCTGCCGCTGTACATGCGCGGCGGGTTCGTCAGCGCCTACCAATATCTCGGGCAGCGGTTCGGCACCGGGCTGCAGGGCGTGGCCTCGGTGACCTTCCTGGGCACCAGGCTGCTCGCCGAGGGGGTGCGGCTGTTCGCCTCCGCCATCCCGATCAAGCTGCTGCTGGACGCGATCGGCCTGCCCACCAGCTTCATCGCGATCATTGCCGTGATCTCGTTGCTGACGCTGCTGTATACCTATGTCGGCGGCATCCGCGCGGTGATCTGGACGGACGCGATCCAGATGTCGATCTATGTCGGCGGCGCCGCGATCTGCGTGCTGGTGCTGCTCGGCGAGGTCGGGTTCGCGGGCATGGGCCAGGCCTATGCCGCCGGCAAGTTCCAGGTGCTGAACTTCGCCGCCCCCGTGCTGACCAGCCCGTTCAACGCCATCGCGGCCATCGTCGGCGGCGCGGTGTTCGGCATGGCCTCCCACGGCACGGACCAGTTGATGGTGCAGCGCGTGCTCGCCTGCCGCACGCTGGCCGAGGGGCGGCGCGCGATGGTGGGCAGCGCTGTCGTGGTCGGCATCCAATTCGCGCTGTTCTCGCTGATCGGTGCGCTGCTCTGGGTGCATCTGGGCGGCAAGACGCCGGCGCAGATGGGGCTGCGCTCGTCGGACGATCTGTTCCCGCGCTTCATCCTGGACGAGCTGCCGCCGGGCCTGTCCGGGCTGCTGATCGCGGGGATCCTGTCGGCGACGATGGGCTCGCTGTCCTCGGCGCTGAACTCGATGGCGAACTCGACGGTGGCCGATCTGCTGCGCCCGGTGATGCGGGGGCGCGACGGGCTCAAGCTGTCGCGGCTGCTGACGGTGATCTGGGCGGTGGTGATGGCGGGGTTCGCGAGCCTATTCACCGATACCCACAGCCAGGTGGTGCTCCTCGGGCTCGGGATCGCGGCGTATACCTATGGCGCACTGCTAGGAGCTTTCTTGCTCGGGCTGGTGGTGCGCCGGGCCAACCAGCGCGATGCCATCGTTGCGTTCGTCGCGACGCTCGTGGTGATGACTGTGGTCGTGCGCAGCTACACGCTTGCCTTCACCTGGTATGTGCCGCTCGGCGTCGTGGTCTCGCTGGTGGTCGGTGGGTTGCTCTCGCTGAGCCACGCCACCGTCCGGGCCGGGGCTGCGGACCCGGTGTTGCCGACGTAAGGATCTAGACAGAATGAAGACGCCATCGGCCGTCTTCTCGATGTAACGAAGCTGGCGGAAGGCGCTGCGCTTTTCCGCCCTACTTGAGATGGTGAGTATGGAACCGATTTGGGCTGTCGGGCTGATGACGGGGACCGTGCTGGACGGGATGATCGACATCGCCATGATCCGCACCGATGGCGAGGCAGTGCAGGATTTCGGCCCCTGGACCCTCGCTCCCTACCCGCCCGAGGTACGGAGCCTGCTGGCCCGTGCGCTGTCCGCTGCGCTGGAATGGCAGTTCACCGGCCCCGAGCCCGCGATTTTCCACGAAGCGGAGGCAGCCCTGACCCGCGCCCAATCCGCCGCAGTCACGCAATTCATCGCCGGTGCCGGCATGCCCGCCACCTCCGTCATCGGCTTCCACGGCCAGACCGTGCTGCACCGTCCGCCGCAAGCGGGACAGGCCGGCGACACCCGGCAGCTCGGCGACGGCGCGTTGATGGCGGCGTTGACCGGCATCGACGTGGTGCATGATTTCCGCACCGCCGACGTGCGCGCCGGCGGTCAGGGCGCGCCGCTATCCGCCAGCTACCATGCGGCCCTGCTGAAAAGCCTCGGCGAGCCGCCAACCACGGCGGTGCTCAACCTCGGCGGGGTGGCGAACATCACCTGGCGGGGCTCGGATGGCACGCTCGCCGCCTTCGACACCGGGCCGGCCAACGCGCCGCTGAACGACTGGGTAGAACAGGCAACCGGCCAAGGCATGGACCGCGGTGGCGCCCTCGCCCGCAAAGGCCGGGTGGATGAGGCGCGCCTCACCCGCCTGCTCGATCATGCTTATCTGGCCGCGCCATATCCGAAATCGCTCGACCGGTTCAGCTTCCGCGCCGCCATGGCCGAGGGCTTGTCGCTGGAGGATGGCGCCGCCACGCTGACCGCCTTCACGGCCGGCTGTGTCGGGCGCGCGCTGGACCTGCTGCCGGAGCGGCCGACCCGGCTGATCGTTTGCGGCGGCGGTCGCAAGAACCCGGCGATCATGGACGCGCTCCGCAGCCGGGCCGGGGTGGAGCCGGTCATGGCCGAAACAGCGGGCTGGCGCGGCGACGCGATCGAGGCGGAATGCTTCGCGCTGCTGGCGGTGCGCGCGTTGCGGGGACTGCCGATCAGCTTCCCCACGACCACGGGGGTGAGCGCGCCGATGACCGGCGGCCAGGTGTCACGACATTAAGTAGGATGGCGGCAACCCAGCGTGCCAGGGTGAAGCGAACCACGGAGGACCCGCCCATGAAGCCTGCCCCTCTCGCACTCGCGCCGGTTTTTCTGGCCGGGTCGCTACTGGCCGCACTGCCGGCGTTCGCCGCGGAGCCGGTGCGAATCGGCGTCACAACCATCCTCAGCGGCCCCACTGCCGACCGGGGACAAACCGAGCAATACGGTGTGGAACTGGCGCTGTCGCAGGTGAACGAGGCTGGCGGCGTGCTCGGCCGGCCGGTGGAGGCGTTCTATGGCGACAACGGCGCGAACCCGGCCAAGGGCGTCGCGGCGGTGCACCGGCTGATCGACGAGGCACACGTGCCCGTCCTGTTGGGGGCGTTGGCAACGCCCGTCACGCACGCGATCATGCCGGTCGTGCAGGAGGCAAAGGTCCCGCTGGTGATCGACATCTCCGGCGGGCAGGACTTCGTGGATGCGTCGGGGGCGGGCGGTAACCCGTATCTGTTCAAGACCATCCCGTCGAACCTCGATATCGCCCGCGGCATGATCGGCTGGCTGAAGGGTCAAGGTGCCAAGAAGCTGGCGATCGTGGCCGACGACGCGCCGCTGAACCTGGTTAATGCCGCCAGCTTCGCCAAGGCCGCACAGGAGGCCGGGCTGAGCGTCGCCGAAAACGAGACGATCCCCAAGGGCACGACCGATCTGGCGCCGCTGCTGCAAAAGCTGCAGGGGCTTGGGCCGGACCACGTGATCACGGTGCTTGGCGCCTCGACCGCTGGTTTCTTCCGCGCCTACGAGCAATCCGGCTGGAAGGTGCCGGTGGACGGCCGGGTCGAACTGCCGGCTGCAATCGCCGCCGTCTCGCCCGAGTTCATGGCGAAGGGCGGGCTGCAGGACGTGACCAGCATCGTGGTGTTCACCCCGTTGCTCGACACGCCCGGCGTGAAGGGGTTCGTTGCGGCCTATCGCGAGCGTTACGGGCTGATGCCGACGCAGCGCTCGTTCTTTGCCTATGAGTCGACGTTGCTGGTGGTGGACGCCATCCGCCGGGCCGGCTCGGACAAGCCGGCGGATATTCAGGCGGCGCTGAAGACGTCGGACATGCCGTCGTTGCTGGGCGGTACCTACAAGATGGACGACCACGACCACCCACGCACGCCGATGCAGCTTCTGGGCGTGCGGGACGGGAAAGTGGCGGTGATCGGGGTAGCGACCGCGGAGTAGCCGCGAATTCCCTCTCCCTTCTTCTCCCTCTCCCGCAGGGAAAGGGCTTTTGTCGGCGGAGGGCGTGGAGATGCCGGGACTGCTCCTTACGGAGGCATGCTACCGGGCGGCATGGGTGCCGCGTTCGACGGCAGCGACTCCGGTCGTTCCGAGTAGTAGTTGCGGGGGACACTACCGGGGCGATTACCGAAATCGCCTCCGCAAGCAGCAACCAGCAGCGCAAAAGCGAGAGCCGCGTATCGAAGCATAGTAGTTCCCTTCATTTCAGGCATTATTCTTTGTCTCCCCTTCTTCAAGGAAGGCCATCCCCTGCTTTGAAGGTCTTAAGCTCTTGGGGATCTTTGGTGGGCCCGCAGGGGTTCGAACCCTGGACCCCAAGATTAAAAGTCTCGTGCTC
>CAXTWC010000034.1:0-32954 GCA_964247805.1 uncultured Acetobacteraceae bacterium | reverse complement strand
ACCCGACGTATCTTGATCAGATGGGCATCTACTCCAAGGACGGAGCCTCGACGGTCGCGGCCATGGTGGGCAAGCAGGTCGGCACCGTATCCGGCTTCCTGTGGGTGACGGACTTGCAGAAGCTGCTGGGCACCAACCTGCATTTGTATCCGAATCCGGTGGCGCTGGCGCAGGACCTGCAGGCTGGCCGCATCCAGATCGGCGTGGATAGCTACGGCACCGGCGCCTATGCGCAGAAAAAGGGGGGTTATCCCGGGATCGTCATCAAGGTCGCGGAGCCTGACCCGCGGGTGAGGGCCTCGGCCGAGGCGGCGCAGGCGAATTTGCTCTACACCAAAGGCAATACGTCGCTGGGCGAAGCGATGGACGCCGACATCCAGGCAATGCACAAGGACGGCTCGATCGCGAAATACCTGGCCTCCTTCGGCCTCGACCCATCCGGCGCCGACACCGGCGCCCCCCGCGTGGTGCAGTAAGCCAGCTCAGACAAAAGCCCTCTCCCTCTGGGAGAGGGATGGGTGAGGGAGCTTGCCGCGCGCACACTGGTGGCCGAGTGCGCAAGGCCCCTCACCCTGGCCCTCTCTCCGAGGGAGAGGGAGAAGCAAGGCTGATCGGCGGTCCGGATCACAGGTCCTTGGCGAACCGCAGCGCATCGAACATCGCTGCGTGGATATTACGGCTAGCCACCGCGTCACCAATCCGGAACAGCTGATAAGCACCGTCCGCATTGAGCACCATGCCCTGTGCCCGCCCCCCAAGCAGCGCACCATGATCCACCGCGCCGCCATTGCACGACCCTGGTTTCAGAGCCTCGTACAACTCGTCCTGCGGTACCGTGCCGTGCTCTACGACCACCCGGTCTACCCGGCGTTCTTCCGTCCCAGCACCGTAGTCGCTGCCCAATACCGCGACCAACTCGTTCCCGGCACGGCGCACCGCGAGCAGCCGCGTGTTCATCGTCACCCGCACCCCGTGCCGGTGGAAAATCCGCGCATAAGCCGCATGGTTCAGCCCGCCGATCTCCGGCGCTAGCATCCGTTCCGGCGTGACCAGTTCAACCTCCGCGCCGCCTTCCGCCAGCACCTCAGCGGCCTGCATCCCCGGGTGATTGCCATTATCGTCATAGACCAACACCCGACCAGAAGCGGGCACCGCGCCGCCAACCACGTCCCAACTCGACACCACGAGGTCGTTGCCTTCCGCCAGCACCTCGGTGTCCGGCACGCCCCCGGTCGCCACCAGCACGACATCGGGACGCAGGCTCAACACAAGCTCGGAATCGGCATAGGTGTCGAAACGTAGCTCGACGCCCAGCCGGGCAAGTTCCGCCAGCCGCCAGTCGATGATGCCGGTCAGCTCCCGCCGCCGCGGCGTGCGTGCGGCGAGTAGCACCTGCCCGCCTGCCCGCCCGGTCGCCTCCAGCACCGTCACCCGATGACCGCGCTCGGCCGAAACGCGTGCCGCCTCCAACCCGGCCGGGCCGGCGCCTATGACCACGATGCGCCGGGCTGGGCCGTCGGAACGCTGCACGATGTGGGGCATCGTGGCCTCCCGCCCGGTCGCCGGATTGTGGACGCACAGTGCCTCGTTGCCTTCGTAGATCCGGTCGAGGCAGTAGGTCGCGCCTACGCAGGGCCGGATCAACGCCTCCTGTCCGTCCATGATCTTGCGCGCGATGTGCGGGTCGGCGATGTGCGCGCGGGTCATCCCGACCATGTCGAGCTTGCCCTCGGCAATCGCATGGCGGGCGGTCGCCACGTCGTTGATGCGGGCCGCGTGGAACACCGGAAAGCGCGTCGCGGCCCGCACCTCGCCGGCAAAGTCGAGATGCTGCGCCGTGCCCATGCCTTGGATCGGGATCACGTGGGACAAGGCGTTGTCGGTGTCCATGTGACCACGGACGATGTTGAGGAAGTCCACCACGCCGCCGCCCGCAAAACGGCGCGCGATCTCGATCCCATCCTCCCGGCTCAGCCCGATGTCCCAGTCCTCGTCGGCCACCATGCGGACGCCGATGAGGAAGTCCGGCCCCACCGCATCCCGCATCGCCTGCAGGACGCGCACGGAAAACCGCATCCGGTTGTCCAGGTTCCCGCCGTATTCGTCGTCGCGGTGATTGGTGGCGGGGGACCAGAACTGGTCCGGCAAATGGCCGTATGCGTCGATCTCAAACCCGTCCAACCCGGCGGCCTGGATGCGTTGCGCCGCCGCTGCATAATCCGCCACGATGCGGTCGAGGTCCCAAGGCTCGGCCGCTTTCGGGAAGCCGCGATGCGCCGCCTCCCGCACCCGCGACGGCGCCAGGATAGGCAGCCAGTCGGCCTTGTTCCAGGCGGTCCGGCGGCCGAGATGGGTCAGCTGGATCATCACCGCCGCGCCTTCCTCGTGGCAGTCATCAGCCAGCTTGCGCAACCAAGGTACGATCTCGTCTTTGTACGCCAGCAGGTTGCCGAACACCGGCGGACTATCTGGTGACACCACGGCCGAGCCGCCGATCATGGTCAGCGCGATGCCGCCGCGCGCCTTCTCCCGGTGATACAGGCGATAGCGGTCCTTCGGCATGCCGTCTTCGGAATAGAACGGCTCGTGCGACGTGCTCATCAGCCGGTTGCGTAGCGTCAGATGGCGCAACGCATAGGGCTGCAGCAGCGGATCGCGGCTCAGCGAGGGCGGACTGGTCATGCTGCGTCTCCTGCCGGTCTTCCGTTCACTGCTCAGCGATCCACGACCAGGTCGGCTTCGGGCCGGGCGCAGCAGAGCAGGGTCATGCCATCGTCGATCTCCCGCTGCCTGATGCCGCCATTGTGCGTTAGCGCCACCGTTCCGGACAGCAGCCGGCTTTTGCAGGTGCCGCAGACGCCCTTGTTGCAGGCGGATGGCAAGCGCAGTCCGGCCGCCCGGGCCGCCGCTAGGATGGTGTGACCGGAGGGACAAATCACTGTCCGGTCCAGGCGGGCGAAATGCACGGTGAAGCCATCCTGGGCCGGAGACACCACCGGTTCAGGCTGCGGCGCTTCCGGCGCGTCGAAGGCAAAGCTCTCTTCGTGGTAGCGCGCCGGGTCGAAGCCGGCTGCATCCAGCATCGTCCGGACGCTGGCCATGTACGGCGCCGGCCCGCAGCAGAACACCTCGCGCTGCAGCAGGTCGGGGGCTACGACCCCGAGCATGGCGGGTGACAGCCGACCGCGCAGTCCGTCCCAACTGGTGCCCGGCGCCACCGTCTCCACCACCGTGAAACGGCGGAAGCCGGGGCGGCGTGCCATCGCGTCACACTCGGCAGCGAAGACGATATCCGCCGGGCTGCGGGCGCTGTGCACGAACAGCACATCCGCGTCGCTACCGAGATCGTTCAGCGTGCGGGCCATGCTCATCAGCGGCGTGATGCCCGACCCGGCCGAAAGGAATAAATACCGCCCTCTCGGCCGCGGCACCAAGCTGAACGCTCCCATCGGTCCGCTGGCCGAAACGCGCACGCCGGGCCGCATGGCGTCGTGCAGCCATCCGGAGCCGGGACCCTCGTGCGTGCGCTTGACGGTGAACTCGATCCGCCACGGCCGCGTCGGTGGCGACGCGATGGTGTAGCAGCGTTGCACCCCGGCTGCGTCCAGCCCGAGCGTCATGAACTGCCCCGGCCCGAAGCGGAACAACCGTGGCTCCACCGCCGCAAACACGAACGTGGTGACGTCGTGCGTTTCCGGCCGCACCGCCACGCAGACGAGTTGGTCGTCCTGGGCCGGATCCCACACGGGCGGCAACGCCTCGATCATTCGCGCAGTCCGGCGGCCAGTCGCTCCAGGTACCATTGGCAGAATTGCTCGACCAAGCCTTCGGTATGCGGCGAATACGGGCCGGGCTCGTACGCCGGGCTACCGATGCCGGCTTGCGCGATCTCGACCAGGCCTGCGTCCTGCCGGTTGGTCGCCTCCCACACCGCGGTCAGATTGGCCGGGTCGTAGTCTACGCCTTCCACCGCGTCCTTGTGCACCAGCCAGGTGGTGCGCAGCAGCGTGCGGTCCGGGGCCAACGGCAGCGCGCAGAACGTCACGGCATGGTCGCCCATGAAGTGGTGCCACGCGTTGGGCTGGCTCCAGAAACTCAGCGCGCCAAGCCGTGGCTCCGTCAGACTGCCGAGCAGGCGGCGGCACGCGGCCCGGGTATCCGCCGTGTGGCTTTCGCCAGCTTGGTCCAACGGCAGCCGCTCGGTGCGGAACCCGGTGGCGCGGCCGGTCAGCTGCTCGATGCGGCGGGATGGCAGCCCCGTTAGCTCCCACCGTGCGTGGGACTCGTCGACCAACGCGTCATACTGTTTCGCGAGTGTCAGCTCCGTCTCGTCCATGCCTTCCGGCGCGAAACCGAAGCCGTAGGCGAACAGCGGTACGGTCAGTTCGGGGTGATTGCCCGAGCAGTGATAGCACTCGCGATTGTTCTCCATCGTGAGCTTCCAGTTCCCGCGCTCCACGATGTCCACCTGGCGCGCGATCCGCGTCTCGGCGATGGCGTGCGGCGCCAGATACGGCGACATCGCCGCTGCCATGTCGTCGATGTCGGTCGGCGGCTGCTCCGCCAGGCAGATGAACAGCAACCCGGCCACCGAACGCAGGGCCACCGGCTTCAGACCCAGGCAAGAGGGGTCGAACCCTTCCCCCATGTGGTCCGCAAACAGCAGCTTGCCGTCCAGCCCGTAGGTCCAGGTGTGATACCGGCATACAAGGTTGCCGACCTGGCCGCGGCCATCTGCCACGAGCTGCGCACCGCGATGACGGCAGACATTGTGGAAGGCACGCACCGCGCCGTCATCGTCGCGCAGGATGAGCACGGGCGCCTCGCCCACATGCAGGGCCATCACGTCGCCGGGCTGCGGCACGTCCGGCTCCTGGCCGATGAAGATCCAATGCCTGTAGAAAATGAGGTCGAGATCGGCCCGGTACACCGCCGGGTCGGTATAGAACGCTGCCTCCAGGCTATGGCCTGGCTTACGACGCAGCAGGAGGGTCGGAACGGATACAGGCATCGGCGCGCCTCGGCTCGGATCGCCCGACTATGAGCCGCGCCTGCGCCGCCTGCTATCCGATTTCTTCGGCACGTCCGCCATCGGCGGCATGGCCGGTGGCCCGGGTCGCCGGGGGAGCAACGGCCCCGCCACCGATCGCGCGGTAGACCGTGTTGCGCGACACGCCGAGCCGACGCGCTGCCTCGCTGAGATTGCCGCCCGCCTCCCGGTGCGCAGCCTTGATCCGCGCCAGGTTGGTCTCGCGCAGGCTGGACTCGGATGCACCAGGCTGGGGCACACCGGGGTGAGCAGTGGCACGTGCTTCGAACACCGCAGCCACGTCCGCCGCCTCGATGACCGAGTCCGACCGCAGGCTGAGCCGGATCAGCACGTTGCGGAGCTCGCGGACGTTTCCCGGCCAGGAATGCGCCGCCAGCAGCTGCACCGCCGCCTCGCTGAGGCTGCAATGCGGCGCCAAGCCCGCCAGCACGCGGCGCACGATGGCCGCCACGTCGGACCGGGCCCGCAAGGGCGGCAGCACGGCACTGACCGCGTCCAGCCGGTAGAACAGGTCGGCCCGAAACCGCCCTTCCGCCACGGCTTTCTCCACCGCCACATTGGTCGCCGCCACCAGCAGCACGTCGACCCGGCGGGTCCGGCCGCCGCCAACGGGACGCACCAGCCAGTCGTCCAGCAACCGCAGCAGCACCGATTGCAGCGCCACCGGCATGTCGCCGATCTCGTCGAGGAACAGCGTGCCACCATCGGCCTCGCACACCAGGCCGGCGTTGCCGCCACGCCGCGCCCCGGTGAAGGCGCCCTCGGCATGGCCGAACAGCTCCGCTTCGATCAGCGTGTCCGGCAACGCGGCGCAGTTCACCGGCACGAAGGCGCCGCGCCGGGAGCTGACCCGGTGGGCGTGCCGCGCGAGCAATTCCTTGCCGGTGCCGGTTTCGCCACGAACCAGAATAGGCAGGCCGCGGCGAGCCGCCATCTCGGTCTGGCGAACCGCCGCCACAGCCGCCGGGTCGTCGGCCACGAACTCGGGTGCCTCCGGTTGCGACGATGCCGGCCGTATGATCGAAGCGCCCGGCGCCACACGCGGACGGACATTTTCCAGAGCGGCCACGAAGGCGCTGCCGACCCGGTCCTCCAGGCGACGGGTGCCGCTCGTGTCGCCGTCCAGCAGCCCGCGGAACGGCGTGCGGAACAGGTCGTCGAAATGCCGTCCGGCCGATGCCGGCAGACCCTGCAGCAGGAACTTGGCCCGTGGCGTGGCGCCGCGCAGCACGCCGTCCGGATCCAGCGCCAGCAGCCCCGCGCTCAACGTGTGCAGATACTCGCCGCGGCTGTGGAAGGCGACGATGATGCGGTCGTGGTGGTGATGCCGGAACAGCCCGTTCTCCACCTGCGTCGCGGCCATCGCCACCAGCGCCTGGGTGTGCTTCTGGCGCGATCCGCAGTGCGACGACGCATCGATCGTGCCGGCCAGCTTCCCGTCCGGCCCGATCACCGGGGACGCCGTGCAGGTCAGCGCGCCGAAACTAGCAAAGAAATGCTCGCCGCCATGCACCGTCATGGCCTGCGCGGTCTGCGCCGCCGTGCCGAGGGCGTTGGTACCGCAGCGCTGCTCGGTCCATAGCGAGCCCGGCCGAATGCTCGCGGTGCGGGCGGCGGCGCGGAAGCTCGCATCGGCGACGGTGTCCAGCAACAGGCCATCCGGGGCTGCGAAGGCGATCAGGAAATTGCTGCCGGCGATCTGGTGGTAAAGCGCCTTCATCTCCGCCAACGCGAGCGAGCGCACCAGCTCCGACCGTTCGCGGGCGATGCGCAATTCGGTTTCACCTACGGTGTCCGGGCGGGGTGGCCGGCGCGGGTCGAGCCCGGATTGCAGGCACCGCGTCCAGCTAGCCGAGATCGCCGGGTCGAGCAGGTCGGCTGCCGCCACCCCGCGATTCTCGAGCACGAGACGCGCCTGCGTAAGACAATCCTCGGGCGACATCGGCATGGCGTCCTCCCGGCCGGTGCGTTGTTCGCCCGGTCCTCTTTGGCCCGCGATCGATAACCCGCATGTCGCGAGAGGGCTGAGGCTAGGCCAAATGCCGCGCGTTTTCCAAGTCTCATTACAACTGTGTTCCGAGGTGTTCCAAAATGGAACAGTGTGCTTCGTCTGGTTGCGCCGTTTCGGCACATCACTCGCGTCCGGAACCTGGAAGTGATCAAGTAATCCGCCGCCATCTTCGTTGGCACGCTGGTTGCTCCACTGTTGTCGCAGCCGGACCATAAGACGGCGCAAGACCAGCCCAGGGAAGAGACACGCCATGAAAGCGGCAGTGCTTGAGCGATACGACGAGGCATTAAGCGGCCCGAACTTCGTCCACTACACGGATGTGCCAGACCCGAAGATCGAGCGCCCCCACGACGTGATCGTGCGGATCGGCGGCGCTGGCGTGTGTCGCACCGACCTGCACGTCATCGAGGGCATCTGGCGCAGCAAAGTGGACGTAGCCCTGCCCTATATCATGGGTCACGAGAACGCCGGCTGGGTCGAGGCGATCGGCTCCGGCGTCGAGGGCGTCAAGGTCGGCGACCCGGTGATCTGCCATCCGCTGGTCACCAGCGGTCACTGCCTCGCCTGTCGCCGGGGCGACGACATGCACGCGACCGAGAGCTCGTTCCCCGGCATCAACGCCGATGGCGGCTATGCGCAATACCTGCTGACAGGGGAGCGCGCGCTGATCAAGCTGCCTCGCACACTCGCACCGAAAGACGTGGCGCCGTACACCGACGCCGGGTTGACGGCGTACCGCGCGGCGAAGAAGGCGTCCCGCCACTTGCTGCCGGGCCAATTCTGCGTGGTGATCGGCGCGGGCGGGCTCGGCCACATCGGCATCCAGGTGCTGCACGCCCTGTGTGCCGCCGAGATCATCGTGGTGGACCGCTCCGAGATGGCACGCGGCCTGGCCCGCGATTGCGGCGCGCACCACACGGTGGACGGCGACGGCAACGAGGTTGAGGCCGTGCTGGCACTGACGGGCGGACGCGGCGCGGAGGCGGTGATCGACTTCGTGGGTGAAGGCGAAGCCGTGGCGCGCGGGCTGGCGATGACCGCGAATGGCGGCGTGTACTACATTGTTGGTTACGGCGGGAAGATCGAGTTGCCGACGCTCGACATGATCACGTCGGAGAAAACAATCGTCGGCAACTTGGTCGGCACGTACCCCGAGCTGGTCGAACTGATGGCGCTCGCCGAGCGCGGCCTGGTGAACTTGGCGACACGGGAATACCGCCTCGAGCACGCCAACCAGGCGCTGCTGGACCTGCATCACGGCAAGATCAAGGGCCGCGCGGTGCTGATCCCATGAGCGCTGCCCAAAGCACTGTCGCACGGCCGCGTGGCCCGATGCCGGGACGTCCTCCCGCGCCGCCACCGCCGCTGTTGGACCTCCTCGGTGCGACCTGGACGATGGACGCGCCGGTCTCCGACGTCGCGTGGGATGGCGACCTGGCGTGTTTCGCGCTCGGTGACGGTTCGCTGGCGATGGCGCGCGCAGAGTGGCCGGGTGCGCCGCTGGTACGACGGCGCGCTGAGGGCGGGATCGAGCTCACGCCAGGCGCCGCGCCACCACCGCCGATGTCGCGACTGCGCGTGCACGATGGCGCGTGCCTGGCGCTGGCGCGGGACGCGGAGGGTGGATTCCTCAGCGGCGGCGATGACGGCGTACTGGCGCGAACCGCCGAGGACGGCACGGTCACGGTGCTGCAACGCTACCCCGGGCGTTGGGTGGACCTGGTGGCGGCGGCCGGCGGCGTACGCGCCTGCGCCGTGGACCGGGTGGTTCATGTGTCGGGAGAAGCGGTGGCCAAGATCGCGCTGCCAGGCTCGGCCACGGCGCTGGAATTCGACCCGGCGGGCCGGTTGCTGGCGGCTGCGCACTACCACGGCGCCACGATCTGGTCGGACGCCGCGCCCACCCGTCTGCTGAGCACGCCGGGTTGCCCACGCTCGGTCGCCTGGAGCCCGGACGCGCGCTATGTCGTGTGTGGTCTGCAGGAGAACGCGCTCCACGGCTGGCGCTTGTCGGATGGCGGCGACGTCGAGATGGGCGGCTATCCCGGCCAGCCGCGATCGCTGTCCTTCGCAGCGAACGGTCGGTTCCTGGCCAGCAGCGGCGCCCCCCGGGCAGTGTGCTGGCACTTCGACCCGCCCGGAGCCGGCCTGCAGCCAATCGAGTGCGGCATGCCGAGCAGCCGCACGCCGGTGTGCCGGGTCGCGTGCCACCCGACGCATCCGCTGGTCGCGGTCGGCTACCACAACGGCGCGGTGCTGCTCTGCCAGCCCGGCAGCGATGACGTGTTGTTCGCGCGCGGTTCCTCCGCTGGCGCGCCCGGCACTGAACCCGGTGCGGTACCCGCAGGCAGTTCGATCATCGCGCTCGCCTGGTCCCCCGACGGCGGCCGTCTTGCGATGGCGACCGAGGCCGGGGCGATCGGCCTGCTGACGCTGCCCGCGGATTTGTTCCGGTTTGCGAGTCACCCCGCACAAGGATCTGCGACGTCATGAGCGACGAGGCCTCCAAGGACCGCTATTTCGAGCGCCTGGGCGAACTGGCCGAGGCCATGATCGAGAGCCATGGCAAAGACTTTACGATGGGTGCGCTCGTACTGGCTGCCCGGTTCATCGCCGAGGGCAAGAAAGTAGGCACACGCCCGACCGCGGAGCGGGTGCAGTGAGCCCACTCCCCACCACGTGCTGCACCGCCGCACTCGCCTGCTACTCCCTCTCCCGTCCTTCACGGGAGGGGGGCGGGGTGAGGGCCGACAAAGCTGCGGCGAAGGACGTCAGCGCGACCGAATCCGACTGCTTTGCCGCCGCGTGTCATGTTGGGACGTGCGATGCGACACACCGTCCCACATTGGGACATGCTGCGACGCAGTATAGCTACTGGGATTCAGTAAATACTCCTGGGCGCCCAGAGCATTACTATTCTTGCCTTACTGGCATGCTACTTGCTGATACTTCGATGCGCTTAATCAAACACTCAGTTCGAACGGCCGGCGTACCCGGTCGTCGCGCAATGCACTACGACACGCCGAACACCATCCAATAGGAAGGACACAACACGATGCCCGATGGTATTTCCCTAGCAAAGATCACTGCGCAGAAAGGCATGAGTATCAGCGACGCAGCCCGCCGCGTCGCTGACCTCGGCTGGACACCGAGTTACGTCCAGGAAGCGATGACCTTCCCGACCGACTACAAAATCAAGAAGGCCCCGCGCGACCCGATGAAGCAGGTCCTACGGTCCTACTTCCCGATGCAGGAAGAAAAGGACAACCGGGTCTACGGCGCATTGGACGCGGCGTTGCGCGGCGACATGTTCCGCAACGTCGAGCCCCGCTGGGTCGAGTGGATGAAGCTGTTCCTCGCCATCATCCCATTCCCGGAGATCTCGGCCGCACGCTCGATGGCCATGGTCGGCCGCCTGGCGCCGGGCGAGGAACTGCGCACCGGGTTCACCATGCAGATGGTCGACGAGTTCCGCCACTCCACCATTCAGATGAACCTGAAGAAGTGGTACATGGAGAACTACATCGACCCGGCGGGTTTCGACATTACCGAGGCCGCCTTTGGCAAGTGCTACGCGACTACGATCGGCCGCCAGTTCGCCGAGGGCTTCGTCACCGGTGACGCGATAACCTCCGCCAACATCTACCTCACCGTCGTGGCGGAGACGGCGTTCACCAACACGCTGTTCGTCGCCATGCCGTCCGAGGCGGCGCGCAACGGTGACTACGCCCTGCCCACCGTGTTCCTCTCGGTGCAGTCCGACGAGAGCCGCCACGTCGGCAACGGCCACTCGCTACTGATGTCCACGCTGAACGACCCGGACAACCACCTGCTGATCGAACGCGATCTGAAGTATGCGTTCTGGCAGAACCACGCGATCGTGGACGCGGCGATCGGCACGATCATCGAGTACGGCACGGCCAACCGCGACAAGAACAAGGAATCGTACGCGGAGCTGTGGCACCGCTGGATCTACGAGGATTACTATCGCACCTACATGCTGCCGCTCGAGAAATACGGCATCAAGATCCACCACGACGATGTCAACGCCGCTTGGGACCGTATGGTCAAGAAGAACTACGTGCACAAGACGGCGCAATTCTTCTCGGTCGGCTGGCCCGTCGCGTTCTGGCGCCAGGAGGCCCAGACCGATAAGGACTTCGAGTGGTTCGAGCACAAGTATCCCGGCTGGTATGCCGAGTTCGGCAACTACTGGAAGTGGTACGAGAAGCTGAGCGTGCCCGGCGAAACCAACATCCTGTTCAACCAGGACGTCGGCTACGTCTATCCGCACCGGTGCTGGAGCTGCATGGTGCCGGCGCTGATCCGCGAGGACTTCTGCTACGACGAGGTCGACGGCAAGATCTACACCTACTGCTCCGAGATCTGCCGCTGGACCCACAAGGTCGCGTTCGCGGCCGAGTACGAGGGCCGCCCGACGCCCGCGATGGGCCGCTTCAGCGGCCGGCGCGAGTGGGAAAGCTGCTACGACGGATGGGACCTGGCCGACGCGATCGCCGACCTCGGTTTCGTCCGCAGCGACGGCAAGACACTGACCCCGCAACCGCATCTACACTTCGACGACAGCAAGATGTGGAAGCTGGACGACGTGCGCGGCCACACGCTCGGCAGCCCGCTGAACGCGTTCCGTGCACTGACGCCGGAGGGCCGTGAAGCCGCAGCGACCGAATACCGCAAGGGCTTCACGATCAATCCGATCAACTAGCCTTTACCGTGCCGAAGGGGGTGGCCGCGTGATGCGGCCACCTCCGGACTACTCGGGAGACGTCGGAAAGAACCAGAACGATGGCCGACATGCTGACCCATACCGTGCGCTTCGAGCCCGTGGGCGTGGAGATGGACGTGCACGAGAACGAGACGGTGCTGGACGCCGCCTTCCGCCAGGGCATCTCCGTGATGCACGGCTGCAAGGAAGGCCAGTGCTCGAGCTGCAAGTCCCGCCTCATCGAGGGCGATATCGAGCTACTGAAATACTCGACCTTCGCCCTTTCGGACGGAGATCGCGAGACCGACCACATCCTGCTCTGCCGTACCCTCGCATTCAGCGACATCACCGTCGAGTTGCTGAATTTCGACGAAGATTTGATGAGCCGCTCGATCGCGGTGAAGGATTTCGCGGGCACCGTCGTGTCCGTCGTCCCTCTCACCCACGACATCCGGCTACTGACGGTGGAGTTGGTGGCGCCGTTGCGGTTCTGGGCGGGACAATACGTGGACCTCACCATCCCGGGCCACGGCGTCACTCGCGCCTACTCGATGGCAAGCCCGCCCACCGGCGGCACGACGCTCGAATTCATCATCAAGCTGTATCCCGCGGGAGCCTTCTCCGCCCTGCTCGACGGTGTGTTGTCGCCGGGTGATCCAGTGATTGCGCGCGGCCCGTACGGCACCTGTTTCCGTCGCGAGGCGCGTTCCGGCCCCTTGGTGCTGATCGGCGGCGGCTCTGGCATGTCGCCGCTCTGGTCGATCCTGCGCGACCATGTCGGCAGCGGTGAAAACCGGCCCGTGCGCTTCTTCTACGGCGCACGCACGCAGCGAGACCTGTTCATGCTGGACCAGTTTGCAGCCCTTGCAGTGTCGCTACCCGATTTCCGCTTCATCCCCGCGCTATCGGACGAAGCGTGGGCCGGCGAGACCGGCTTCATTCACGCGGTGGTCGCCCGCGCGTTGCGTGAGGAGGCGCTCTTGGGCGAGGTCGACGCCTATTCTTGCGGCCCGCCGCCGATGATCGACGCGGTGCTGCCGGTGCTGCAGATGGCCGGGGTCGAGCCCGAACGGATCTATTTCGACAAGTTCACACCAGCCACGCGATAGCCCAGAAAGAGAGGAAGCAGTCCATGAGTGTCACGCACGAGACAGTGCCCCCGAGCAGGTCCGCGGCCGCAGGTGCGGCAAAGTTCGCCGGTTCCGATAGCCGTAAATACAATTACTTTGAGCCAAAGGGACGCAAGGCCTCGCACTACGAGGATATGACGGTCGACGTGCAGCCGGACCCTAAGCGCCATTTACTGCAGGACTGGATCATCTCCTTTGCCGACGGCACGCCAACCTATTCCGAGAGCTGGACGGCCGCGCGTAGCTCCGACTGGCACAAGTTCCGCGCCGTCGACCAGGAGTGGGAGCGCACCCACTACCAGCGCCAATCCACCATCGTCGGCATGATCGCCAACGTGGTCGAGAACGGCCGCCGGTCCGGTGCCGTCGCGCGCTTCGACCGGGCATGGGTGAAGGTGCTGCAGGACCATCTCGGTGCTTACAAACACGCTGAGTTCGGCCTTGGCATGGCGACGATGCAAGCGCAACGCTACGGCTACACGCAGATGGTCAACAATGCGATCCTGACCAATTCGTCGTATAAGCTGCGCTTCGCCCAGGACCTCACGCTTTATCTTGGTGAAATCGGCCTAGACCTCGATGGCTTCGACCAGGACGCCGGCAAGCTGCACTGGATGGAAGACCCGGTCTGGCAGGGCGTGCGCCGGGCGGTAGAGACCATCGGCGGCGCCACCGACTACCTCGAACAGTATTTCGCGGTGAACGTCGTGTTCGAGCCACTGGTAGCCGAACTGTTCCGCAGCGGCTTCGTCATGCAGGTAGCCGCGTCGCAGAACGACTTCATGACCCCTGCGGTCGTATCCGCCGCGGAGGGCGACTACGAGCGCAACCTGGCCAACACCGTTGAGCTATTCCGTATGCTGACGCTGGACGAAACCCACGGACCGGCCAACCACGCGCTGTTCTCCACCTGGCTGGCAAAGCACGGCGCCGAGGCCGTGAACGCGGCCAACATGCTGCAGCCGATCTGGTCGCAACCCCGGGTAAAGATCGCCCAGTTCACCGACGCCTTCCAGCAAGCCCGCAACCGACTACAGGCGATCGGGGCGGAAATTGGGATCGACGTGCGTCCGGTGATTGGCTGAAACAGAGGGAACACGAGCATGTCGCATACCGACAACATCTTCCGCAGCATGAAAGACATGACGTTCGAGACCACGGTCTCGCACCAGTGCGGGATCACGATGAACGACAGTGTTGAGGCACGCGCCATCGCCGAGGTGATGGGCGAGAAGGACGGTATCACCGTCACCTATATGCCGGCGATGATCCGCATCGATGGCGAAGGCAAGATCGAGTTCAAAATGGACGAGATCGGCGAGCGCCTCGGGCGGGAGATGAACCCGCATCTGTTCGAGATCTCCACCTCCACGCATTACGGCCGGATGGTGATGATCGACGACAACACGGTGGCCCTGTTCGGCGACATGGACGCCGTCAAACAATACATCTGAAGGGAAGACGACACATGTATCGGACCAAGGACGGCGAAGACATCTTCATCATCGACGGGCACGTGCATTTCTGGGACGCCAGCCCGGCCAATCAGAAGAACGTGCACGGCAAGCAGTTCATCGACTGCTTCTACGGCTATCACACGGCATTGAGCCCGAAGTCGGAGCTGTGGGAAAAGTCGAAGTTCGAGAAATACGACGCCCAAACCATGTATGACGACCTATTCGTGAATGGGCCGGACGACATGGCGATCTGCCAGCCGACCTATCTCGGCGACTTCTACGTCAACGGTTTCAACACCACCGAGCGCAACTCGGCGATGGTCAAGAAGCACCCCGATCGCTTCATCCTCAACGGTGCGTTCGATCCGCGCGATGGCGAGAAGGGGCTCGAGGATCTCCACGAACTATCCGAGAAATACCACATCAAGGGCGTGAAGCTGTATACGGCTGAGTGGCGTGGCGAGTCCAAGGGCTACAAGCTGTCCGACAAGGAGACTTATCGCTACCTCGAGGTCGCGCAGAAGCTCGGCATAAAGAACATCCACGTCCACAAAGGCCCCACCATCCTGCCATTGAATCGCGACGCGTTCGACGTGGCCGACGTGGACGATGTTGCAACCAGCTTCCAGGGTTTGAACTTTATCGTGGAACATTGCGGGCTGCCCCGCCTCGATGATTTCTGCTGGATCGCGACGCAGGAGACCAACGTCTATGCCGGGCTCGCGGTGGCGCTGCCGTTCATCCACTCGCGGCCGAGTTACTTCGCGCACATCATCTCGGAGCTGCTGTTCTGGGTTGGCGAGGACAAGATCCTGTACGGCAGCGACTACGCGATCTGGACGCCGCAATGGCTGGTGAACCAGTTCATGAACTTCGAGCTGCCGGAGGATGTCGGCCGTGAGACCGGCGTAGCGCTGACGTTGGAGGCGAAGAAGAAGATCCTCGGCCTGAATGCGGCACGGCTGTATGAGATCGACATCGAGGCACAAAAGCGCAAGCTCGGCCTCGGCGAACTGGTGGCGGCGGAGTGAGCACGACCATGGACGACCGGGCCAGCGAGGTGCTCGCCCGGCTCGCGCTGGTTACGGACCCAGAGCTCGACGAGCCGGTAACGGAACTCGGCTTCGTCACCGGCGTGTCCATCGACCCGGCGGATCGGGTGACCGTCGGGTTCCGACTGCCAACCTACTGGTGCGCGGCAAACTTCGCCTTCCTAATGGCCGACGACATGCGGCGGGAAGTGCTGCAACTGCCTTGGGTACGCGGCATCGGCGTCGAACTCGGCGAGCACATGTACGCCGACACGATCAACCGGGCGATGACCCTCGGCACGCCATTCCAGGAGGCATTCGGCGCCGAGGCCGATGGCAACCTGGACACGGTGCGCCGGGTGTTCCTCGTCAAGTCGTTCCAGCGGCGACAGATGGCGTTGCTGGAGCATCTGTTGAGCCACACGCACTCCATCGCCAGCCTACTCGCGACGACGATCGGCTCGTTGCGCGCCTCAAGGTTGGATGCGGAGGGCACGCGATTGGTGCGGCGGTACCTCGAACGCCGGGCCGTGGTTGGACCGGCCGGTGACGGTGATCCGGCATTCGTTGATGCGGACGGACGCAGTGTAACGGAGGAGGCGTTTCCGGCACACCGGCGCACACTTCGCCGCGTCGCAGTGAACGTGGAGTTCAACGGCGCCCTATGCCGCGGACTGCTCGCCGCCCGCTTCGGCGAGGAAGCCCCGGCAGGCGAGCCGACCTTGCTGGACTTCGTGCGTGGAGCAGTACCGGCGAGGGTTTGACACGATAACGAGGCCGGCAACCGGCCCGGGGGAAATCATGGCAAAGATGATGCTGCACGACGATGCGGCCCGGATAGCGTTGGGGCGAGGCGTGGCCAAATTAGCCAAGGCAGTGCGCGGCACACTTGGGCCGAAAGGCATGAACGCGATCATCGACCGACCCACAGGAACGCCGATGATCTCGCGCGACGGCGTCAGTATCGCCCACGAGGTCGAACTCGACTGCCCGTTCGAGAACATGGGTGCCCAGGTCGTGCGTGAAGTCTCCAAGCAGACCAACGAGGTTGCGGGTGACGGCACCACCACCGCCACCGTGCTCGCCGACGCGATGGTGCAGCAAGGACTGGCCTATCTCGCGAAAGGTGCCAACCCGGTCGACCTGGTGCACGGCCTGGAGGAGGCGGTGGTCGAGACCCTGGCCGCCTTGAAGCGCAGCGCCCGGCCGGTGATGAACGGTCAGAGCCGTGCCGTCGCCGTGATCGCCGCCAACGATGACCACACCGGCGGCATGGTGGCCGAGGCGCTGGACCGCGTGGGTGCAGATGGCATCGTCACCGTTGAGTTCGGCACGACGGTGGAGACGCTGCTCGAGGTGGTGGACGGCATGGCGTTCGACCGCGGCTACCTCAGCCATCACATGGTGACCGACGTCGAGCGCATGCAGGTCGTGCTGGACGACGCACTGATCCTTATGACCGATTGCAAGCTACAGACGGTCGACGACATCGCCGCGATCGAGCGCTTGCTGGAGGGCCATGCGCATCCGTTGCTGATCGTTGCCGAGGAGGTGGCGCCCGTGTGCGTGATGGCCCTTCTGAAGCGGCGCGAGCGCGGCCTGCCGCCGGTCGCGGCGATTCACCCGCCGGAATACGGCCATTGGCGGAAAGCGATGCTCGAGGACATCGCGATCGCAACCGGCGGCCGGGTGATTGCACGCGACCTGGGCGGCACGATTGCGGCGGCCGAAGCGAGGGATCTGGGCCGGGCACGGCAGATCCGCGTCAGCGCCAACCAGACGGTGATCAGCGCGGGTGGCGGCGACCCGGCGGCCCTGGCGGCGCGGCGCGAGCAGGTGTCGCGCCAATTCGACGCTGCCCCGCCCAATATCGAGCGCGACAAATACCAGGAACGGTTGGCCAAGTTGTCGGGCGGGACGGCGATCATCCTGGCCGGCGGCGCAACCCCGGTCGAGCAGAAGCGCCGGGTGCAGCTGATCGAGGACGCGATCAACGCGACCCGTGCCGCCGTCGAGGAAGGCATCGTGCCCGGCGGCGGCACGGCGTTACTGCAGATCTGCCCCGAGTTGTCCGGCGTAATCGGGCGCTTGGACGGCAGCGCGCGCGAGGGCGCCTTGTTGCTGCAGAACGCATTGGCGCAACCGCTGACTACGATCGCCTCCAATTGCGGACTTGACGCGAGCTCGATCGTGGCACGCGTGGCGCAATCGCCGGCCGGCGTAGGTTTCGACGCACGCACTGGCAAGTTCGTGGACCTGGTCGCAGTGGGCGTGATCGACCCGGTGCGGGTCTGTGCTACCGCCGTGCGCAACGCGGCTTCCGTCGCCGGGCTAATCCTGACGACGCAGACATTGATCGCAGCCAAACCGGACGGCATGGACCCCACTGCCGGACCGGCCACGGGGGGCGGCGCCGAGTTGCTCGGCCGCGCCTGAGGCTCGGCGGATTCGCCATGGCCGCCGATGTTACTACACCGCATCTCTTAGGCCGTTCCGAAGATTCTGACACGATGGCCGCCTGGGAGCGTTTTCTCAGTGGCGATCCCCGGGCTGCCGTGCCCAAGCGCCACTTCGTCGTCGCCTCGTGGCTGCGTAGCCAGGAACTGGGCATCAACCCGACCGGCCGCGCAGCCCCACTGGTGGTGATCGGTGATGCCGTGTCCCAATTGCGCGATTGCCACGCCGACCTGCTCGCCGCCGCTACGCCGGTGTTCGCGCAACTGGCGAACATGTTCAGCGGGTCGCGCTCTATCATGCTGCTGACCAACCCGGACGGCGTGGTGCTGGACGCCGTCGGCGACCGGCAGACTTTGGAGCAGGGCGAGGCCATCCACCTCACGCCCGGCGGCGACTGGCGCGAGCACACGGTCGGCACCAACGGTATCGGCACCGCGCTCGCGACCGGGCGCCCGGCGCAGGTGCACGCGGCGGAGCATTTCTGCGAGGGCATCAAGGCGTGGACCTGCGCCGCCGCCCCCGTGTTCGAGCCGGGCACGGGAGCGATGCTGGGCGTGGTCGACATCTCCGGCCCGCCCTCCACCTATCAGCGCAACAATCTCACGCTCGCCGTCTCCGCCGCGCGGCAGATCGAGATGGCGTTGGCGGAGCGGGCGTCGCACGAGCGGTTGCGACTGTTGGAGATGTGCCTCGCGCGGGTCACGGAGGCGGACATCGCCGGCATGATCGCGATCGACCGCAGCGGGCGCCTGGTGCACCGGACCGGCCGGGTGCCGAGCCTAGTGGGGCTAGGCGAGCGGCTACCCGGACTGGACGCCAGCTCGGCGGTGGAGGCGTGGGCGGAGCGCTTGCCCGAGGGGTTGCGAGCCGAATGGTTGAGCCCGGTCAAGCTCAACGGCCGAGCGATTGGTGCGGTGCTGGTGGTGCCGGCGAAGCTTCCCAAGGCGAAGGTGCAGCCGAACGCGGGCGGCTCGGCGTTCGACCTTATTGTCGGACACAGTTCGGCGCTCGCGGAGGCGGTCGCCCGGGCCAAGCACTTGGTCGGCAAACAAGTCCCGGTGCTGATCGAGGGCGAGACCGGCGTCGGCAAGGAGCTATTCGCCCGTGCCATCCACGGCGGCGAAGACCGGAGCCGGCCGTTCATCGTGCTCAACTGCGGCGCCGTCGCGAAGGACCTGCTGGCCAGTGAGCTGTTCGGCCATGCTCGCGGTGCGTTCACCGGCGCCACCAGCGAGCGGCCCGGCCGGTTCGAGCTGGCGCATGGCGGCACGCTGTGCCTGGACGAGATCGGCGAACTGTCGCTCGACCTGCAGCCCTACCTGCTTCGCGCGCTGGAAGAGGGCGTGATTACCCGGCTGGGTGACGGGCAGCCACGCCGGGTGGAGGTGCGGCTGCTTGCGCTTACGAACCGCACCCTGCTGGACGAAGTGGCGGCCGGGCGTTTTCGTCGCGACCTGTATCACCGCATCAGCGTCACGCGTATCTGTCCTCCGCCCCTGCGTGACCGGGACGGCGACATCGAAGTATTGCTGGCGCATTTCAACGCGAGATTGGCGGAACGCCACCAGGTGGCCACCCGGCATTTTGGACCCGAGGTGATGCGGTTGCTCAACGCATACCAGTGGCCCGGCAACGTCCGCGAGTTGCGCAACACCGTCGAGAGCCTGCTGTTAATGTCCAGCGCGCCGGAGGTGCGGGTGGACGAGTTGACCGCTGGGCCGATCACGATGGCGCCTAAAGCGGCCGCATCCAGCCATCCAGACACAACGAGCCTGGAAATGACCGAGCGGTCCACCATCGCCCAAGTGGTGCAGCTGCATCATGGCAATCTGACATCAGCCGCCAAAGCGCTCGGCATTTCCCGCAGCACGCTATACCGCAAGCTCGAGCGCCACCCCCTCGTGACGTAAACCATTCGCGCAATTCACTTCAGGCCAAACGAAAGCCACTGAACTTGGGTTTTAAACGTGCGATGGCTCAAGCGCCTTGTCAGCCGGCTGCAACGGCTCGCGGACCAATGTCCAAGTGACTACAATGCCGCACAACAGCAGAGCTGCGGCCAGGGCGAAGCTCAATGTATACTCCTGGGTGCGCGCGATGATGAACCCTGTAAGAATAGGCGCAAGAAAGCCGAAGCTGTTGCCGCCCAGAACCAAAAGACCGAACACGGCCCCTGCGGAACGCTTGTCGTAGATCAAATCGGCAGCCAGCGCGTAGTTCAAAGTGTTGGCGGCCGTCGAAAACATCACGGCGGCGATGACCAGGGCTTCCATCACGTAGATGTTCTCGGCCAGCGGCACGAACAGAACGCAGGAGGCGAGTACCATGGTTGCAATCATCAGCCAGCGGCGTGACCCACGTGACAAATCCTTGCCGCGTGTCATGCGATCGCTCAACAAGCCCAGCAGCACCAGACCGACTGTCGTCACGATGTACGGCATAGTCGCAAGCCAGCCGGCGTTGAACAGGTTAAGATGACGGACATTTCGCAGATACGACGGCAGCCACGTCAGGAACAAATAGATCGAGTAGACCTGGCAGCCATGGGTGATCAGCAGGCCCCACATAACCCGTTGCCGCAGCAGTGAGCCCAGCGACATGGCACGGATAGGACCGACTGCCGCCGGCTCCCGCGTGGCGATGATGTGCGCCCGCTCGGCATCACCAAGCCAGCTCGCTTGCTCAGGACTACGATAGAAGGCGAACCAGACGAACGCCCATGCCAGTGTGAAACCAGCAACGATCAGGAATGCGGTACGCCAGTCCAAGAACGAGATGAGGTAAGAGGTGAGCATAATCCCCAAGGCAGGGCCGGCCGTACTGCCAGCACTAAATATGCAGACCATGATACCACGCTCGTTACGGGGGGCCCACTCCCGCAGGATCCGGTTGCCCGCCGGGTAGCTGGACGCCTCGCCGACCCCTAGGAGCAGACGTGCGCCAATCAGTGTTGCTAGTGTGGGTGCGACCCCGGTCGCTGCTGATCCCAGTGCCCAGACCAGCATGCCGGTCCCCATGATGCCGCCGGCGCCGTAGCGATCAGTCAGCAATCCCATCGGGAGGATCAGAAGCAGGTAGCTGTAGAAGAAGCAGGAGAATACAACTCCCATCGCTTCTGGACCGAGCCCGAAACTCCGTGCGATGTCCGGCCCTGCAACCGAGATGTTCACCCGGTCCACGTAGTTGATGGTGTTGGCAATGAATAGAACGGCTATGACGAGCCATCGTTTCTTCCCCATGATGCCTTCTCTTGCTGAGATATTATTGGCTGATGCGTAGCTTATCTTCTGGGCGGAACGATCACATCCGCGTCCGGCAGCACCTCTCCATTAGCCACACGGAGCATGTTGGCGAACACATGGCGCGCCACGCGTCCGACATTGTCGAGCACGCTTGCAGCGGTGTGGGGCGAGAGTGTCACGTTTTGCAGGTTGAGCAGGGGATTGTCCGCGTTAGGCGGTTCCTGTTCATATACATCAAGACCTGCCCCCATCAGCGTACCGTCGCCCAGCGCCGTTACCAGGGCCGCCTGATTCACCAACTCCCCACGCGCCGCATTTACCAGGACCGCTCCGTGCTTCATTCGAGCGAATTGCGCGGCGCCAATAAGATGGTGATTGGCCGAACCTCCTGGGCAATGCAGCGACACGATGTCCGATTGCTCCAACAGCGTCTCGAATGGCACGAGCTTGGCGCCCGTGGCCCGAGTTACATCCTCTGGCGCCTCGATCGGGTCGTAATAGAGCACCGTGGTCTCGAACCCTACCAGGCGACGAGCGACAGCACGGCCGATATTGCCGAAGCCGACCAAACCGACGGTGCGGCCAGAAAGCTGCAGGCACTGCACCCGCATTTCCTTAAACAGCCACCGGCCCTCACGCAGCGCCCGATCGACCACCGACAGCTTCCTCAGCGTCGCGAGGATGAGCATGATGGTGTGCTCGGCGACCGCATGCGCGTTGGCGCCCGCGGTGATCGCCACGCCAACGCCCTCCCGCGCGGCCGCCGCTAGATCCACGTCGTCGTAGCCGATGCCCCATTTGTGGATCAGCCGCAGCCGGCTGGCTTTGGACATCATGTCCGAATTCATCTGGTTGGCAGCGAGCAACAGGAAGTCACTGCGTTCCAGTAGTGCGTTCCAGCTAGCAGCGTCCTTGGTATCGGCGAACTCCAAGGTGAAGCCGTCAGGCGCCGCCGCGATGATGCGCTCGCGGATCTCCGGCGCCCAGGCATCCGCACAGCCTACCAGCCAGGTGTTCATCGATGTGCCTCCGTCTTGCAAGCGGATTGCCGCAGGTCGCGCACCCGGCCGCGCATACCAGCGAGTAGAAAGCTCGCATCCGTGCCGGCCGAAATGAAGTGCGCACCGAGCGCCACGTATCGCGCCAGCAGCGCCTGGTCGCCGATGCCGGCGATGCCCATCGTCTTGCCGTGCGCACGGCACACCTCGCCAACGGAGCGATAGGCTGCCTCGATCGGGGCAGCGGCATAGTCGCCGGGGATGCCGATATCTAGCCCCAAATCGTTGGTGCCGATCAGCAGCATGTCCACGCCGGGGACGGCGGCGATTTCCGCGGCGTTGCGGACGGCTTCGGCTGTTTCGAGCATGACGGCCACGAGCGTCGCATCGTTGACGCGTCGTGCCTGCTCAGGCAGCCCCAATGCCTCATAGCCAAATTGGAACGCGGGACCTGAGGCGGAGCGGTGGCCGAGTGGGGCGAAGGTGCAGGCATCCACCACCGTTCGCGCCTGTGCGGCGGTGTCGACGTGTGGGGCGATGATGCCCGCCGCGCCCGCGTCGAGCAGCTTGGTGATTGCCGGATCGTCGTGAGCGGGGACGCGAACCAAGGCGGGCATCCCGATCGCGGTCGCCGCCGCACAAATCTGCGCGGTGTCGGCGAGCGTGACGGTGCTGTGCTCGAGATCCATGTAGAAGGCGTCGAACCCTGCCGCCTCCGCCATGAACGCTACTTCGCTGGTGCGGGCGAGGATGGTGCGCATACACAGCGCAACCTCCCCGGCGGCGAACATTTGCTTCAAGCGGTTGTGGGACCGCAAGGCGTAGCGATCGGTTGCGCCATCCATCATGTCCGTGTCCTTCTTGGTCTTAGGTGAAACCATAGAGCCGCGCCGGATTGTCGACGAGAATACGGTAACGGGCCGCCTCCTCCGGCACCCAGGCCGCCAACAGATCGAGCAGCGCACCGTCGTCCGGCATATGCTCGTGCATATTGGGGTGCGGCCAATCGGTCCCCCAAACACATCGATCCGGGACAGATGATGCAAGCCGCCGGGCCAACGGCGCGACGTCGTTATAGGGGTGGCCTGCCACGGAGGCTCGGTAACCGCTCAATTTCACCCAGAAGCGTCCGGTGTCGAGCAGGCGTAGCACGGCGGAGAAGCCAGCATCGCTCTCGCCCTCATTGGCCGTGATCCCCGCCATGTGATCCATGACCACGGGGACGGGCAAGTCCTGTACGATGGAAGCCAACTCGTGCCAGGTCTGCGATGGAACGTACATCTGGATATGCCAACCGAACGGTGCGATGCGCCGGGCAACGTCGTGCAGCTGGTCCAGCGATCCACCGCCTGGCGAGACGGTAATGAACCGTACGCCCCGCGCGCCCGTGTCGTGCAGGCGGCGCAGTTCGGCATCGGAAATTCCGGGTTGGATCATGACGATGCTGCGGGCCCGGTTGGTGCCGAATGCCTCGACCGCCTCGGTGGTGCAAGTATTATCGAAACCGTACACGCTGGGCTGAACGATGACCATGCGATCGATGCCAAGTGTCGCAAGCATAGCAAGGTACTCTTCGCGGCTAGCATCGGGGGGCGTGTAGCTGCGGCCTTCGGCGAAGCCGAACCGGGTCGCCGGTCCGAAGATATGGGCGTGGCAATCGCACGCACCGGGCGGGGCCTTGATGGTCGGCGCACTGGTGGTGTCGCGTTGGCGAAGATAATCCATCGAGTCTCCTCCAAAACCGGCCTATTTACGGCTCGTGAACGTTCACGTTGTCAGCCCAGTTCATAGCTGTCAATGCCTCTTCGCTTTCGCCGGCGGCGCGCTATGGTCGGGCGTGCCCAATCCTTCGAAAGCCACCACCGTTACCCTCAAGCGCGTCGCACTAGACGCCGGCGTGTCGTATCAGACCGTATGGCGCGCGCTGCACGACACGGCCGGCATCCTGCCGGACACGCGGCAACATGTGCTCGATGTTGCCACCAAGCTGGGCTACCGCCGCAACATCACCGCCAGCAGCTTGCGGACGGCCCGCTCGCACATCATTGGTCTCGTGGTGCTCGATGTGAGCAATTCCTATACCGGGGAGTTGGTCGGCGGTGTGGAGGCAGCCGCCACGCGAGCTGGGTGTTCCGTCATGCTGATGAATAGCGGCGATGACCTGGACCGGGAACGCCGCGCCGTCCACTCGCTGCTGGACCGGCAGGTGGATGGCATCATCATCAATCCCTCGAGCCTCGGTGATCACTCATATCTGGTGCGGGACTTGCCGGACGGGCTTCCGCTGGTGTCGATCAACCGGCCCATTCCTGGTGTGCCTTGCGCGACTGTGCAGTCCCGGCATGACGACGTGGCGCTCGCTGCTGCGCACCTGGTGAAGTCGGGACATGAGCGCATCGGTGGGATATTCGGTGAGCCAGGGAACACCGCATTCCGAGAGCGTAATCTCTCGCTGCAACGCGCGCTCAAACGCAGTGGCCGGCGGGTGCCGGCGCGCTGGTTCTGTCATGGGCCGAACACGGTCGATTTCGGGCGTCAGGCGACGTGCAAGATGCTGGCCGCAGCCGATTCGCCGACAGCGTTGTTCACCGGCGGCAATCGTCTGACCGAGGGCGCTCTTTTGGGACTGCGGGACATGGGACTGCGTCAGGGCATCGATATCGGCTTGGTCGGGTTCGACCTGCGTTACGCGCAGCTGCTGGATCCACCGATGCCGGTGCTTCTGCAACCCGGTCACGCCATGGGCTGCTTGGCCGCAGAGGCTCTACTCGCCGCACGGTCGGGCGAGCCGGTTCCGAACCTCTCGCCACTGCCGCTACACTTCGAAGCCTATGTGACGTGAGCATGCGCGTGAACTCGCTGGGGCAAGTCCTGTTGCCGCTCAGCCCTTCTTCACGTTCCAGAACTTCGGAATGCCATCCAACACGCCGGTGAGACTCGTGCGGTAAGAAGTCGGCTGCAGGATTTGGCCCAGCTGCAGATGCGGCGCGTCATCCAGCACGGCTATTTGCATTTGGCCGCATAGAGCCTGCTGCGCCTGCAGGTCCGGCGCGTCGAACCATGCGGACCGTGCAGTCTCCAACGCCGGTATCGTGGGCCAACCGTACCAAGCATCCACCCCGTTGCCGCGAGTGAGGAACGACACCGCAGGATTCAGCGTATCGGCACCGCCAACCATGGACGGGAACACGCTCCAGCCACCCTTGTCCACGCCCTCGCGGTTTGCCCGGCGCTGGAACATGGTGCCGGCGTCCATCGCCTGGAGGTCGACGTTCAACCCGATGCGCGTGAATAGGTCGGCGCCGACCTGCGCCATCGCATTGTTCACCGGATGGTCCGTCGGCTGCATGACGACGACACGTTCGCCCTGGTAGCCGGCAGCTTCAATGGCATGCTTAGCTGCCGCCAGGTCTGGTTTGCCGGCGAAGCGCTCCATGCCGGCGGACGTCGCCATCGGCGTGCCGGGTGTGAACAACCCGACCTGGTCTCGCCACTCCGTAGGGTCGCTGCTGAACGCCTCCATGAACTCCCGCTGACTGGCGACGGACAGCGCAGCGCGACGGATCGCCTCGTTGTCGAACGGCTTCTGCAGCGAGTTGAATCGTAAGATGGGCACCACGCCCGTCTTGTCCCTGACTTCCGTCACCAGGTTACGGTCGCGCCGCAGCAGCGGGATCAAGTCGGGCGATGGCACCTCCCACCAGTCGACTTCGCCGTTTTGCAGTGCTGCCGCCGCCGTAGCGGTTTCGGGCATGGTGACCCACTCGACCCGATCGACATTGACGATCTTGGGCCCATTGGTCAGACCCGGTGTCCCACCGCCGGGCCGGGGCACGTAGCCCTCGAACCGCTCGTAGACCGCGCGCGAACCGGACACACGCTCGTTGGCAACGAAGCGAAACGGGCCGCTGCCGACCATCTCCGTTATGGCCTTGGTGGGCGGGGTGTTGGCCAGTCGCTCGGGCATGATGCAGGCCATGCTGGGTGCGATCTTGCCGAGCACCTCCGGCAGCAAACGGTACGGCCGCGTCATGCGGATGGTGACCACCTTGTCGGACGGCGCCGCGATCTCGGCCACCACCGCAAAGAGCGCCCGGCCGGCCGGATCCGCCTGGCCCCACCGTTTCAGGCTGGCGATCACATCGCGCGCGAGGACTGGCGTGTTATCATGGAAGCGCAGCCCGTCGCGCAGAGTGAGCGTCCACAGCTTGTGGTCGTCGTCGATCTGGTGGCCGGCGACCATCTCCGGCTGCGCCCTGTAATCGGAATCCTGGGCATACAGCGTGTCGAACACCAGATAGCCGTGTGTGCGGGTTTGTGCCGCCGTGTTGATCACCGGGTCGAGGATGGCGAGATCCACGTAGGGCACGAAGCGCAGCACGTTCTTGCCTTGGCTTCGGGCAATGGAAGGCGCCGCCAGTGTCGCGGCGGCGATACCCGCAACCTTCAACAGGTCGCGTCTGTAGATGCTCATTTGTCCTCCGGTCGTCTTTTACTTCATTGTCAGCCAGAAAATGGGCGACGCGCGCTCACCCCCGTCGTTTCTTCGCGACCCCTTTGCGCATGACCGGTGACATGACGAGGTCGGAAATCGGAAAGTCCCAAAGCTCCGACTCCTCCCCGCGTCGATGGGCTTCGAGGAGGTCCGCCAAGTGGCCGAGATCGTGGATCGTCTCGCCGCGCAGGCCGAAGCCCTTTGACATCTGCGCCAGGTTGCCGCGTCCGAATGTCGCCCCGTGATCGCTGAGGCCATCGGCACGCAGCTTGTGGATCTCGGAACCAAACGCGCCGTCGTTCAATACGCAGATGAGGATCTTCAACCCATGCCGTCGGAGCGTCTCCAGCTCCTGGACATGCATCAGCAGGCCGCCATCACCGTCGATCAGCACCACAGGCCGTCCCGGTCGCGCGGCGGCCAGTCCTGCCGCATAGCTCAAACCATTGCCGATCGCGCCGAACTCACGGATCGCCAGGAAATGGTCCGCCGACCGGCCGCGCATCTGGGCCGAGAAGTAGGAGCAATGTCCCGAGGAGTTTACGATCTCCCAGTCTTTCGGAATCACCGCGTCGAGTGCGGCGATGACCGCGCGTGGATCGTGGATGCCGGGCTCGCTAGGGTATTCAGCCAAGTCGGACGGTCCGGCCATGAGCATAGGCAAGTCCTTCGTGACCCAATCACTCGGCAGCTTCTCGGGTCCCACGGCCCGCAGCAAAGCTTGCAATCCCTCCCGCGCATCGGCGCGAAGGGTGACGTCGGCGCCTTTGCGTCCCTGCCGCAATCCCTGCGGTTCAGGGTCGATCTGCAGTACGGTCGCGTTCGGGAACAGCGTCCCGCCATCCACGGTATGGTGCGTCAGACTAGCGCCGACTGCGATCACGAGGTCGGCTTGCTGGAACCGTTCGCGCGCCACGTGATGCGAGAATCCGCCGGCGACGCCGATCGAATGCGGGTGGTGGTCGAACAATCCGCGGACCGGGAGGGTCGACGCCAGGAGCGCCCCGGTCTGCTCCGCCAGCTCCTCACACGCTCGCTGCGCGTCCGAGCGCGTCACACCGCGCCCACCGACGATGATGATGCGCCGGGCTGCCTTGATGAGGTCCGCTGCCCGTTCGACATAGGCCGGGTGGGGCGCCATCGGCCCCGTATCAGGCATGAAATCGGTCGAGGGCGTGTACTCGGTTGCCACGTCGATCATCTGTTGTTGCAGGTCGAGCGGGACACCCAGCACGACGGGCTGCCGCCGGGTGCGCGCGATGTAGAAAGCATCCCGGACGTTGTTCAGGATCTGTGCCGGGCTATGGCCTGCGATGTAGTGAGCGCCGGTCCCTGTCACCAATGGCGATTGGTCGATGTGCTGGTTGTACCAAGCCGCGTGCATGGGGCTTTCGCCCGCAAAAACCACCAGCGGGATGCGCGCTTGGGCGGCGGTTGCGAGCGCGGTCATGATCTGCGTCAGGCCGGGCCCGCATGTCACCGAGGCCACGCCGACCTTGCCGGTCGCGACGGCGTAGGACGTCGCCATGGCAACGCCGCAATGCTCGTGGCGGACATGGATCGAGCGGACGGCGTCGTGCTCCGACAACGCGACCTCCCAATGCATGTTGCCGTCGCCGGTGAGCACGAACAGCGTATCGGTGCCTTCCGCTCGAAAGGCGTTTGCGAGCGCTCGATAGATCGGGATCGTCGGCATGGTGACCTCCAAGTTGCTGGGGTAAGGCGTGTCCTACGCCTCTCGCACCCAATGTTCAGCGATCCAGGGCTCCAGCTGTTCCGGCGACAGCGTTATGCCTAGTCCCGGCGCCGTTGGGACGGCAATCGCGCCATCGGCATCGGGCCGGATGTCACCCAGCAAGGACAGCAGCGGATTGGGCGTGACGTCCACCTCCATGAACGGAAATGGCGACGGGCCACCGCCGCGCTTGGCGGTCAACACGGCGCCCATTTGCAGGGAGGCACGGTAGTTCACCACGGTGCCGAACACATGCGGCATGGCCGGCAGGCCGAAGGCGTCGGCCAGCGCAGCCACGCGGGCCATCCCGGTAAAGCCACCGCACACCGATAGGTCGGGTTGCACCACCGAGAAGGTACCGGCGGTCATGAACTCGCGGAACGCCGCCAGGCTGCCCAGCGCCTCGCCGCCGGAGATGGCGACACCGACCGCGGCGGCCACGGTCTGGTAGCCCAGGATATCTTCCGGCGGGACCGGCTCCTCGATCCACAACAGGTCGGCGGCCTCCATCCGGCGGGCGGCCTCGATCGCGGCGCGTGCGGTGTAGCCCTGGTTGATGTCAACCATCAGTGCCGCGTCGGGCCCGATTTGCCGGCGCATCGCCACCAGGGCGGCCCCATCGCTGCGGGGGTCGTGCCCGGAGCGCGGCTTGAAGGCGCGGTAGCCGAGGCCGAGCAGCCGGTCCGTGTCTGCGGCCATGTCGCGGTACGGGTCGCCGCCCTCCTTCATGAACGGAGCGCTGGCATAGGCGAACAGGCGGTCACGCAACGCACCGCCGAGCAAGGCCGCGACTGGCACGCCCTGCGCCTGGGCCGCCAGGTCGTGGAGCGCGATGTCCAGCGCGGAAACCGCCATCATGCCGGCACCCCGGCGGTCGTACCCCAAGGTGGCGGTCATGGCGTGGAACAACCGTCCGGTCTGCGCCGGGTCCTGGCCGAGCAGCAGTGGCGCCAGCCGGCTCCGGATGAACCCGGCGGCGGCGTGCGGCGACGACACCGTCTCGCCCCAGCCGACCAGGCCGTCATCCGTCGTCACTTCGACCAGCAAGGCCTCTCTACGGCGGAACACGACGATGGAGTTGGCCAGCGGTTCCGGCAATTGGTAGCCGAGATGGAAGCCGCGAATGCGTGTGATCTTCATGGCAGCGCCTTCGTCGTGGATGATTGCAACGTCACGCCGGTCGGGTCCGGCGCCAACACTCGAGCCATGTGCCGCCCGAGCAGCACGGCCACCATCGCCGTCGCGGCCATGATGGCGGCGAGGAACAGCAGCGAGCCGGTGAACGAGCCCGTAGCGTCACGCACCCACCCGATGATGAACGGACCCGCGAAGCCGCCCGTGCTGCCGGCGGAGTTGATCAGGGCCAGGCCCGCGGCACTCGCCGTCCCGGTCAGCAAGGCGGCCGGCAGGGCCCAGATGGATGGTGATGCAGCGGCGATCCCGGCGGTGCCAAGCGTCAGGCCGATCAGCCCATACAGCGGCGTCTTGGTGAGAGCCGCGATCACGAACCCGGCCGCGGCAATTAGGAACGGCACAACGACATGCGTGATGCGGGCGCCCGTGCGATCGGAGTTCCAGCCGCAGAACAACGTGGCGAACACGGCAATGAAGGGCGGTATCGCCGCGACCCAGCCTACCTCCGTGGTGGTCAGGCCGAAGCTCTTGATGATCTGCGGCAGCCAGATCGCCGCCCCCGTGGTGCCGATCACCAGGCCGAGCGCGATCAGGCACATCGTGAGTACCCGGCCGTCGGTCATGGCGCCCCACACCGAGAACCGCTCGACACGCTCCTGCCGCGTGCGGTCCGCCTGCATCAGTTCGACTAGAAGGGTTCTCTCGTGTGCGGTCAGGAACTTCGCCTCGCTCGGACGGCTTGGTAAGGCTAGCAGCAGCACGGCGCCCATGATGAGCGCCGGGCACGCTTCGACCAGGAACATCCACTGCCAGCCGCGCAGCCCGGCGATGCCCTCCATCGATTGCAGCACGAAGACGGAGAGCGGCGCGCCCACCACGGAGGAGAGTGGCGGCGCGATCTGCGTCAGGCCATAGACACGGCCGCGGTAGGCCTGCGGAAACCACAGCGTGCAGTAGAACAGCAGGCCTGGGAAAAAGCCGGCCTCTGCGGCGCCTAGTGCGATGCGAACCAGGTAGAAGGTGGTGCTGCCATGCACGAACGCGGTGCAGGCGGAAATCAGGCCCCAGCTGAGCATGATGCGCGCCAGCCAGGTCCGCGCACCGACGCGAGCGAGCAGCAGGTTGCTGGGTATTTCGCACAGCACGTAGCCGAGGAAAAACAGCCCGGCGCCGGTGCCGAAGGCGGTCGCCGTGAGCTTCAGGTCGGCATTCATCTCCAGAGCGGCGAAACCGATATTCACGCGGTCGAGGAAAGCGGCGAAGTAGCAAAGCATCAGGATCGGCATGATACGCCACTGGACCTTGGCCAGTAAGGCTTTGTGCTCCGCCGTCAACTCCATTGTCGTCCCCCGCGCCGCCAGACGCTCGGGGCGCCATTCTGCAGCCTATCATTTGCGGTCAACTCAAACCCTGCTCTGGACGATGTCAACCTCGGCGTCGGTTAGCGCCGCTGCATCTGGCCGGTCTGGCACATCGCACGGCTCGGTCATCGGCCTGAAGGCTTTCGGCAACATCACGTGTCGAATGAATCACCGAGGCCGGTTCGTTCTGCCATACAACCCTCCAATCAACGGCAGGACTCCGCGGCGATGACCCCTCCGACATGCATTCTCCTCGGCGCCCCAGTGCAGGACGGCGCGGGGCGGCTGGGCTGCGACATGGGCCCCAGCGCCTTCCGCGCCGCCGGCCTCGCGGGCGCCCTGCGCGATCTCGGGTACGGTGTCGAGGATCGCGGCAACATCGTCCCGTCACAACCACGCGACCTGCATCACGCCAATCCCGCGATCAAGCGGTTGCCGGAGGTCGTCGCCTGGACCGAGGCGATTTCGGCCGCTACGTACGAGGCATCTGCTAGCGGCCTCCCCATCGTGTGCGGCGGCGATCACAGCCTGACCGCGGGCACGCTGTGCGGGCTGAGCCGGCGCGCGGCGGAGCGGGGACGCGAGCTGTTCGTGCTATGGCTCGACGCGCATCCGGATTTCCACACCCTGGACAGCACCGCGAGCGGTAATCTGCACGGGGTGCCCGTCGCCTATGCCACCGGCCGGCCCGGCTTCGAAGGCATCTTTCCGCCGTTGCCGCATCCGGTGCGCCCGGCAAACATCTGCATGGTAGGGATACGCAGCGTCGATCCCGCCGAGCGCGGCGCCCTGACCGAAGCGGGCATCACCGTGCACGACATGCGGGCGATCGACGAGCACGGCGTCGCAGCATTGCTGGCCGCCTTTCTTCGCCGGGTCGCCGCAGCGGACGGCGTGCTGCACGTCAGCCTGGACGTCGATTTCCTCGATCCCGCCATCGCCCCGGGCGTCGGCACCACCGTGCCCGGCGGTGCCACCTTCCGCGAGGCGCATCTGGTGATGGAGATGCTGCATGACAGCGGACGCGTGGGCAGCCTCGACCTCGTCGAACTCAACCCGTTCCTCGACGAGCGCGGCCGCACCGCCATCCTGTTGGTGGATCTTACCCTCAGCCTGATGGGTCGCCGCGTGCTCGACCGCCCCACACCGACGTTCTGAGCATGCCGCGCAATGTCGTCCATAGGTGAAACCTACGATTATTGTCTGGACGTTATGGAGAAGTCTTCGGTGCACCGCGCGGGCGGCCGTCTGCGTTGCCGACCGGCGGCTTCCATTCACCGCGTTGTCGCAGTGTCCAGCCGTAGCGCGGGTCGCCTTCCAGTAGGTTCGCATGATCGGCCAGCCGGTTGCGCTCGAGCCAACTCACCGCGGCTTCCAAGTCCTGCACGCTCATCTGCGCGCGCGGCTTGTCGCCGGTGCATCGCTTCAAGATGGCGTTGTAGCGGTGATAGAGCCCCTGCCCTTTCGGAGCCTGTACGGCGCCTTCATCCTCGACGGCCTGTTGCGCCACCATCTCGCCAATGCGTTGCCGCAGCCGACGTTCCAAGACAGAGGGCGGATCGAGCATCTCGGTCTGCGCGGCCTCGTGCTCAGGGCGATGCAGGACGAGATCAGGGCCGGGCCGCAGCAATCCATACCGTAGCCCGAGCGCATTGCTCTCGAGCGGGACGATGCCGCCTTCCTCGCGCTCCGTTTCGGCGAGTTCGTCGAGCAGCCAACCCGGCAGGCTCGATTGCGAGGACGTCTTGACCCGCTTTGCGATGGTGCCCTGCTCCGTCTCGATGCTGTGACGGAAGCGCGCGAACAGGGGATCGTCCGGGTGGAACACGGTGGCCCGCTGTACCGCGTAAGGGCCGCCATGTGGATCGATCCGAGTGGCCCGTGCCACCATCTGCTCGAGCCAGGCGCGCGAGCGGATATGCGTCAGCGCCGCCACGACGGCGACCTCCGGCGCATCCAAGCCCTCATAGGCCATCGCCACGGTGACGAGCACGCTCGGCTCGGCGGTCAGCCGGAAGCGGGCAAGCGTCTCGTGCGCGTCGCGCTCGTCCGACGTGGCGAGTTGCACCGTGCTGCCTTGGCCGCTCGGCACCCAGCCGCGGAGGATGTCCGCGTAACGCCGGGCAT
>CAXTWC010000033.1:24933-33140 GCA_964247805.1 uncultured Acetobacteraceae bacterium | reverse complement strand
GGGCGCACTCGCGTTACGTCCCCGCTAGATACCGACGGCGCCATGCCTCGTTGACGCGGTTGCTCTGCCGCTCGATGCGGATGCGGGAGCGATCGAGCGGCAGTCCTGGTAGTCGTAGCCGGGCGGCAATCCGATCCAGGTATTCCTGCGGTGCTGCGACAAACGCTTCATAGGTGAAGTGTATCGGCGACTGACGGGTTTGCGCGATGAAGCGATACAGATGTCCCTTGGCCAGTTCGATGTCATAGAGCTGCTGCTCGATGCACTGGCGAGAATAGATCAGGCATTCATCCCGGACGTCGCTCGGGTGTTCCGACGTCCAGCGGTGGTTCTGCCAGGCAATGCAGCGGGAAATCGCATGCGCCAGCCGGTCCTGCCGCTCCAGAAGGATGAAATGGCTGCGCGGGAGGATGACATCGAGAATGCCGGCCTCGCGTAGCAGATCCACGTGCTCGATCGCGAGCTTGCATGCGAGCCAGCCGTTACGGGCAACGAGTTGCGGTAGATACGCGAAGTAACCCTGCAGCGAGGTCAGCCTCTGCTCGCGACTATGGGCTAGAACCGTATCTGCGTTGAAGAACTCACCAGCCTCGTTGAGCAAGCCAGTCGAGGCCAATGCCTGAGAGAGGTAGTTCGAACCGCAACGATTGATATAGAGCACGAACAAGTATTCGATATCTGGCACTACAAAGGTGGGGTCGGGACGCAACGACCCAAATTCAGCAATCAATCGATCCCGGTGTGGATTGATGACCTTCGTAGAGGTCGAAAAATCAACCCTCATAGCCTTCAGCCATGCTCAGATCCTCCGGCAGTGCGCTGGATATCCAACGTTTGTCGTGCACGATACGAGAGCACTCCGGAAACGTAAGTCATGCTGGGTTGCATATCGTAACTATTTCGTAACGGTCATCTAATCGTGAAAAGGGGTGTGGTGTCGTGTATAGCGCCTGCCTCGTCAGGCCAGTTGCTGTTCGATCGACCGTGTCCGTGGCGTTTGTACATCGCCTGTGTGCTTCGTGGTGACAGTCTCGATCAAGACGATCCAGCATTCCTCGTCGGCGACTGGGTTGTGCAGCACGCCACGCGGCACGACGCAGAACTCGCCCGCGTTGAGCACCGTCTCGCGGCCGCCCTCGAATTGGATGCGTAGGCAGCCGCTGATGACCTGGAACAATTCGTCCTCGTCGTCGTGCTTGTGCCAGGTGAGTTCGCCGAGCAGCTTGGCCACCTTGACGTACTGGTCGTTCACACGCCCGACGACCTTGGGCGACCAGTGCTCGCTCACGCCTTCCAGCGCTGCGGCGAGGTTGATGGACTGGATCACGCTGAGTCTCCTGTGGATTTACCGGTTTCGACTTGTCGCCATCATGGTGCGGCCGGCGCTACCTCGGCATCTGCCTGCCCGCTCGCCTCGAGGCTCTTTGCGATGAACCCGCTCGCCTTCATCTCCTCTACGAAGCTGCGGATATACGTCAGGCCCGCCTCCCGCCCGCGCAAGGTGCCCACTGCCTGCTCGATCTGCATGAAGCGCCCGGGGACCATCCGGAACGCCGGGTGTGCCTGTGCCATTTGCACCAACGGCTGCCGCACGCCGGCGAGCACGTCCACCGGTTCGGCGAGATAGTATTCGCCGGCGCGGCGGCCCGTGGGGGGATAGACCAGCTTGGCGTGGTGCAGCGCACGTTGCAGGAACAAGTCGTAGGCACTGCCGTGGTCCACCATTACCTGCACGCCGTCGCGGTCCACCTCCGCTACGGAGTGCAGCGGTGATCCCTGCGGCACGAGATAGGCGCCTTCGATCACGACGTAGGGAGCGGTGAAGTCGATCCCCTCCGCGCGTTTCGGGTCAATGGCGAGGAAGCAGATGTCCCATGCCCCGGTCTTTCCTGCGTCGGAGACGAAGCCGGCGCCGTCGTAGGGCACGTATTGCAAGGGGACGCCGAGCCGCCGGGCCAACTCGCGCGCGAGGTCTGCGGAGACGCCGCGGGGCGGGCCGCCGGCCGGATCGCGCTGCGCCAGCACCGGGTTACCGAAATTGATCGCCGCCCGCAGCGTACCGCCAGGGGCCAGTGAGAGGGCCGGGCCGGGATCGGCGGCCATTGCAGCGAATGGGAACAGGCAGACCAATCCCAGCATCAGCTTTGTTATCATGGGCGGTGTTCCTCGATTCGTTGGCGCTTTGCTGCACCGCACAGCTGTTTTTTGCAATTGGCCGTTGTGCACGCGCAGGATGGCTGTACCGGGGCGCGAGACCTCGGAACCCAGAACGAGGATCCCAGACATGACTGTCGCAGCTATCCTCCGCCATAAAACCGGCGAGACCGTCACTGTGACATCGGCGATGACGCTTGCCGATGTAGTAACGAAATTGTCGCAGCACCGCATCGGTGCGGCCCCGGTGATGGAGGGGACGGTCCTGGCCGGCATCATCAGCGAACGCGATATCGTGCACTGCCTGGCCCGGCATGGCGCCCCCGCTCTCGATCTTCCGGTGTCCGAGGCGATGAGCCGCGCGGTTCAGACGGCGACGCCGAAAACGACGGTCCCGGAGGCCATGGCGGCGATGACGGAAGGGCGTTTCCGCCATTTGCCGGTGATGGAGGACGGACACATGGTCGGCATCATCAGCATCGGCGACGTGGTGAAGGCACGGCTGGACCAGCAGACCAACGAGGTGGAGAGCCTGCGGGCATACGTCGCCGGCGGCTGACGCGCTGGCTCTCAAGGTCATCCCTCGCAAAGCGCGGGAGGGGACCATGCGCAGCATGGTGGATGGGGCCGGGGACACGGACCGTGCGCCCCCTCCGTCGGCTTCGCCGCCACCTCCCCGTTGTGACGGGGGGAGGATCTAGCGATCTACGCGGCTTCGGTGAATTGCAGGGCGGCCAGCCTCGCGTATAGCCCGCCGCCGCGCACCAGCGCGTCGTGTGTGCCGCTGGCTACGATGCGGCCTTCGTCCACCACTACGATCCGGTCCGCCCGGCGCACCGTGGCCAGGCGGTGCGCGATCACCAGGGTGGTGCGATTGCGCGACAACGCGGCCAGCGCCTGCTGCACGGCGTGTTCGCTCTCGGCGTCCAGTGCACTGGTGGCTTCATCCAACAATAGCACCGCCGGGTCGCGCAGCACGGCGCGGGCGATGGCCAGGCGTTGGCGCTGCCCCCCGGAAAGGCGCACCCCCTTCTCGCCCAGGAACGTGTCCCAGCCCTGCGGCAGAGCCTCGATGAACCCACAATGCGCGGCCCGGGCGGCCTCGCGCACCTCGGCATCGGTCGCGTCGGGGCGGCCGAAGCGGATGTTGGTCCAGGCATCGGCGCCGAATACCACCGGGTCTTGCGGCACCAGTCCCAGCCGGGCGCGTACCTGCGCCGGGTCGGCCTGACGAAGATCCACCCCATCCAGCCGGATGCTGCCGGCCTGCGGGTCGTAGAATCGCAGCAGCAACTGCAACACCGTCGTCTTGCCAGCACCGGACGGGCCGACCAGCGCCACCGTCTCACCCGGTTCCACCGTCAGGCTGAAGGCGTGCAAGGCGGGCAGGCTGGGGCGCGCCGGGTAGTGGAACGTCACCTGGTCGAACACGACGCGACCGGCCGGCGGGGAGGGGAGCGCCACCGGGTGGGCGGGTGCTGCGATCTCGGGTCGCTCGGCCAGGATTTCGGCGATGCGGTCGGCGGCCCCGGCGGCGCGTTGCAGATCGCCCCACAACTCGCTCAACCCGGCGCCCGACGTCGCGACGATCACGGCGTAGAACACGAACGCGGACAGCGACCCGCCCGACAGCTTGCCGGCCAGCACCTGCTGTCCACCCACCCACAAGGCCAGCGTGATGGCGCCGAAACCGAGTAGGATCACGACCAGGATCACTCCGGCGCGGGAGCGGATGCGGGCGCGGGCGGCGGCCACCGCCCCTTCGGTGGCATCGGCGAACCGCTTGCGGGCGAACGGCTCCTGCGTGAAGGCCTGCACGGTGCGGAGCGCGCCCAGCGTTTCCTCCGCCAGGGCACCGAGGTCGGCAATGCGGTCCTGCGCCACCCGGGACAGTTTCCGCTCCCGGCGGGAGAACACCACCAGCGGCACCACGACGAACGGTACCACTGCCGCTACCAGCCCCGAGAGCAGCGGCGACGTCACCACCAGCATGCCGAACGCGCCCACCAGCAACAGCGCCGAGCGGAGCCACTGCGATAGCGCCGACCCGGCCAGCGCCTGCAGCACCGCCGTGTCTGCCTGCAAGCGGGACAGCACGTCGCCAGTGCGCGCGGTTTCGAACCAGACGGGCGACAGCGACACGACATGGTCGAACACGGCCCGGCGCAGATCGGCCCCGACCCGCTCGCCGAGCCAGGTGACGAGGGCGAACCGAGACGCGGTGGCAAACGCCAGCAGCGCGATCACCACCGACATTGCCAACGCCGTGGCATTGAGCCGCGCCGGACTGCCGCTGGCGAAGCCGCCGTCGATCAGGTGGCGCAGACCTTGCCCGAGTACCAGTACCAGCCCCGCGGAGGCCAGCAGTGCCACCGTCGCTCCGAGAGCCGCCCAGCGATAGCGCGCCACGAACGGCCAGAGCAGCCGCAGCGCGCCGGTCTTGGGCATTGTTATTGTTCCATATAGGCGCGAAACGCGTCGGCGTGGTCGGGGTGCCAGCGCGACAAGGCGGGGCGGTTTTGGACGATGTCTTCAGCCGCCCAGCGAATGCGCTTCTCGTCCTGTGTGCGCGTCGTGTCGTTGTCGGGGCATAGGATATAGAAGTCGCCGCGCTCCAGCCCTTCCAGCATGAAGTCGACCACCTGCTCCGGCGACCATGCGCCCGGTGGCTGCGTGTCGGTGCGCACGCGGGTGAAGCCGGTGAAGGTGAAGCCGGGGATCAGCAGATGGGCCGACACCGGCGTGCCCAGCAGATCGTGCGCCAACGCCTCGGTGATGACCTTCACCCCCGCCTTGCTGACGTTGTAGGCGGTATTGCCCGGTGGCGTGGTGATGCCTTGCTTCGACCCGGTGTTGATGATCAGCGCCGGTTGTCCTGCTTCCAGCATTGCCGGAGTGAAGGTCTGCACGCCGTTGATGACGCCCCACAAATTGGTCTCCAGGATTCGCCGCCATACTTCCGGGCCGGCCGAGATCGGGCTCTTGGCCTCACGCCCGGCATTGTTCATCAGCACGGAGACGGAGCCCCATTTGTGCATTGCCGCGTCCCGCAGCGCGATCACCTGCGCCGGGTCGCTGACATCGGTGGGCAGGGGTAGCACGTCGGCGCCTTGCGCGGCGAGGGCGGCGGCCTCGCGCTCCAGGTCGGCGGTGTTCACGTCGGCCATGCACACGGCCATGCCGAGCGCTGCGAATCGTTGGGCAGCCGCGAGGCCGATGCCACTGGCGGCGCCGGTGATCACAGCCGCTTTTCCGGGAGAGATGGCGGGGTGGGTCATACGGGTGTGCCTTTGAAGCAAGTGGATCGTGCGGAAGTTGGACCGACGGCCGCTTTGGACAACCCAGCATCGCGCCTGGGGCGAAATGCTGCAGCGCAACCACAACCCCGTCGAACGGCTTGTAACTTCGTCCGATCCGTCGGGCACTAACTTCAGCAAAGGCTAGGCATGACCAAATCGGCATTGGTGGTGGGCGTCAGCGGCATCGTCGGCAACACGCTCGCACGGCATTTGGCCGCGAAGGGGTGGGCGGTGGACGGCTTGGCCCGGCGCCCCTCGCGCGATATGGACGGGGTGGAGCCTTTGGCTGCCGACCTGCTCGACCCGCCGTCCCTGCGGGCCGCATTGCAAGGCCGGCGTCCCAGCCACGTGTTCATCTGCACTTGGATGCGGCAGCCGACCGAGGCGGAGAATATCCGCGTCAACAGTGCCATGGTGCGCAACCTGTTGGACGCGCTGCGGCCGGATGGGGGCGTGCAGCACGTGGCCCTGGTGACGGGCCTGAAGCACTATCTCGGTCCATTCGAGGCATATGGCAAAGGCACGCTGCCCGCCACGCCGTTCCGCGAGGAGCAGCCGCGCCTCGACCTGGAGAACTTCTACTACGCCCAGGAAGACGAGGTATTCGCCGCTGCGGCGCGCGATGGCTTCGGTTGGAGCGTGCATCGGCCGCACACGATCATCGGCTATGCCATTGGCAACGCGATGAACATGGGCGTGACCCTGGCGGCTTACGCCACGATCTGCCGTGAAACCGGCCGTCCGTTCCTGTTCCCCGGCTCCGCCGCACAGTGGAACGGGCTGACCGACATGACAGATGCGCGCCAGCTTGCTCGTCATCTGGAGTGGGCGTCCACCGCCCAGGCTGGCCGCAATCAGGCGTTCAATGTGGTCAACGGAGACGTCTTCCGCTGGAGCTGGATGTGGCAACGCCTCGCCGGCTGGTTCGGCGTGCAACCGGCACCGTTCCCCGGGCACGGCACGCCCCTGGAGCAGCAGTTCGCGGACGCCGGGCCGATCTGGGCGGACATCGCCGCGCGGCATGGCTTGGTCGAACCGGACCTCAATCGCCTGACCTCGGCCTGGCACACCGATGCCGATCTGGGCCGCCCGATCGAGGTCGTCACCGACATGAGCAAGAGCCGGCGCTTGGGCTTCCTCGACTATCAGCCGACCGACGATGCCTTTTTCGACCTGTTCACCAGGCTGCGGGAAGCACGGATCATCCCCGCGGTTTAACCCTCCACAGCTTTCGCTAGCATCATGATACCGACCTATGGTAGGTCGGTATCATGAATGTAGTCACAACGAGCCTGACGGCCGAGCAGCCATCCGCATCCGTGGCGATGAGCCCGCGCACCCGCCGACTGCTACACGGCCGGATCATTCCCACGCTGCTGCATCTCGCCTGGCCGAATGTGCTGGTGATGATGGCGCAGGCGTCCACCGGGCTGATTGAGACGTGGTGGGTCTCCCATCTCGGCCTCGATGCGTTGACGGGAATGGCCCTCGTGTTCCCGGGCTACCTGATGATGACGATGCTGTCCGCCGGGGCGCTCGGGGGCGGCATCTCGTCGGCGATCGCACGCGCGTTGGGTGGCGGGCGGCGGAGCGAGGGGGATGCGCTGGTGCTCCATGCCCTGGTGATCAACGGGGTGCTCGGGCTGGCGACGTCGGCGCTGTTCCTGGTGTTCGGGCGGCAGATCTACAGCGCCATGGGCGGGCAGGGCGGGTCGCTCGACGCGGCCCTGGCCTATTCCAACGTGGTATTTACCGGCAACATCCTGATTTGGTTGTTGAACGCCTTCGCCAGTGTGATCCGTGGCACCGGCAACATGCTGGTGCCCTCGCTCGCGGTCTGCATCGGCGTGGTGCTGCTGGTGCCGCTCTCGCCGCTGTTGATCTTCGGGTTGGGTCCTATCCCGGCGATGGGCATCGCCGGCGGTGGGCTGGCGGTGGTGCTGACGACGGGGCTGATGCTGGTCATTCTAGCTTGGTACGTGATGTCGGGACGCTGCGTGGTGCGCCTGCGCTGGGCCCGGCTCACCTGGCATCTCTCGGCCGACATCCTACGTGTCGGCGCGATCGGGGCGGTCAACACGCTAAACACGACGCTGACGATGGCGATGGTGACGGCACTGGTCGGGGCAGCCGCCGGGCCGGACGCAGTGGCCGGTTTCGGCACGGGCGCGCGGCTGGAATATCTACTGATCCCACTCGTGTTCGGCCTGGGCGCTCCGTTGGTGGCGCTGGTCGGCACGAATATCGGCGCGGGGCAACAACGCCGTGCGCTGCGCATTGCGCTGACTGGCGGGGCGCTGTCCTTCGTGGTGACGGAGGCGATCGGGCTTGCCGCAGCGACGTGGCCGGTCACTTGGCTGACCTTATTCGGCAGTGATCCCCGCATGCTCGCGAGCGGCACGGCTTATTTGCACTATGTCGGCCCGACCTACGGCTTTTTCGGGCTCGGCTTGTCGCTGTATTTCGCATCGCAGGGCGCGGGGCGGCTGGGCTGGCCGCTGCTTGCGGGCATCGTGCGGATGGTGGTCGCCATCGGCGGAGGTTGGGCCGCGTTGACGGTGACGGGCTCGTTGCAAGCGATGTTCGCGGTGCTGGGCGTAGCTCTCGTGGTCTATGGCGTGGTGATGGGAACGGCCGTGGCATCCGGCGTCTGGTTCCGGCACGAGCGCGTGTGACGCTATCCCGTAACCCGCGTGCTAGGTCCTCCCCCCCCCGCTTGCGGGGGATGGGGACCATGCGAAGCATGGTTGAGGG
>CAXTWC010000033.1:0-24923 GCA_964247805.1 uncultured Acetobacteraceae bacterium | reverse complement strand
CGGCCGCGGGGGCCCTTCCCCCCCACCCCGCCAATTAGGTCCCCCCCCCCGCTGGCGGGGGGGGGGGACCATGCGAAGCAGGGTGGAGGGGGCTGGGCGCGCACGAACCTGGCCCCGATGCCCCCTCCGTCGGCTTCGCCGCCACCTCCCCCGTGAAGGATGCCGGAGGAGCTTCAAGTCAGCCCTATCGGGCTTGCCGCTGGACCGCGCCGTGCAGCCAGTGCACCAGCGTCACCGAATCGAACACCGCCACCCCCGTCGCGTCCTGCACCGCGGCCGCGTAGGGCGGCATGTTGGTGCACTCCAGCACGATCGCGCCGATGTCCTTGTGAGCGGCCACCAGCGACTTGGCGGCCGAGACCACGTCGGCCTCCGCAGCTACCGTGTCCAGATCATTACGATCACCGCGGATCAGCACCGGGAACAGTTCGGTTCCGTCCTCGCAGCCGACCATCGGCGTGTCCACCGGCGCGCCCGCTGCTTGGAGATGGCCCGGCGTCAAACTGCCAGCCGAGATCGTCACCACGCCGACGCGCTTGCCGGGCGGTAGCGTGGCCTGCACCCAAGGCACCTGCATCAGTGCACTCGTCGCCACTGGCACCCCGACATGCGCGGCCAGTTCGCGTTGGAACAGGGACAGGAAACCGCAGTTCGTGGTGATGGCGGCAACGCCGTGGGCTACCAAGTCGGCCGCAGCGTCCAAGAACGGTTGCAGCAAACCCTCCGCCTGGTGAAGCACGACGCGGTCGGGACTGGCGCCGCGCACAACCCGATATTGCACCGGGAATGGCCAAGTCAGTGCATTACCCATGTCGCCAGGAACACGGGCGAAGCGGGCATCCAGCATCAAGATGCCTATCGCGGCCCCATAGACCGCTTGTCCGCCGCTTGCCACCGTCATGCCCGATCACTCCCCAACAGCAAGGCTGCCTGATCGCGCCGTGGTGTGGGAAGGCCGCCTCGCCCCGCATCAACCGAAATGATGCGACGCGAGGCGGGATAGGCGTTAGCCGTGCGTGCGGGACACACCGTTTGCCTGAGCCACGGCGGTTGGGCTGGCCGGGCGGAGCTGCGCGTAGGATCCCATGCCGTTCGCAAACCCCTTCGGCAACGAGTTCACGCTCTGCGGCATGCCTTCTGCGCCGTTGGCGGGCAACAGAGCATCGTTTTCAGCCTGGGTGACGACGTGGCCGGGGTTCTTCATCGGGTACGGGTCGTCAGACGCGCCGGGCGCCTGCTTGAACCCGGACATTTCGTGCGTGACACCGGGCGCGCGGAACGGGAACGGGTCGCCAGCGCCTTCAGCGGCGAAAGCAGCATGGGCACCCAAGCCGAGGGCAATCGTCGCAACAAGTAGAGTGGTCTTCATAACGGCGCTCCTAGCTGGTCCAAGTTTGCGGACCGAATTCTTGCTCGCCATCCACCCCGATAGGGCAGTGTTGGCGAGCGGAACCTAGGACTGCGTGCTGCAGCGTAGAATGCGTCCGGCTGGCATGTATCATATGACGGTATGTATGAAGCTCGCTGGCACACGCTGTGAATGGCGGGGCCCGGGCCTGCACCGCGCAACGCTTGCTACCGTCCACTCTCCCGGGGGATGCTGCCGCACCATCAACACGGCAGGAGACAGCCATGCCCTATCCATTCACGGCGGAAGACCTGGAGGCGCTGGCCGTTTGGGACACGCCTACCATCTGCAACGGGCTGGAGCTGATCGTGCCGGAGCGCCGTGCCATCGGGTTCACCACGGCGTCGATGGTGGCCGCGGTGCCGGAGGGCAAGCCGATGGTCGGGCTGGCCCGGGTCGGCTTCATCCGCGCCAAGGAAGCGCCACGCGCCAAGGTGGCGGACCGTTTGGACTGGTTCGACTACGTGGCCGAGGCCGCCATGCCCACCATCGTCGTGTTGCAGGATCTGGACGACGAGCCCGGCTACGGCGCTTGGTGGGGTGAGGTGCATTCGACGGTGCACAAGGCGCTGGGCTCGCTGGGCTGCGTCACCAACGGTTCGTTCCGCGACACGGCGATGTTGGCGCCGGGCTTCCAGATCGTCGGCGGCAAGGTGGGGCCGAGCCACGCCCACGTGCACATGGTCAGCTTCGGCCAGCCGGTGAACGTGTTCGGCATGAACTGCGCGCATGACGACGTGATCCACGCCGACGCCCACGGCGCCGTGGTGATCCCGGCCGCTGCGGTGAAGCAGCTGCCGGACGCGATCGACCTGATCGCCCGGCGCGAGAAGGTGATCCTGGACATCTGCGCCGACCCCGAGTTCACCCCGGCCAAGCTGCGCCAGGCCGTGATGCGATCGGGCGAGATCCATTGACGGTCCTGCTCGTAAAATCAGGTGGCGAGGCGGCGGTGCCCGACTGGCAGCGCTACTTCGCCGAAACCGCCCCCGACCTGCGGGTGCATTGGTGGCATGACCCGGCGGTGCAGCCGGAGGACGTGCACTACGTCCTGCCCTGGGAGCCGGAGCTGGGCCGCCTGGCCAGCCTACCGAACCTGCGGCTGATCCTGTCCCCCGCCGTGGGTGTGGACCACATCACCCGCGACCCGGCTTGGCCTGCCCATCTGCCACTGGTGCGCATGGGCGGTGAGGAGCCGGCGCAGCGCATGGGGGAATATGTCTGTCTTGCGTGCCTGTCGCTGCTGCGGGGTTGGCGCCGGGTGACGGCGGCGCAGGCGGAGCGGAATTGGGACTACTTCGACGCCGACCGTTGTGCGCCGGAGGTGACGGTGGGGGTGATGGGCCTTGGCAATCTCGGTGCCCGGGCCGCCGTGATGCTGGCCGGGCTGGGCTTCAACGTGGCCGGCTGGTCGCGCACCCCCAAGGCGATCGCCGGCGTGGCCTGCTATGCGGGCGAGGCGGAGCGGGACGATTTCCTGCGCCAGTCGGACATCCTGGTATGTTTGCTGCCGGACACTCTGGAGACCCGCGGCGCGATCCGGGCCGAAACGATCGCCCTGCTGCCACCGGGTGCGGCCGTGGTGAACGCGGCACGGGGCGGGCACGTGGTGTGGGAGGATCTCGCCGCGGCCCTGGACTCCGGTCAGTTGAGCGGCGCCGTGCTGGACGTGTTCACCGAGGAGCCATTGCCGCCGGACCACGCGGCGTGGGTGCACCCGCGGGTCACGGTCACGCCGCATCTCGCCAGCCTGGCCAGCCGCCGCTCGCGGGCTCGTTATGTGGCGGACGCGATCCGCCGGTTCGAAGCGGGAGAGCCCTTGCCCAATCTGTATGACCCGGCACGAGGATATTAGATCGTAGGGTCATTGCACCCGACATTAGCCGCCATGCATAGTCCGACGGTCAGCTATGCAAGGGATCGACACACGATGTGGCGTAGGCAATTCTTGGTGGGCAGTGCGGCATTGACTGGCGCGGGTCTCGCGCGTTCGGCTCGGGCCCAGGCGGCGAAGACCATCCGCTTCGTCCCACAGGCCGATCTGTCCAGCATCGACCCGGTGTGGACCACCGCCACCGTCGCCTTCAACCACGGCATGATGGTGTACGACACCCTGTATGGCGTCGACGCGTCGCTCACTGCGCAGCCCCAGATGGTCGCCGGGCACGAGATTAGCGACGACAAGCTCACCTGGACCTTCACCCTGCGCGACGGATTGCTGTTCCACGACAACGCGCCGGTGCGGGCGATCGATTGCGTCGCCTCGATCAAGCGGTGGGGGAAGCGCAAGGGGTTCGGCCAAAAGCTGCTGTCCCAAACCGACGACATCAAGCCGCTGGACGACAAGCGCTTCCAGATCCACTTGACGGCGCCGTTCCCGCTGATGACTTTCGCGCTCGGTGGGCCCGACATCTGCCCGATCATGCCGCAGCGCTCGGCCGAGGTGGACGCCTTCACCCAGATCACCGACGCGACCGGCAGCGGGCCGTTCCGCTTCCTGCCCAACGAGCGCGTCTCCGGCTCGTTCGTGGCCTACGCCAAGTTCGACAAATACCTGCCCCGTCAGGAACCGCCGTCCTACTGGTCGGGCAGCAAGGCCGTGTATGTGGACCGGGTCGAGTGGCACGTCATCACCGACCCGGCGACCGCCGCCAACGCGCTGCAGCAAGGCGAGGTGGACTGGGTCGAGAACCCGCTATTCGACCTGCTGCCGATGCTGCGGGCGCAGAAGGGGTTGCAGACGCTGGTGATCGACCCGCTGGTGTTCCCCTCGGTGATCGCGCTGAACCACACGCAGCCGCCGTTCGACAACCCGAAGCTGCGGCGGGCGATCCTGCCGGCGATCAACCAGGCCGATTTCATGACGGCGGTGGTAGGCGACCATCCGGAACTGATCAGCGTCCCGTCGGGCATTTTCACGCCGGGCTCGCCGATGGCCAACGACGCCGACATCGGGGTGTTCACCGGCAAACGGGACATCGAACTCGCCAAGAAGCTGGTGGCGGAAAGCGGCTACAAGGGCGAGAAGGTCGTGCTGATGTCGCCCTCCGACCAGGTCGTGATCGTGCCGATGGCGCAGGTGACGCAGAGCGTGTTTCAGGAGATCGGCCTGAACGTCGACTACCAGAGCATGGATTGGGGCACCCTGGTCGGCCGCCGCGCGATGGACAAGCCGGCGGCGGAGGGTGGCTGGAACTCGTTCTGCACGTCGTGGAACGGCATCACCCTGTCCAATCCCGGCAGCCACTTTCCGCTGCGGGGCAATGGCAAGGGCGGCTGGTTCGGCTGGCCGGTGAGCCCGGTGCTGGAGGGTCTGCGCGACCAGTGGTTCGCCGCCCCGGACGAGGCCGCACAGAAGAAGGTGTGCGAGCAGATGCAGACCGTGGCGTTTCAGGAGGTGCCATACATCCCGATCGGCTCGTACCGCATCCCGGCCGCCATGACGCGCGCGCTGGACGGCGTGGTGCATGCGGGGAACACGTGCTTCTGGGGCGTGAAAAAGGCCTGACGCCGCAACCCGATCATGCCGACGCCGCGGAACGATCCTTCTTCTCGGCGGGGCTTGGCCCGGCTCCCTTGAGTCGAACGAAGGTTTGCAGGGTATCGAACCAGAAGGGCGCGCCGAACAGGGTCGCTGCGGCGGTCAGCAGCCAGCCAACCAGGCAGGTCCCGAAGCGCGGAGCCTGCCAAAGGTTGACGAACTTGGTGGCGTCCGGCGCTTGCGCGAGCACGGCCACTTCCAGGAAGTGGCCGGGGGCCCAGCCCACCGGCAGGTCGGTCTCGAGCGCTTGAGTGATCGTCTGGGCTGCTGTCTCGAGCGCACTCGCATCCGGTGCCGTTCCGTCGGCATTGACAGGCAGCGAGGGCGGGATCTGCAGCCGGCTGGCAACGATCGGATGTTCCCAGAGGGCCGTTGCCAGATGAACCGTGTCCACGTTGAGGACGGCCGCGATCAGCAGAGCGAACACGAACGAGATCAGTTGCGTGCGCCGCTTGAAGGTACCCCCAACACGGTCCATTGCGTTGTCGAACCAGTTTGCGACCTCGAGGCGGACCGCGTCTATGTCGCCTTTGCTACGTTGCACGACACCTTGCAGCCACTGTGCGACCTGCATGTTGGGTGAAGCGGCCGCCAAGGCTGCCTGCAGGTCCGCGACCGCTTGGGCTGCCGGGCGGCCGGCAGCCGCAACACCGGCGGTGGACAGCCCGGTAACGTCCAACAGGGCGGACGCGAATTGCTTCGGATCCACGTAGGCCGGCATGTGTTTCAGGACTGCCGCAGTCGTGTCGTCTCCTGAGTCGCCGGCGCCGCGTGGACTGACTGCGGCGTGTTTGTAAAGTTCACGGGCCAGCCCGTCGAAGGCCGGGTCGTTCACCAGGCTCTTGATGCCGGCGAGCAGTGAACGCGCCCGCAGGTTCAGGAGCGAGTTCACTGCCTCCACGAGCGCGCTGGTGACCAGGCTGACGGCCAGGAAGGCGAACACGACCCCCAAGGCGACGTCCAGGATCGACGTGAAAAGCATGGTTCAACCCTGCGGAGTTGCGGTCAGCCCAGCGCTTCCAGTGTGGGAATGCTGACAGCGAGGAAGAACTCGCCCCCCTTGCTGGTCACGAACTGGCCGAAATCCGGCTGCGTCGACGTGCCAGGCCCGCCCCACGGCGCTGGCCAGACTTGTGGGACGGTGTGGCTGCCCTGGCCGATCACGGCGTCCTGGCCGACCGCCGGGGATGCACGGCCGAACGCGTCGTTGTTCACCCAGTTCTTCTGCATGAAGCCGAACTGGTCGGGGATGTTGGCCTGGTAGCACATGAACAGCAGGCCCACGCCCTTGTCCGGTGCGTCCGATAGATCCAGCGCCCGGTCGCCATAGGTGATGCCGCGCCGGGCAATGCGGCGGGCGCGCTCGCCTGGGGTGAGCGCGCCGTTGCCGGAACCGAAGTTGCGGTCGGTGTCGCCCCGTGGGTTCACCTTGCGGATGTGGCCGTGATAGGGGCAGTGCAAGCCTTGCACGTCGTTGGCAAAACCGAAATTGTTCGGCACCAGCGCCTGTGGTTCCGGGCCGCTCGGCTGGGCGGAGAGCACCACCGGGTCACCGTTCTGGAACCGCCCGACCGCCATCGCGCCGACCAGGCCGGGCGATTGCCGCAGTTTGTCCGCCGTTGCCGCGACGGCTTGGCGCCAGCCACGGACATTCTGCTCGAGCTTGCGAAACACGAAGAAGCTCGCGAAGGCATCGGCGGCGCTGGAAAACGGGTCCGCCACCAGCAAGTCGACCAGGCCATCCGATGGATCGAACACGTCATGCTGCCCGGCGGCCGCGACGTCGGTCGTGCGGTATAGGGGTTGGCTGACGCCGTCCACGAAGCCGAAATGCTCGCGGGGCTCGCCGCCGAGCACATGCGCGTGCCCGGTTTCCACGGCGAGCACCGTGGCGCCGGTCTGCAGGATGTCACGGGCCTTTTGGGCGTGGGCATACAACTGGTTGAGGATCGGCTGCGTGTTGTCGGAGGTGCGGTTTCCGTAAGCGATGATTAACAGGCCATCGATGGTGCCGAGGTATTGCTGGTCCCAGTCCTGCTGCGGTTTGTCACCCAATTCCGTCGCTGCTGCGCGCATCGGCTGGTCGAAGGTGAAGCTGACGGTTGGTCCCGGCGGGTTGCGGCTATTGCCGAAGCCAGCTGGGGCAATCAGGCCCAGAGCTTTCAGGCCGCTGGCGCTGAGTAGTATCGTGCCGAACACTTCCTGTTCCGCGGGGTTTCGCTTGATACGTTGGGTTTGCTCGTCTTGCTCGGCCGCTGACGTGATGAAGCCGGCACGAAGCAGCTTGGCGACGGCGGCTTTGGCCTTCCCCAAGTCACTGCCAAATTTGAACGATGTATGGACAGCGAAGTGCCGCCCGTGAGAGGTAAGTATATTACCCTGCAGGTTCTTCAGTAACTGCCGGTATTTGGCATTCATTGGATCGAATGGCTGAGTTTCCTCGGTCAAGTTGATTGATCCGGGCATATCCAAGTCTCCCTAAAGATGTTGTGAAACAGCAAGCGTTGGATCGCGTGAAATAACGCGAACGATCAAATCAGTTTGAAAACGCAATGATCGTAACAATGTTTGTCGCGGTAATGCAACGGTTTTCTATGATCGATTGCAGCGGCTTTGAGCCGACGAGTGCTCCCTACGGGGGTAGGGAGGGCCGCGGCTCAGTCCAATTTTTTCCGGTCGGCAGTGTGCAGCACGGCCGTCAAGTTTCGCGCCATGATCGCGAGCACCCCAGGGTCATTGGTGACCATTAGGGCAGCAGTTGCACCATCTATGAGCAAAAGCACCTGCCGGGCCACGATCGTCGGCTCCGTGAAGCCTGAAGCAGCTGCCAGATCGGCCAAATAGGTGAGCACATGCCCATGGTGCTCTCCGGCCACGTCGCGCAGCCACTGCTCCGACTTGTCGTGCTCGGCGATCGCATTCATGAACGCGCAACCGTAAAACCGACCGCCGCGGTACCAGCGTTCCATCGCGACGGCGACGGCCTGCAACCGAACCACCGGATCCGGGTCCGATGCTTCCAGGGCAGCGAAGAAGCCGGCGCGCCAATCCGCCCCCTCGCGGGCCAGCACTTCGCGCAGCAAGGCGTCTTTCGAGCCGAAACGGCCGTACAGCGCCATCTTGGAGGCACCGGCCTCGGCCAAGATCCGGTCGATCCCCGTCGCGTGGATGCCATGGCGGCAGAACAACTCGCGGGCTGCCTCCACGATGCGTTCGTGGGCGGGCTGAACTCGGGGCAGGTCGATGGCGGCTTCGGTCACGGGGGCAAAACTCGCAGCGACCGGCCAAAGCTGCAAGCCGGCTGTGTGGCACGCGAGATGCATACTGCTAACTGCGAGTACAGACAGACCGGTCTGTATACCCGGGCGTCCGGGATACCGTCCGGTCCAACGACAATAGGAGTTGCTCGATGAGCGCCACCGCAACGAAGATGCCCCTCGACACGGCTGTCTCGGATGGGCCGGGTGCGATGACCGGCTGCCTTGCGCCGATCGACAAGGGCGGGCTGGACGAGTTGATCGCCAAAGGCCGGGCCAACCCGCAGGCCATCAAGACCCTCAAGTGCAAGACGATCGCAGAGGGCCGCTTCCGCCACCTCAACATGATCCGCGACCTGCCACCCTACATCGTGGACGAACCGCCGGCCTTGCTCGGGGACGACACGGCGCCCAACCCGTCGGAAGCCTCGCTGGCCGCCCTCGGCTCGTGCCTGGCGGTTGGCATCCACGCCAACGCCGTGGCGCGTGGCATCACGGTGCGCTCGCTGGAGCTGGAGCTGGAAGCCGACATCAACATCACCGCCGTCTGGGGCACGGGCGACACCAGCCCCAAGCCGGTCGGTTTCGACGCCGTGCGCGTGAAGGTTCACCTGGATGCGGACGCGCCGAAGGAGGAGTTGGACGCCTTGGTCGCCCATGCCCGCACGTGGTCGCCGGTCGCCAACACGTTCAGCAAGCCGGTGCCCGTGAACTGCGACATGGCCTGATCGGCAACACCAGGGAGCGCCCGGCATGAGCCACTCGCTCGCACTCGCCAACGACGCCGTCGCCGTGGTTCCGGAGCTGAGGGGGTTGCTGGATGTGGAGTTGGCGCCCCTGGTCGACCAGATCGACGAGGGCGTCTATCCCGCCGATCTGATGCGGCGGATGGGTGGGGCGGGGGCATTCCGCCACCACCTCGCCGCATCCGGCCAATCCGACCTCGGGGCTGCGATCGCTGCCATGGCGGAGGTCGCCGCGCACTGCATGTCCACCGCTTTCTGCACGTGGTGCCAGGATGCTTGCGGCTGGTATCTGGAGAACACGGACAACGCACCGCTTCGTGCCAAGCTGCAACCCGGCATCGCCAATGGGACGCTGCTGGGCGGCACGGGGCTGTCCAATCCGATCAAGGCGCTCTCCGGCATCGAGAGTTTTGCCCTCCGCGCGACCCGGGCCGAGGGTGGTTACGTGGTGACCGGCGTGCTCCCCTGGGTCAGCAATTTGGGCGAGGGGCACTGGTTCGGGACCGTGTTCATCGACGCGGACGATCCCAAGCACCGCATGATGGCCATGGTGCAATGCGGTCAGCCCGGCGTCGAGATCCGGCAGAACGTGCACTTTTCGACGCTGGAAGGCACTGGGACGTACTCCGTGCGCTTTCGCCGCGCCTTCATCGCCGACGAGATGATGCTGGCCGACCCGCTGGGCGACATGATCCCCCGCATCCGCCCTGGCTTTGTCTTGCTGCAAACCGGCATGGGCCTCGGCGTCATCCGCGCGAGCATCGACTCCATGGTGCAGGCGGATGCCAACCACGAGTCGACCAACCGTTTCCTGCCGCGGCGTCCGCCGTATTTCGAGGCGGAACTCGACGGCTTGCGGGCCACCATCATGCGTCTGGCCGAGACACCGCGGGATGGCTCGCGCGGCTATGTGCGCGAGGTGTTGCAGGCCAGGCTGCGCACCGGAGAGCTGACCCTGCAGGCGACCGAGGCTGCGATGCTGCATACTGGTGCCCGCGCGTTCATCACCGGGTCACCGGTGCAGCGACGACTGCGCGAGGGGTATTTCGTAGCGATGATAACACCTTCCAGCCGGCATCTAAAGCAGGAGCTTAGCCGGATCGAAGCCAACTAGGTCCACTGCAACCACCAGGAGCGCGCACGATGCCCGACACAGTCCTGATTTCGCCTGCCGAGCTGTCCGCCATGATGCAGGCGGGCGGCATCGTGCTGATCGACACCCGATCCCCCGACAACTACGCCGCCGGACACATCGCAGGTGCGGTTAATATGTTCGACATCTTCACCTATCTGGCGATGTCGACGAAGGAGGGCATGGCGGAGCTGAAGACCAAGTTCACCGCCGCCTTCGGAGCCGCCGGGATCGGTGGGGACGAGACCGTCGTGTTCTACGAGGGTTCGATGAACTCGGGCTTTGGCATGTCGTGCCGCGGCTACTATCTGCTGTCGTTCCTGGGCTACCCCAAGGCGCACATCCTACACGGCGGCCTGGCGGCGTGGCAGGCGGCCGACATGCCCGTCACCACCGAGTTGGCGCACCCTACGCCCAAGACCTTCCCGGTGTCTGCCGATGGCGAGCACATGATGCTCGACAAGGACGACATGCTGGCGGCGCTCGGGGACGACAGCATCGTCAAGCTCGACGTGCGGGACGTAGACGAGTGGATCGGCACCTCGTCCTCCCCCTACGGGCCGGATTTCGCCCCGCGCAAGGGCCGCATACCCGGCGCCAAGTGGCTGGAGTGGTATCGTCTGATGAAGCCCACCGCTTCCGGCCCGATGTTCAAATCCAAGGAGGAGTTGCTGGCCGAGTTGCACACCGTGGGTGTGAAGCCGGAGACGCCGGTGTATCTCTATTGCTTCAAGGGAGCGCGCGCCTCTAACTCGTTGATCGCGCTGCGTGAAGCGGGTGTCCAGGATGTGCGGATGTATTTCGGCTCTTGGAACGAGTGGAGCCGTGACCCGGCGCTGCCGATCGAAACCGGCATGCCGTTCGGCTAACGCCCACGACGCTTGTCCCTCTCCCACTGGGAGAGGGCCTTTCACGTTATCACGGCTGCGGGTTGCTGCCCGATCCACCGCTTTGCCCACCACCGGCATTCGGGCCGGCAGTGAACCGGCCCACGTTGCCGAGCAACTGCTGCATGAACGTCGCCTCGCTGCCTGGCGACGGGGTAGCACGCGACACGACGTCGACCGGCTTCGCGTCCTTCTGGCTCATCTGCTTCACCGACTGCAGCACGCCACGGTCGTCGAAGGTCACCGCCACGACGTTTTGGCTGTTGACGCCCTGCACCCGGCCCACTCGCGGTTGGGTGACCTCGCTGATGTACATCCAGGTATTATCGTCGAACGCCGCCCTGGCCGTCGGTGAACCCAGCGCGCTCGTTACGTCGGCCCGGGTGGAGGTGCCGGGCACCAGGTCCTTCAGTTGGTCGTCGGTGACCCGGTTGCCACGCAGCTGCGGAGGGAACTCGAGAAAGGAACATCCGCCGGTCAGGCTGGCGAGAAGTAGGAGAGCGCAGGCGGAGCGTTTCACGGTATCGTCCTAGCCGGGCGGCGGTGAGGTTGACCCGGCAGGCCGCCGCGTTATGTGCCGAGATGTGAAGTGTACCGGTTGCGGGGTTGGCGTGTCACGCCGGGCGCCCTGGTGTCAACGGGTTGGAATGGGGCGGTGATGGCCTTCTTTGGTTTGCTGGGACGCGGTCGCCATGAGCGTACCGGGTACGAATTGTATACGGCGTCCGTCGCGGCGGCGCGGGCTCCATACTTTTATGAGGCGCTTGGCGTGCCCGATACGCTGGACGGCCGCTTCGACCTCATTGGGCTGCACGCGGCAATGCTGATCCGCCGGCTGCGGTCGTTGCCGCCGCCGGGTGCGTCCGTGGCGCAGGCGGTGTTCGACGCCATGTTTTCCGACATAGACATGAACCTGCGGGAGTTGGGTGCCGGCGACGTCACCATCGCCCGCAACATGCGTGCGATGTGGGAGGCGTTCCACGGCCGGGCGACGGCCTACGAGGCGGCACTCGATGCGACGGATCCGTCCGTGCTGGAGGCCGCCTTGGCCCGCAATATTTGGCGTGGCGAAACCGCCGAGGCCGCCCCCCGCCTGGCAGCCATCGTCCGCGGTCTGGTGGCTCAACTCGAGGCGGCTCCCACGGCCGAGTTGCTGGCCGGACGGTTCAGGTTCGCCCCCCTGGTGCCGGCGTGACCGTGCTGGAGCTGTCCCGGCCGATACCGGCCGACCGGGTAGGCGCGACGGGACTCACCGTCACCGTCGAGGCGAGCGAAGCCGAATGTGCCGCCATCGCCCGCCGCTTGCTGGTGCCCTCGGTGCAGGCGGTGCAGTGCCGCTGGTCGCTTCGCCCGGCCCCCGGCGGGGTCGTGGAGGCGGAGGGCTCGCTACGGGCCCGGCTGCATCAGGAATGCGTGGTGTCGCTCGACCCGTTCGCGGTGGACGTCGTGGAGGAGTTCGCCGTCCGATTCGTGCCCGCTGGAGACGAGAGCGAGGATGCGGACGACCCGGACGAGCCCGATGAGCTGCCGATCGAAGACGGCACGCTGGAACTGGGGGAGGCGACCGTGGAGCAGTTCGCGCTGGCGCTCGATCCCTATCCGCGCAAGCCTGGGGCGGTGTTGCCGGCGGATGTCACGGCCGTTCCGGACACGCCTTTCGGTGCTCTGGCGAAATTCCGCAAGCCGGATTAGCCTCGGGCTGCTTGCGGGCGTGCGGCAGCTCTGCTACTGGGCGCGCCCTGAGCTATTGCCAATTTGTGACGTAAGCACCGCGCCCTCGAGCTGCGGCACTTCTCGCCACGCAGATCCGGAGGGCGCACGCCCATGGCCGTTCCCAAGAAGAAAACGTCGCAATCCCGCATGGGGATGCGCCGCAGCCACCATGCCTTGGTCGCCGAGGCCCATGCCGAATGCGCCAACTGCGGCGAGCTGAAGCGCCCGCACCACATCTGTGCGCATTGTGGCCATTACGACGGCCGCGAGGTCGTGGCTGCCGGGAAGGCGCTGAAGGGCGCTGTCCGGGTCTGAGCTGCCGGCATCGCGCCGGGTAGCGAGGAACGACGTGGCAGAAGCAGCCGCCCCCGCACCCACGGGGGTTTTTACCCTCGCCGTGGACGCGATGGGTGGGGATCGTGCACCAGGCGTCGTGATCGACGGTCTGGCCATCGCAGCAGAGCGGCATCCCGGTGCTCGCTTCCTGGTCGTCGGTGATGAAGCCAAGCTGAGGCCGCTGATGGCAAACAAGCGGCTCGAACAGTGCTGCACGCTGCGCCACGCGCCGGACGTGATTGGCATGGACATGAAGCCGACCGCCGCCCTGCGGGTGCGCAATGGATCGATGCGCATCGCGATCGACGCGGTAGCGGCGGGCGAGGCATCCGGGGTGATCTCGGCCGGCAACACCGGCGCCCTGATGGCTTTGGCCAAGATCGTCATCAAGACCCTTCCCGGCATCGACCGCCCTGCGCTGGCGGCGTTGGCCCCTTCGGCCCGCGGCGACGTGATCATGCTCGACCTCGGCGCGAACGTGGTGTGCGACTCCCGCAACCTGGTCGAGTTCGCCGTGATGGGCGACGTGTTCGCCCGCGCCGTGCTGGGCTTGCCGGCGCCGACGATCGGGTTGCTGAACATCGGCTCCGAGGAGCTGAAGGGCGACGACCGGGTGCGGCAGGCGGCGGAGGTGCTGCGTGCCAGCCACATCGGGCCGCAGTTCCACGGCTTCGTCGAGGGTGACGACATCGCTGCCGGCACGACGGACGTTGTGGTGACCGACGGATTTACCGGCAACGTGGCGCTGAAGACGGGCGAGGGAGCGCTGAAACTGGTGTTCACTCTGCTCAAGCAGGTGTTCAGTAGCAGCCTGGCCGGCCGGCTCGCCTATGTGCTGGCGCGCCCCGGGTTGGAGCGGTTGCGCGAATGGGTCGATCCCCGGCGCTACAACGGCGCCATCATGCTGGGCCTGAACGGCGTCGTGGTGAAGTCGCACGGCGGCACGGATGCCGAGCAATTCGCCTACGCGACCGATGTCGCCATCGACATGGTAGTGCACCGCTTCAACGAGCACATCCGCGACGGGCTGGCCCGCATCGCATTGCTGGGGGGCGACACCGGCCCCGTCCTGGCGGCCTCGCGCTGATGCTGCGGGCCGTGATGGAGGGCGCCGGCGCGTATCTGCCGGAGCGCGTCGTGAGCAACGACGAACTGGCGCTGACGGTCGACACGTCCAACGACTGGATCGTCGAACGGACCGGCATCCGCCAGCGCCATCTGGCTGCCCCGCACGAGACGGCGGCGTTCATGGGCACCCGGGCGGCAGAAGCGGCTCTGGCCCATGCCGGTGCGACCGCGGCCGATGTCGATGCCATCATCCTGGGCACTAGCACGCCGGACAATGCGTTCCCTGCCACCGCACTCGGCGTGCAGGCGGCGCTTGGCTGCCGCGGGTTCGGCTTCGACGTGTCGGCGGCGTGCAGTGGGTTCGTGTACGGCCTGAGTATCGCCGACGCGATGATCCGCACCGGGCAGGTGCGTGGTGTTCTGGTGATCGGCGCCGAAGTGTACTCCCGGATCCTGGATTGGACCGATCGCGGCACCTGCGTGCTGTTCGGCGACGGGGCCGGCGCCGTGTTCCTGCGCGCCGCCGAGCAGAGCGGTGGAGCCGGTGACCGGGGCATCCTGTCGACCCATCTTCATGCGCAAGGCGACCTGGGACCACTGCTGTATATCGATGGTGCGGTTGGCCGGCGGGAGATGTCGGGCCACCTGAAGATGAACGGCCGCGAGATTTTTCGTCACGCGGTAGCCAAGCTGTCCGCTGTAGTGGACGAGGCCTTGGCCGCGCACGGGCTGGGGCATGCGGACGTCGACTGGCTGGTACCGCACCAGGCCAATCGTCGCATCATCGACGCCATGGGCCGCAAACTCGGCTTGCCCGCGGATCGCGTCGTGGTGACGGTGGATCGTCACGCCAACACCTCCGCTGCCTCGATCCCGCTCGCCTTGGCCGAGGCCTGGCATGACGGGCGCATGAAGCCCGGCGACCTGCTGGTGCTGGAGGCCCTGGGTGGTGGCCTCACCTGGGGATCGGCACTGGTGCGACTCTAGCGCCACAGCGGTGGCAGTTTTGTTTATTTCCAGTGCGTTTGCTTGACGGTTACAAGCCGCAACGCATAGCGTGCCCGGCATGCAAACCGTCACCCGTGCCCATCTGGCCGAGCGTATCTATACCCAGGTCGGCCTATCGAGGAACGAGTCGGCGGATCTGCTGGAGACGGTGCTCGACCGGCTGTCGAAGTCGCTCGAAAGCGGCGAGTCGGTCAAGATCAGTGGCTTCGGAACCTTTTCTGTCCGGCAGAAGGGGCGCCGCATCGGCCGCAACCCGAAAACTGGGGTGGAGGTGCCCATCCTGCCCCGACGCGTCCTCGTATTTCGGCCGAGCCAGGTGCTCAAGGCGCATGTGAACGGCACCGCCGTGCCGCCTGGTGACGAGTTCGCCGGTGACGAAGAATGACCCTGGTCGCCCCGGCGAACGACGCGCCGGATCCGGCCCGTGCGCGTCCCAAAAAAGCGCCGAATGCCTTCCGCACCATCAGCGAGGTCGCTGACGAGCTGCATATCCCGCAGCACGTCCTGCGTTTCTGGGAGACCAAGTTTCCGCAGGTGAAACCGCTCAAGCGCGGTGGTGGCCGGCGCTATTACCGCCCGGATGACATTGCCCTGCTCCGGCGTATTTCCGACCTGCTGTATATCCAGGGATACACCATCAAGGGTGTGCAACGATTGCTGCGGGAGGGCGGTGGCAAGCTCTCCGACGATATCCCGCCCGCCACCGAAGCCGAACGCGCGGCGGCAGCGGCGGAGCGTGCTGGCCAGCCCGAGCAGTCCTCGTTGCTTGCGGTCGAGGCGGCGGCGGCGTTTGCCGATGGTATGCCGGGCGCGGCTGCCCTGCAGGAGGAAAACGCCCGTTTGCGGCTGTTGCTGCAGGACGTGCTGGCCGAGTTGGAACAGATCCGCGGCCTGCTACCCTAGGCGTTGCGGCTCTCGGATGCTGCTGCTACACCCCGCGGCATCGGAGCGTAGCGCAGCCTGGTAGCGCACCTGTCTGGGGGACAGGGGGTCGTGGGTTCGAATCCCGCCGCTCCGACCACCTTTCAAATGTATGTCGTAGGTAAACAGCCGCCCTGCTCGTTCGCGTACGAGTCAGCTGGCTTGGCGATAGGACGATCCTGCTCGACTCGATGTCAGCTCCAGGCGCCGGGAAGCCAGACATAGTGGCCGCTCGTTCCAGCCCAATGACCACGCGTCCACAGCGCACCGTGGTTGCCACGCGGCTCGTAATGCCCCGGCTCGTAGCGGTATGACCCAGCGACGTACAGCCAGTCACCCGGATGCCAGATCAACTGCTCCTCGCTCACGGGCGGAAGCGGGATGGTCTCGGCGGGGAGCGGCGGGGGCATCGGGTAGTCAGGTACCTGGGCGGTGCAGCCGGCTAACAGGATAGACGTCGTCAGGATGAACGCGGCGAAGTTTGGGACGTGGATCTTCATCGGTGTCTCTCCTATGCCGGCAGCAAGACGGTCGCGATCGCCTGGGCCGCGATGCCTTCACCGCGCCCGGTGAAGCCCAACCGCTCCGTCGTGGTGGCCTTGATCGAGATGCGGCCTTCTTCCACGCCCAGCAACTCGGCCACCCGCGCGATCATGGCGGGTGCGTGCGGCGTGATCTTCGGCCGCTCGCAGATCAGCGTCACGTCTGCATTGGCCAGCATGCCGCCCCGCGCCGCGATCCGCCCGGCGGCGTGGCGCAGGAAGCGGGCACTGTCCGCGTCCTTCCACTCGGCCTCGCTGGGGGGGAAATGGCGGCCGATGTCGCCCTCCGCCAAGGCGCCGTAGATCGCGTCGCACAGGGCGTGGATGCCGACGTCGGCGTCGGAGTGGCCCGCCAGCCCCCAATCATGCGGCACGGTGATGCCGCACAGCACCAGCGCGCGCCCGGCCTCGGCGGCGTGGACGTCGAACCCGGTGCCGGTGCGTGGCAGCAGGCCGGGGGAAAGAGCGCGTTCGAGCCGCACGAGGTCCTCCGGGTAGGTGAGTTTGATGTTGTCATCCGAGCCGGGGACGATGGCGACCGAATGGCCGGCCATCTCCAGCAGCGACGCGTCGTCGGTGGCGCCGCCGTCGCCCGTCGCATGCAGGGCGCGGAGCAGGTGGTAGCGGAAGGCCTGCGGGGTTTGCGCCCGGTACAGCCCGTCGCGCGGCACGGTCGCGACGATGCGGCCGGATTGCACGCGCTTCAACGTGTCCGCCACGGGCACGGCAGGGATCGCGCCGTCGTGGGTGCGGAGTGCTGCGAGTAGGGCGGGGATGGCGTTGACGGGCAGGAAGGGGCGGGCCGCGTCGTGCACCAGGACGATGTCGGGCGCGGTGGCGGCGAGCGCTCGCAGCCCGGCCGACACGCTGGCTTGGCGCGTGTCGCCGCCGGGCACGGCTGGCATTACCGGCAAGCCCTCCAGGGCGGCGGCGATCGGCTCGGCGTCACCCACGGGGAGTAGGGCGGAGACGTGCGGTAGCAGCGCCTCGGCTGCGTGGCGGATGACGGGTTTGCCCGCTACGGTCATGAATTGCTTTGGGGAGGACCCGCCGAAACGGCTACCCGTGCCGGCGGCGACCAGGATGGCGGCGATACGCATGGCGGCGTCAATGCGCGGCGGGCGTTGTCGCGTCAATGCTCCCGCAAGGAATCGGGAGGCGGGAAAATGAAGCGGCAGAAAGGGTGGCCCGTCAAAGGACGGCGATTGCTATGTGATTGGGCGGCGCGTATTTTGCCCAAATGCTAGGCACTGCACCTTTTCCCTCCATCACGCTGGGGGCTGGACCCCGCGCGGTCACGATCGAGACGCCTGTGGTGCTGGCACCGATGTCGGGCGTCACCGATCTGCCCTTCCGGCGGCTGGCCAAGCGGCTGGGAACGGGGTTGGTCGTTTCCGAGATGATCGCATCGTGGGCGATGGTGCGCGAAAATCAGGCGACGATGCGGATGGCCAGCGTCGATGGCGACGGACCGCATTCGATCCAGTTGGCCGGCTGCGAACCGGCCGCGATGGCGGAGGCGGCGCGGATCGCGGAGGGGCGCGGCGCCGACCTGATCGACATCAATTTCGGCTGCCCGGTGAAAAAGGTCGCGGTCGGGCAAAGCGCCGGGTCCGCCCTGATGCGCGACGAGGTGGCCGCCGCCCGCATCCTGGAGGCCACCGTGCGCGCGGTCCCGGTGCCGGTTACGCTGAAGATGCGCATGGGCTGGGACCACGCCAACCTGAACGCGCCGCGGCTGGCCCGCATCGCCGAGGAGTGCGGCATCACCCTGGTGACGGTGCACGGCCGCACCCGGCAGCAATTCTACACCGGGTCGGCGGACTGGGATTTCATCGCCGGGGTGAAGGCGGCCGTGAACATACCCGTCATCGCGAACGGCGACATCACCACGGTGGAGCAAGCCGCCGAGGCTCGCACCCGTTCCGGCGCGGATGGCGTGATGGTGGGGCGGGGCTGTTACGGCCGGCCCTGGTTTCCGGCCCAGGTGGCGGCCTATCTGCGCGACGGCAAGCGGTTGCCGGATCCGTCACTGGCGACGCAAAAGGCGATATTGCTCGAGCACTACGACGCGATGCTGGTCCATTTCGGCATCCAGCCGGGGCTGCGGCTCGGGCGCAAGCACGTAGCGTGGTACTCCAAGGGACTGCACGGCTCGGCCGAGTTCCGCGCCGCCGTGATGCGGTGTGACGATGTGGCGTCGGTGCGCCGCCTGATCGACGAGTTCTACGACCCCATGATCGACGCGCCAGAGATGTTGGCAGCATGACGGGAGCGGTCGCGCGCAGTCTGCTCAAGGTCGTTGGCCGTGCGCCGGCGGCCGTGGACGCTGCCGTCATGCTGGGTGCGTTGCCCGTCCCGGTGTTGTTGCTGGATGCAGCCAACCGGTTCCGTTTCGCCAATCATGCGGCCGAGCAGTTCCTCGGCCTGTCCATGCAGCAGCTCTCCCACATGGGCCTTGCCGACCTGCTGCCGGGCGACCATCCGCTGTTCGCGCTCATCGAACAGGTCCGCCAGCACGGCATCACCATCTCGGACCACGATCTGACTTTGGAGAGCCCCCGTCTGCACAAGCAGGACATCACGGTGCAGGCCACGGCGCTGAACGAGGAGCCCGGTGCGGTGCTGCTCTCGCTGCAGGATGCCTCGGCGGCCCGTGCGCTCGACCGCCAGACGGTGTTCCGCTCCGCCGCCCGGTCGGTCAGCGGCATGGCGGCGGTGCTGGCGCATGAGGTGAAGAACCCGCTATCCGGCATCCGGGGGGCGGCGCAGTTGCTGGAAAGCAGCGTGGCCGAGGGCGACCGCGAGTTGGCCGTGCTGATCCGCGACGAGGCCGACCGCATCCGCGCGCTGGTCGACCGCATGGAGGTGTTCGACGAGAAGCCGATCGAGCTCCGCGCCGTCAACATACACCGCGTGCTGGAGCATGTCCGGCGCCTGGCGCAGAGCGGGTTCGCAGGCCATTTGCGGTTCACCGAGGCGTACGATCCGTCTTTGCCACCGGTGCTCGGCAACCGCGACCAACTGGTCCAGGTGCTGCTGAACCTGGTCAAAAACGCCGCCGAAGCGGTGACCTCGGGCGAACTGGATGGCGAGATCACACTCACCACCGCGTATCGCCATGGCGTGCGGCTGGCGGTGCCGGGCTCGACGCATCGGGTGCACCTGCCTTTGGTGGTGAGCGTGCGGGATAACGGGCCTGGCATCGGCGAGGACATCAGGCCGCACCTCTTTAAGCCTTTCGTGACGTCTAAGCCGTCAGGGAGTGGTCTGGGGCTGGCGCTGGTGGCGAAGATCGTGGCCGACCATGGCGGGCTGATCGAAGTGGATAGCCGGCCGGGACGCACGGAGTTTTGCCTGCATCTGCCGGTGATGAGCGAAGGCGAAGGGGAAGGGTAGCGGGGGGCGCTGCCCCTCCACCCCGGCAGGGAACAGTCGTTCCCTGCACCCCTATTGATAGTGGGGTTGAATGACGATTCCGACGGTTTTGATTGCGGACGATGACCGGTCCATTCGGACCGTGCTGACGCAGGCGCTAGGGCGGTCGGGGTATCAGGTCCGGTCTTGCTCCAACGCAGCCACGCTCTGGCGGTGGGTCGAGGACGGCGAGGGCGACCTCGTCATCACCGATGTCGTCATGCCCGACGAGAACGGGTTGGACCTGATCCCGCGTATCCGCCGGGTCCGGCCGGATTTGCGCGTGGTGGTGATGAGCGCGCAGTCCACCCTGATGACGGCGGTCAAGGCGGCCCAGCGCGGCGCGTTCGAATACCTGCCCAAGCCCTTCGATCTGAAGGAGCTTTTGGCCGTGGTCGGGCGTGCGCTGGCCGCACCGCCGCCACTGCCGCCACCGGCCGAGCCGATCGAAAAGGACGAGAAGCTACCGCTGATCGGCCGCTCGGTCGCGATGCAGGAGATTTATCGTTCCATTGCCCGGCTCACCACGGCGGACCTCACCGTGATGGTCACCGGCGAGTCCGGCACCGGCAAGGAGCTGGTGGCCCGCGCGCTGCACGATTACGGCCGCCGTCGTGCCGCGCCGTTCGTAGCGATCAACATGGCGGCGATCCCGCGCGAGCTGATCGAGAGCGAACTGTTCGGCCACGAGCGCGGCGCGTTCACCGGGGCGCATAACCGCAACCAGGGGCGCTTCGAGCAGGCTGCCGGCGGCACGCTGTTCCTCGACGAGATCGGCGACATGCCGCACGAGGCGCAGACCCGCTTGCTGCGCGTGCTGCAGGAGGGCGAGTTCACCACCGTCGGCGGCCGCCAGCCGATCAAGGCCAACGTGCGCATCGTCGCCGCCACCCACCGCGACCTGCGCCAGGCGATCCGCGCCGGGCAGTTCCGCGAGGATCTGTTCTACCGGCTGAACGTCGTGCCGATCCGGCTTCCCCCGCTGCGCGAGCGGACCGAGGACATTCCGGTGCTGGCCCGGCACTTCCTGGACAAGGCCCGTGAGATGGGACTGCCCGGCAAGTCGCTCGACAGCGGCGCGTTGGACCGGCTGCGCGGCTATCGCTGGCCCGGCAACGTGCGCGAACTCGAGAACCTGATGCGTCGGCTTGCGGCGCTCTACCCGCAGGAGATCATCGGCGAGGAGGTCATCGCCAACGAGCTCTCGGTCGGCGGCGGCGAGATGGAGGCTCCGGTGGCGGCCCCCGGGTCGGAGCCCCTGGCCGCGGCGGTGGAGCGCCATATCCGGCGATTCTTGGCGGCGGGCGGCGACGGCATGCCGATGCGCGACATCTACGACAAGGTCATCGCCGAAGTGGAGCGTCCGCTGATCCAGATGACGCTCTCGGCGACGCGCGGCAACCAGATCAAGGCGGCGGCGATGCTCGGGCTGAACCGCAACACGCTGCGCAAGAAGATCCGCGACCTCGACATCGCAGTGGTGCGCGGCATTGGGTGAAGCTGGAGGCTGACGATGGACACCCACGTCTTCCTGGAGCCGTTGGAGCCCGTCACGCCGGCGCGGTCGCGCATGGGCCGGGTGATGGACATCCTGCTCGGCAAGGTCGTGACACTGGTGCTGGCAGCGGTGGCGCTGCTGCTGGCGATCGGCACGTTCTGGCTGCTGTCGGGCGGCGCACCGATCACGTTGCGGCCCAACCTGGTGTTCGTGGCCGTGCTCGCCAGCGCGGCGGTGCTGCTGCTGCTGGGCGCGGTGCTGGCCGGGCGGCTGACCCGGGTGTGGGTGGAGCGGCGGCGCGGTTCCGCCGGGTCACGCCTGCACGTGCGCCTAGTGCTGATGTTCGGCGTGGTGGCGGTCACCCCGTCCATCGTGGTGGCGGTATTCGCAGCGGCTTTCTTCAACCTCGGCATCCAGTCCTGGTTCGACGACCGGATCCGCAAGGCGCTCGACTCCAGCGTAACGTCGGCGCAGTCCTCGCTGGAGGAACATCGCAACAATATCAAGGCGGACGCGCTCGGTGTTGCCATCACGCTGAACCGCGCCGGTGCCTTCCTGGCAAATCGGCCGGAGCTGTTTCAGCAGGTGTTGGACCAGGAGACCACGTTCCACGGCCTGATCCAGGCGGTGATCTTCGACCCCTACACGCACGAGATCATTGTTTCTTCCGGCGTGCTCAGCGGCAACTTCGTCGAATTGCCGACCGACGAACAGATCGAGCCGGCCCGGCGTGGCGAGGTTGCGGTGGTCGGCGGTGGCAACGACAATCACGTGCGAGCCGTGGTGAAACTGGGCTCGGTGCCCGAGTTGATGCTGATGGTGGACCGCCCCGTGGACACCCAGATCATCGCCGCCGTCGAGAACACCGAGCGGCTGGTCGCCGAGTATCACCGCCTCGACGACAACCGCACCAAGCTACAGGTGACCTTCGCCGTCATTTTCGCCCTGGTAGCGCTGTTGGTGCTGTTCGCGGCGGTGCTGACCGGGCTGGTGTTGGCCAACCAGATCGCGCGTCCGGTTGGCCGGCTGATCCACGCGGCCGAGCGGGTCCGGGCCGGCGACCTGACGGTGCGGGTGCCGGAAATCCGCAGCGAGGATGAAATCGCCGGGTTGTCCCGCGCCTTCAACCGCATGACCGGCCAGTTGGCGGCACAGCGGACCGAGTTGATGGACGCCTACTCCCAGATCGACGAGCGCCGCCGCTTCACCGAAACGGTGCTGGCAGGCGTGTCGGCCGGGGTGATCGGGCTGGACGGGCAGGGCCGCGTGGACCTGCCGAACCGGGCGGCCTCCGAGCTGATGGGCAGCGACCTGATGGCGGCGATCGGGTTGCCGCTGCAGCACGTGGTGCCGGAATTCGGCCCGCTGCTGGAAGAAGTGCAGGCGACACCGGAACGCCCGCGCACGGCCGAGGTGCAGGTCGGCCCGCCCTCCAACCGCCGGACCTTGTTGGTGCGGATCGGCACGGAGATGAAGGGGGCGGGGATCGACGGCTTCGTGGTGACCTTCGACGACATCACCGAACTCCTGTCGGCGCAACGCAAGGCGGCGTGGTCCGATGTGGCGCGCCGAATCGCGCACGAGATCAAGAACCCGCTGACCCCGATCCAACTGGCGGCAGAGCGACTGAAGCGGCGGTTCACCATGGAGATTCAGTCCGACCCGGAGACCTTCGCGCAATGCGCCGACACGATCGTGCGCCATGTCGGCGATATCGGCCGGATGGTGGACGAGTTCAGCGCCTTCGCTCGGATGCCGCAGCCGGTAATCAAGCCGGAGGACATCGGCCGTATTGCGCGGGAGGCGATGGTGCTGCAGCGGCAGGCGCATCCGGAGATCACGTGGACCACCAATCTCCCCGACCGCGGCCCGATTGCCGCGTGCGACCGGCGGCTGGTGAGCCAGGCGCTGACGAATTTGCTGATGAATGCCGCCGATGCTGTCGGGATGCGGGCGCGAGATGAGGGCGAGAAGCGGGGCAGCATCGCGGTGGCCATTCGTACGGACCACGACTCGGTGGCTCTATCCGTGAGCGATGATGGCGTGGGATTGCCGGCGGAGGATCGCGACCGCCTGACCGAGCCCTATGTGACCCACAAGCCGAAGGGCACCGGGCTCGGTCTCGCCATCGTGAAAAAGATCATGGAAGACCATGGTGGCCGCTTGGCTCTGGAGGACCGGGTCGATGGCCCGGGCGCCGTTGCCAGTCTCATCCTCCCAGCGATGGCCGACGCCGCTTGAGCCGTCGCCGCCCTATGTCGTCCCCCCTATGTCCCCCTGGGCGGCAAAGCTGATAAAGACCCTGCATGGCCCATGAGATCCTGATCGTCGACGACGAGCCTGACATTCGCTTGCTGATCGACGGCATTCTACGCGACGAAGGTTACGAGACACGCATGGCGGCGGATTCGGATTCCGCGATCGCCTCCTTCCGAGCCCGGCGCCCCTCGATGGTGATCCTGGACGTCTGGCTGCAGAACTCGCGGCTGGACGGCCTCGGGATCCTGCAGGCGCTCCACGTGGAGGAGCCGCAGATCCCCGTGGTGATGATCTCGGGCCACGGCACGATCGAGATGGCGGTGACCGCCATCCAGCACGGCGCGTACGACTTCCTGGAGAAGCCGTTCCAGTCCGACCGCCTGCTGTTGCAAGCCCGCCGGGCGCTGGAGGCGGCCAAGCTGGCGCGGGAGAATGCCGAGCTGAGGTTGCGTGCGGGTGCGGAAACCGAACTGACGGGAGAAAGCAGCGCGATCGCCACCCTGCGCGCCGGGGTGGAGCGGGTGGCGCCCACCGGCTCGCGCGTGTTGATCCATGGCCCGGCCGGTTCCGGCAAGGAAGTCGCGGCGCGCATGGTCCACGCCCGCTCCCGCCGGTCGGAGGGTCCGTTCGTGGCGCTGAACTGTGCCACCCTGGCGCCGGGACGGTTCGAGGAGGAGCTGTTCGGAGTGGAGGCCGGGCAGGACTCCGCATCGTCGCCGCGCCGGGCAGGGGTGCTGGAGCGCGCCCATGGTGGCACGCTGCTGCTGGACGAAGTGTCGGACATGCCGCTGGAAACGCAGGGCAAGATCGTTCGCGCCCTGCAGGATCAGACGTTCGAGCGGCTGGGCGGCAATGCGCGGGTGAAGGTCGACGTCCGCGTGCTGGCGATCACCAACAAGGACCTGCAGGCCGAGATCGCGGCCGGGCGGTTCCGCGAGGACCTTTATTACCGCCTGGCCGTGGTGCCGCTGAAGATGCCGAGCCTGAAGGAGCGGCGGGAGGACATCCCCGAACTCGCCCGGCACTTCATCACGCGGTCGGCCGAGAACTCCGGCATGGCCCCGCGAGAACTATCGGCCGATACGTTGGCGGCGCTGCAGACCTATGACTGGCCCGGCAACGTACGCCAGCTGCGCAATCTGATGGACTGGCTGCTGATCATGGCGCCGGGTGGGTCATGGGATGCGATC
>CAXTWC010000032.1:24006-33508 GCA_964247805.1 uncultured Acetobacteraceae bacterium | reverse complement strand
GCCCCCTCCACCATGCAAGGGCATGGTCCCCCTCCCCCGCTTCGCAGGGGAGGAACGCTTAGCGGAGGTCTGCGCCCGGCAGTGGCACGTCGCGGGCGCGGTGCGACGCGACCACGCCCACCAAGCTGACGACCGCCGCGAATGACAGCCAAAGCCCGGGAGCGGCACGGTTGCCGGTTGCCTGGATCAGCGCGGTGGAGATCAACGGCGTGAACCCGCCGAAGATCGCCGTGGCCAGGCTGAAGGCTAGCGAGAAGCCGGAAATGCGAACCTGTGGCGGCATGATCTCGGCCAGGAGCGGAATCATGGCGCCGTTGTACAGGCCGAAGAACGAGGAGAACAGCAGCGTCACGCTCAACAGCTTGCCGAGGCTCGGCCCGTCCACCAGCCACAGCAGCACCGGGTAGGCGCTGACGATGGCGAGGATCGGGATGATGTACAGCAGCGGATAACGCCCGATTCGGTCCGAGATCGCGCCACCGATCGGCAGCCAGACGAAGTTGGAGAAACCTACGGCCAGCGTCACCATCAGCACGCCGAAGGAACCGAGATGCAACGCCTCCCGCCCATAGGTCGGTGTGTAGGCGGTGATGAGATAGAACGTGGTGGTGGTCAGCACCGACATCGCCGTGCCGATCAGCACGATCGCCCAATTGGCCCCCAGAGTGCGGAACACCTGGATTGCGGTCGGGGCCTTGTGGCTCATCCGGGTGAACGCCTCGGTCTCCTGCAGCGAGCGGCGCAGGTTGAAGATCAGCGGAATGATGGCACACCCGATCAGTAGCGGAATGCGCCAGCCGAAGCTCGCCATTTGGTCGGCGCTCAGCATGCCGGCCAGTGCCGCGCCGATCAGGGCTGCGATCATCACCGCGACCTGCTGGCTGCCGGATTGCCACGCGCAGTAGAAGCCGCGGTTGCCGGGTGTCGCGATCTCGGCAAGGTACACCGACACGCCGCCCAGTTCGGCGCCGGCGGAGAAGCCCTGCAGCAGGCGCCCTGCCAGGATCACCAGCGGTGCTGCGACGCCGATGGTGGCGAAGCTCGGCGTGACGGCGATGGTGACCGTGCCGATCGCCATCATGCCGAGCGTCACGATCAGCCCGAGGCGACGGCCCACCTGGTCGATGAACGCGCCGAGGAAAATGGCGCCGAGCGGGCGCATCAGGAAGCCCACGCCGAACGTCGCCAGCGACAGCATCAGCGAGGCCGCCGGGCTGTTGTTGGGGAAGAAGGCGCGGCCTATGTAGCTCGCGTAGTAGCCGTAGACGAAGAAGTCGTATTGCTCGAGGAAATTGCCGCTGGCGACGCGGATGACGGCGCCGATATTCTTCCGCCGCTCTTCGGGTGTCATACCAGAGGCCGTGATCTGAGGCGCCGTGCTGCTAGACATAGTCTCTCCCTACGGCCCTCCCGGACCTTTTTTCAACGAGCCTTGCTGCCCGGCATGACCACGACCGGCTTCGGATCGCTAGCACCAGGCCGCTCGATCGCATGGCGGATGAGTGCACCGGTGCGATACAGTCCGTGGACGAATTTGCTATACGGCATCGTTACGAAGAACGCCAAGATCAAGCCAAGGTGCACGGCCAGCGCGCTGCCCATCGCTCCCGTCGCGCGGACCGACAGCAACAGCAATCCGGTCACGCCAATCAACATCAGCAGCATGAGCAGCCCGGCATCGGCGCCCAGCAGCTTGGCGGCTTGCGGCTCGTGGTCGCCGGACAGCTTTAGCCAGAACAGCCCGGCGGTCCCTGCGATCAGGCCGATGCCGCCCACGGTGCCGAGCAGCACGGGCAGGCTCCAGAACGAATAGGGCGCCGGCCAACCGAGAAAGTGGTCGTAGACGGTCGCCGTGGACGTGGAGGCGAAGCACAGCAAGAACCCGTACGCCATCAGATGATGGAACCAGCGCCGCTGGCTTGAAAAGCTCTCGTCACGGTCGTTGCAGCCATGCCCGCCGCCACCGAGGTAGCGTAGCGTCGCGGCGTCCCGGAACGCCTGCCACAGCGGCCGGCCCTGGGTGAGTTCCGCGGCCCGGCCGCCGGTGTCGGTCCAGAACCGGGCGAAACCGACGCCCAGCGCCAGCAGCGAGAACAGGAAGGTAATCGAGGCAACCCACACCATCACGCCATACGGCACGACGTTGTAGAAGCCCTGACCCGGCACCACCGGCTGCGGCGAGAACAGCACGGCGTGGCGTTGCAGCAGCATCGCCAACAGCAACACGCCTGCCACGCCGATCGCCATGGCAAGCGCCATCACCAGCCCGTTGCGCTCGTACAGTTTGGCGAGCGGGCCTGGCCAGGCGTATTTGGCGTAGCTCTCGGCCCGCACCTCGGCCAGCACGCGCGGCACGTTGATGCCGAACTCGTGCGGCGGCGCGTATTGGCAGGCGTAGTAGCAGCCGCGGCACGAATGGCAGAGATTGGCCAGGTAGTTGAGGTCGCCCTCCGCGAATTCCCGGCGTAGCTCCATGGCGGGGAACACGGCGCAGAAGCCTTCGCAGTAGCGGCAGGCGTTGCACACCTCCATCGCCCTGCGTGCCTCCACCATGGCGGGGGTTTCGTCCGCGAGGGGCTCGCCGGCGTCGAGCCGGGTCAGGTCAATTGTTTGCACGCTTTGCCGCCTCCTGTCCTGCGATGCGGCCGAACACGGTGCCGATCGCCATGCCGAACCCGGCGAGATAGCCTTTGCCGAGGATGCTGCCCGCCATGATTTCGCCCGAGGCAAACAGATTACCCGCGGGGCGGCCGTCGTCCATGATCACCTGCGCCCGCTCGTTCACCTTCACGCCCAGGTAGGTGAAGGTGATGCCGGGCCGCAGCGGATAGCCGATGAACGGCGCCTCGGTGATGGGGCGTGCCCAGTTGGTCTTGGGCGGATCAAGCCCATCGGTATGCACGCCGTCGAGCTTGGAGCTGTCGAACGTGCCGGGCTGGCAGGCGGCGTTGAAGGCGCTGATCGTCGCCTCCGTAGCCGCAGGGTCGAGCCCGAGCTTGCTGGCCAATTCACCGATCGACCCGGCCTTGATGGCGGGGAAGATGGACGGCATGAACAGGCGCTCGCTGCGGCTGTCGATGATGCTGTAAGCGACCTGGTCCGGCTGCTGTGCCACCAGCCGCCCCCAGATGGCGTAGCGTTTCGGCCAAACGTCCTGGCCCTCGTCGTAGAAGCGTTGACCGTGCTTGTTCAAGACGACGGAGAAGGGGATGCAGTCCAGCCGCGTCGCGATGCCGCCGTCGAACTTCGGCGAGCGGCCGTCGATCGCCACCGCGTGGCACTGCGCCGGGTCACCCACGGAGGCGACGCCCTGGGATAGCAGGTGCTTGAGCACCCCGCCCTTGGCGTAGGGGGTGCCGCGGATCAGGAAGTTCTCGGCGGCGGGGCCCCAGCCTTCCTTCAGCCACTCGATGTTGGCCTGGAAGCCGCCGGATGACGCGATCACCACCTTGGCGCGGACCTCGAGCGGGAAGCCCTTGCTGGTGACGGTCAGCTTGCGGACGAAGCCGTCGTCTAGCGAAACCCCGGTGACCTCGGTGTCGTACAGCACCGCAATCCCCAGCTTGGCCGCCGCGGCGTAGTAGGCGTTGACCAGCGCCTTGCCGCCGCCCAGGAAGAACGCGTTGGTGCGCGACAGATTGAGCGTGCCGGTCAGCGACGGTTGGAAGCGGACGCCGCAGCGCTCCATGAAGGGCAGGGCGTCCTGGGTCGCGCGGATGGTCAACCGGGCCAGGTGCTCGTCGGTTTGCCCGCCGGTGACACGCAACAGGTCGTCCCAATACTCGTCCTCGAGGTAGGCCTCGGTCAGCACCGAGGTCGGCGCCGTGTGCATGGCGCGCAGGTTGCGGGTGTGCCGGCTGTTGCCGCCCCGCATCGCCTTGGGCGCGTGCTCCAGCACCAGCACGGTGGCACCTGCCTCACGCGCGGTGACTGCGGCGGTGAGGGCCGCATTGCCGCCGCCTACCACGACGACATCGTAAATCAACGTTGGGTCAGCCATGGGCGTCCCTAATTGTATCCTGTTGGATACCGGATTTCGGTCAGGCACTCTGCGGAGTCAAGCGCCCGAGTTCCACCCGGGTCCGGAAGGCCTGTTGGATGTGCTGCCGGGCCATCGCCTCCGCCCCGTCCGGATCACGCCCGGCGATGCGGGCGACGATGGCGGCATGTTCCGCGATCGACTCCTCCCCGCGGCCCGGTGCACCCAGGGTGGTGCCGGCCAGCAGCGCCAACGACAGACGCAAGTTCTCCAGGGCGTTGCCGAGGTAGCGATTGCGGGCGGTGTCGCGGATCTGCTGGTGGAACTGCCGGTTGCTCTGGGCCAGGCGCTTGGGCTGCCGGGTCAGGGCACGGTCCGCCTCGACCATGCGCTCCAGCACGCCGATCTCGATCGCGGTGGCGTGCTGCGCGGCCAGGCGGGCGGCGGTGCCTTCCAACACCTCCCGCAGCAGGTACAGTTCGATGACCTGCCCGTATTCCAGCGACGCCACGACGGCGCCGTGATGCGGCTCGTGCACGACCAGGCCTTGCAGCTCCAGCCGTTTGAGGGCCTCGCGGACGGGGGTGCGGCTGATCGCGAGTTGCTCGGCGAGTTCGTTCTCGCGCAGTCGCATGCCGGCCGACAAGCCGCCATCCTCGATGGCGGCGAGCAGCTTTTCGTAGGCATCGGAGGCGCTCGACCGGGCGGGCTTCATGGGTGGCGCGGCTAATGGAAGGCCGCTGTTTCTGCAAGGTTCAGCTGTCTATCGTTCCTGATCCGGGCTAATGGGGCGCCTGCGATGACAGGACACGTGCCATGAAGCTCAGCGCCCGCAATCAGATCAAAGGCAAGATCACCGCCGTCGTGAAGGGCCAGACGACCGGCCACGTCCACATCGATATCGGCAACGGTATCACCATCCATTCCTCCATCACGAACGAGGCGATCGATGACCTCGGGCTCAAGGTCGGCGACGACGCCATGGCCGTGATCAAGTCGTCGGACGTGATGGTCGCGGTCTAAACCCCCCCTTGTGCTTCTCCCTTTCCCCCTGGGAGAGGGCCGGGGTGAGGGAGCTTGCAGCTGGCTGCCAACACGCGAGGCTGTGGCTAGGCCCCTCACCCAACCCTCTCCCCGAGGGAGAGCACCCCCAAGCGAGGAAGCGGGCGGTTGGGCGTCAGCCTGGCGCTTCGTCGGCGGCCTTTCGCGCTACGATCCCGTCGAGCTCCTGCAGGTGGCCGCGGGCCGTGTCGGACGCGGCCTGTTCAACGGCCCGGTACTGCTGCACCAAGGTCCGCCCGGCCTCCGTCAACCGCGCGCCCCCACCGCCCGCCCCGCCCGCGGCCGTTGCGACCACCGGATTGCCGAGATTGCGGTTCAGATCCTCCACCAACTGCCAGGCGCGGCGGTAGGACATCTTCATGGCCCGCCCGGCGGCCGATATGGAGCCGGTTTCCCCGATCGCCTCCAACAACGCCACCTTCCCGGGGCCAATGCGCCCGCCGGTCGCAAGGTCGATGCGGATACTGAGTTGATGGCCGGGCTTGCGGCTCATGGGACCTCTGCCGGGTGATGCGTCGTTGCAACCTTCGCCAAGGCTACCCCCGGCTCGGCCGTTGGCCAAACCTGGATCGCGGCGGGGTCGATCGAGACATGGCACGGGCCCGGGGTAGGCGAGCCGCCCGGGTCAGCCATCACGCGCAACGTTGCGTCGCCGATGCGCACCACGAGGTGGCGCTGCCCGCCCCGAACGGCACCGGCGCTCACAAGCTCGGCCGGATAGCCGTGTTCGCCGGCAAACCGCACGCTGCCGGACCGCACCGCCCATCCGACTGGACCTGGGCGCAAAGGCGGCCCCGAGACCTCGATGCCAACACCGCCGACGGTGATGCAATTCGGCCCTGTCGCGTGACCGGCCGCCACGTTCTCGCTGCCGAGCAATCGTGCCGCCAATTCGTTGGCCGGGCGCCGGAACACGTCCTCGACCGCACCGGACTGCAACGCGTGACCATCGGCGAGCAGCAGCAATTCGTCTGCGAGCAGCATCGCCTCCGCCGGGTCATGGGTGACGAGGATGGTCGTGCCATCGAGCTCCGCCTGGACGGTCAGCATCTCATCCCGCAAGCGGGCTCGCAGCGGGGCGTCCAGGGCGGAGAACGGCTCGTCCAGCAACAGCAGGCGGCCGCGGCAGGACAAGGCCCGGGCGAGTGCGACGCGTTGCTGCTGGCCCAGTGACAACTCGGACGGGCGGCGATGCTGCAATGCCGCCAGTCCCAGCCGCTCCGTCCAGTGCCGGGCGCGGGCTGGGTCGTGATGGACGCCGAAGCGGATCTGCTCGGCGACGGTCAGCTGGGGCAGTAAAGCGTAGGATTGCGGCACATAGGCGATCGCGCGCCGGTGCGGCGGTAGTTGGGCGAGATCGCGGCCGTCCAGGGTGAGGGCAGCCTGCTCCGCCTGGTCCAGTCCGGCCAGCAAACGCAAGGTGGCGGACTTGCCGGACCCGGACGCGCCGAGGATGCACAAACGCCTGGCATCGGTGCGCCAGGCTACGTCCAGATCGAACCCTTCGCGCCGCCGGTGGAACGCGAACGCCAGGGCCTGGCCAGTGCGGGGGATCATCAGCACCGGCGCGGTGGCCAAGGCCGGAGGCAGTGGTAAAGGCGTGCCAAGTGGCTTGCGTCGAACCCCGGTGCGCACGCTGACTGCCATCACCAACACGGCGGCCAGCAGCGTCGGCAGCAAGATCGGCAGCATCGCCGGCAGCCCCTCGCTGCCGAAGGCCACGTAGGTGTAAACGGGCAGCGAATACGGGTGGTAGGCGACCATCACCGTGGCGCCGAACTCCCCGAACGCGCGGAGCCACGTCAGCAGCAACCCCGCCCAGATCCCGTGCGAGGCCAACGCGAGGCTGACCCGGCGGAACACCGCGCCAGGGGAATGGCCCAACGTCGCCGCCACGTCCTCGAGCGCCGGGTCGATGCCCGAGAACGCGGACCGGGCCGCGATGATCAGAAAGGGTGCGGCGACAAACGCCTCGGCCAGGACGATGCCCAGGAAGGAGTCGGTGAGCGCCCCACCGGTCAGCCGGCCCAGCGGGCTCGCGTAACCCAACAGGAACAGCAGCAAGATGCCGCTGGCGAGCGGCGGCAAGGCCAGCGGCAATTGCACGACGAAGCCGAGCACGGCCATGCCCCGACCCGGCACGCGCGCCAACACGAACCCCAGCGGAATGCCGCAGACCGCCACCAGCCCCGTCGCCAGGGTCGCGCTGACGATCGAGACGATGCTCGCCTGCGCCAGCCCGCCGACGTCCACACCGCGCCAGTCCGCCAACCCGACCTGGCTGAGGCCAGCCACGAACGGCGCAACCAGATAGACCGCCAGCAGCCCGGCAAGCGGCAGCAGGACCCGAGGCGGCTTCACCGCCAGCACGCGCTGCCGGGGCGGCCGCTCATTGCATGTGGATGGAGGCAGGCACCTTCGCAGCGTCGCCGGTTACCGCAGGTGTCACCGTATCCAAGCCGTGTTGCTTCAGGACGGCCTGACCTGGCGGGCTCAGCAGGAAGTCCACGAATTTTGCCGCCGCCGCCGGGTCGGCCGCATCGCGCAACACGGTCACGGTGTAGACGGCGCTGAGCGCCACCTCCGGCGGCAGGGGGATGGCAGCGATCTTCAGGTCGGCGGTCTCGGTCGAATAGAAGAAGCCGACGTCGATCTGGCCGGATTGCAACCGCCCCACCAGGTTTTCCTCCGGACGCACCTGCTCCGGGTTGTCGGCGGCACCCAGCACGGCCTGCGCAAGGCCCGGCTGATGGTAGACTTGCTCGGCCTTATCCAGCAATTGCACGGTCAGCGCGCCTTTCGGGTCTAGCTTGGCGTCCGTGCGGCCGATCTTGATGCCAGGCTCCCGCAGCACCTCGTACCACGGCTTGGTCTTCAGCTCGGCCGCGAACCGGCTGGCGGGGTTATAGCCGATGACCAAGGGAGATTGCGCGAAAGTGACATACCACGTGAGCCAATCGCCATTTGCTCCGCCCATCAGGGAGTCGTTCACCTTTGGGCTGGCGCTGATGAACACGTCGCCATGCCGCAGCTTGCCCTTGATCTGGTTTGCCAGCCCATTGGAGCCGCCGCCGAAGCCACGGAATGTATCGCCGGTCGCGCTGTCGAACGCCGGCCCGATGCCGTGCTCCATCAGGTTCACCAGCGACCCGGCGTATAGCACATTCACATCGGCGGCCCTGGCCAACGCAGGTGCCAGCAGCATGGCGGTCGCAAGCAGTGCGGCGGTCGATCGGAACATGGCTCATCCTGCGATGCGAGAGAGGCGGGTGGGACGTTATACCCGTCGCGTCATAGCGCGTGACTTCTCGCCGCGCCACAGGAGGCCGATCCATGGGAGCATCGCGGGCCACCGGTTTGAGCACTCGAGTCGGTGAGGCCGACCTGACGATAGCCACGCCCGACGGTCGCTACTTCGTGGTGCGAGGCCGTCTCTGGCGATGCAGCAATCCTAATCTGGCTCCGGACTTGCGGCAGGCGCTCACGCGGGAATTGATGTCGGCGCGGCGAGCCAAGGGCGTGGCCATGCGGGCGGGAGACGCGCCTGCCAAGGAAGCGGCCCGATGTCGCGTCGACGCTGCCAAAGTGGCGTTGGGCGAACGCGGTCCAGTGTGGTGGACCGATGGGTCGCCCGACTACAATCGGCGAATGGTGCGAACCACGCCCTACGCGACGTGGTTCGCGGGTAAGGATGCTCGCCAAAATGAGTTGTCCGATCCTGACGCTCACGATCCGAGCGTCAGGTGAATCGGCCCACTACTAGCGCGCTTGGTCCAGCACGATGATCCGCGTCGAATCGGGCAGTCGTGCGGGGTCGACCGTCAGCGATGTCGCGTCGTGGTGGTCGATCATTCCCTTGGGATGGCGCCGCAGGAACCCGTCAACCGGTTCGATCTTGAGCACGCCGCGGGGGTGCCAGTAGTGCATTGGAATGACGATGCGGGGCGCGATGGCCGTGATCGCCTGGTCGAGATCCTCGAGGGCCAACGTCGCGTGGGCGCCGGTCAACGCCAGCAACACGTCCACCTGGCCGGACAAGGTCTCCAGCACCGCCGGCGCGACCGCATTGCCGACGTCGCCCATGTGCAACACCCGCACGCCGCCCACGGTGAAGAGGTACATCGCGTTGGCGTCGGGATCCCGCCCGAAGTCGAAGGTAAGGCTTTCGCTGGTGGGAAAAGCGCGGATCGGCACGCCGCGCACCGTCATACCCTCCGGCGGGACGTCCAACAGCGCGTTCACCACGGTTGGCTCACCGCGGACGTGGCTCGGGTCGGAGTGAAACCGGTCGGTCGCCGAGCTCATGATGACGAGGTCTGCCGGCTCGTCGATCGGTTTGAAGCCCGACACGCCGGGCGTGTACGGGTCTGTGACGACACTCACCTCCGGCGTTTCCAGCCGGAAGCTCGCGTGGGCATAGAAGGTGATCTTCATGGACGTGCTCCTCCCATCCAGTTCGGG
>CAXTWC010000032.1:0-23906 GCA_964247805.1 uncultured Acetobacteraceae bacterium | reverse complement strand
TCACGGTAGCGACCGGCGGCGACCCCCGCTACGGCGAAGCGCTCCGGCTCTGGGGAGCAGCCATTCCGTCAATAGCGTAAACATAAGCAGGGCAGGGAGCTCGGGAAGGCTACACTGGCTACGCTCCCGGGACTGGGAGCCTGTCCGTCGTCAGAATGGGAGAGCCGAGTGAGCGCACTACTGGCCGGTGATACGGCGTTGGTGACCGGGGCCGCCTCCGGCATCGGTCGAGGCATTGCCCGGGCTCTCGCCCACGAGGGTGCGCGTGTCGTCCTCACCGATGTGCTGCAGGAGGCTGGGGAGGCGATCGCGGCCGAAACCGGCGGCAGCTTCATCGCGGCCGACCTCACCCAGCCGACAGCGTTCCAAAGCGTGTTGGACGGCGCGCTCGCGACGCTCGGTTCCATCTCGATCTTCGTGCATTGCGCGGCACCGCCGCGACGGGAGGACCAGACGGCTTTGGCGGTCTCGGCCGAGCAATGGGATGCAATGCACTCCATCACGCTCCGCTCCGGCTTCCTGCTCGGACAGAGTGTCGGCCGGCACATGCGCGATGCCGGCTTGCGAGGCCGGATGGTCTATCTCACGTCGCTTCACGCCGAGACGCCGCGCAACCTGCCGCATTACAGCGCGGCGAAGGCCGGTCAGACCATGGTCGTGAAGGAACTCGCGCGGGCGCTCGGGCCGTACGGCATCCGGGTCAATGCCATCGCACCAGGCGCCATCCCGGGCGGCGGGTTCGCCGCGGACGTGGCGGCGTTGGAAGCGAAGATCGCCATGGGCCGCACCGGGACGCCGGAGGATATCGCCGGGATGGCCGTGGCACTGCTGTCGGACCGTTTCTCGGGTTATGTCACCGGCACCACCGTGGTGGTCGATGGCGGCCTGGCCCTGCACAACTGGATCGATCCAGGCTGACCGCCGACCGGCGGAGATGCGCGCCGGGCGCACCCCACGCTCGGCGCTAGCGGGTCAGAGGGTGAAGGGCTTGGCCTCGGCGGCGTAGGTGCCGTAGCCGAGCGTCTCGCGAAATTCGTCCCCGCTCAGCGCGCCCTCGGACTCGGACTTGCCGGCGGCGATGGCGGCCAGGGCGGCCTTCATCGCGGCCATCACCGGTGACAGCATGCCAGTCGGGAAGGTGCCGATCTTGAAGCCCAACTCCGCCGCCCGCGCCTGGGTCGGGGTTTCCCGCTTACCCCCGGGCGACAGCACGGCGAAGGACGGCCGGCCCTGGGCCGCAGCCACGGCTCGCTGGACCTCCGCCTCGTCGGCCGGTGAGTCGAGGAACAGGATGTCGGCGCCCTCGGCCACGAACATCTCGATGCGGGCGACCGCCTCGTCGATGCCCAGGGTGGGGCGGCAATCCGTGCGCGCCATGACCAGGATGCCGGAGTCCTTGGCAGCCTGCACGGCGGCGCGGACCTTGATGCGGGCCTCCTCACGCGGCAGGCAGGGCTTGCCGTCCGCGGTCAGGGCGCGCGGGGTCACTTTGTCCTCGATCAGCACGGCGGCGGCGCCGGCCCGGCCGTAGCCGCGCACCGTGCGCTGCACGTTCATCGCGTTGCCGTAGCCGTGGTCGCCATCGGCCAGCACCAGCGTGTCGGGCGCGGCACCGCGGACCATCTCCAGCGAGTTCAGCATCTCCGCCGCCGAGACCAGGTCCAGGTCCGGGCCGCCGAGCCGCGCGCCCGCCACGCAGGAGCCGGACAGGAACGCGGTCTTGAAGCCGGCCTGGGCCGCGAGCTTGGCGCTGAGCCCGTCCCATACGGCGGGCATGGCGATGAAGCCGGGTTCGGCCAGCAGGGCGCGGAAGCGGTCGGGGGGTGTCATGGTGTTCTCCTTCGAGGGTTGTCTTAGGCAATCGCCAACACGGGCCGCGTGTCGCCCAGCTGGCCCGGCGTGATCGGGCCGCGCGGAATGAACCAGTAGAGCGCAGCGCCCAGGACGGAAATCCCCGCGCCGATCAGCAGCGGCGTGGTGAATGACCCGGTTGCCTGCACCGCGTAGCCGGTCAGCGCGGGGGCGACGGCGCCGCCCAGGTAGCCGAAGCAGTTCTGCATGCCGCCGAACGAGCCGAGGCAATTTTCCGGCACTGCCGCGCTGGCCGCCACCCACGAGCAGGAGCCCGAGAGCTGGCTGAAGAACATCGCGCAACTCAGCCAAACCGTCGCCGCCAGCAGGCCGCTGGACAGCGCCGTCAGGGCGGTGAAGGCCGCCATGCCGACCAACCCGGCGACGAACGGAATGCGGCCGCCATCGAGCGGTGTCGCCCCGCGCCGGACCAGGTAGTCCGACGACCAGCCAGCGAACACGCTCCCGACCACCGCGCAGACATAGGGGATGGTGATGATGAGCCCGGTGTTCGTCAGGCTGAGGTGGTGCTGCATTTCCATGTAGCCGGGCAGCCAGGTCGCGAATACGCTGCCCATGTAGGAGGACGCGGCGACCCCCAGGAACATCCCCCAGCTGGTGCGGAAGGTGAACAGCCGCCGCCACAGCGCGAAGGTCATCTGCCGCACGTCCCGCACCGTTTCGCCTTCCACGAGGTGGGCGTGGTCCTCGGCGGATAGTCCGGCATCCGCCGGGTCACGGTAGGTGGCGAACCAAACCACGGCGCTGACGAAGCCCGCCAGGCCCATGATGATGAACATCCACCGCCAGCCCAGCCCCACCATCAGCAGCGTCAGGAAGGGCGCCGCGATCGCCTGGCCGAGATGATTGGCGCCGGTGAAAATGCCGACCGGCGTGCCACGCGCCCGCGGGGCGTACCAGCGCCGCACCGCCTTGGTGCTCGACGGCAGCGTCGGCGCCTCGCCGACACCCAGCATGAACCGCAAGGCCCACATCTGCCCGGCGGTGGCGGCGAAACCGGATAGGCATTGCGAGAGCGACCACACGGCCAGCCCGGCCCCGATCAGCAAGCGGGAGCCCAGGCGGTCGATGACGAGGCCGAGCGGCAATTGCGCCAACGCATAGGTGAGCGGAAAGGCCGAGAGCAAGAAACCCATCTGGGTGACCGACAGTCCCAAATCGTGACGGATCAGCGGATTGGCGATCGAGAGGGTGGCGCGATCCATGTAGTTGATCATGGCGATCACGGCCAACTGGGCGACGACGGCCCACTGCATGCGCTGCAACTGTATCGACCCACTCAAGCGAGCCATCCCCTACCTCCCGCCCGGCCGCTTGGGCCCTCGGGGCCTGCGGCTCGTTACCGTTAACCTGAACCGGTTGGACGCATTTCGGCAAGCCGGCTTTGTGCTGGCCTCGTCGCCGACGGTCGGCGGCAGACCTTGGCGAAACGACGAAGCGGGCTATCCTGCGGCCTGGAACAATAAGGTAGACTTCATGCCCGGCTTGTATTTCGAGCGCCTCGCTTCGATGCTGGGGAAGGCGTAGCGCGATGGCCGCCCCTCCCATCGGCGCCCGCCTGGAACGAGACCTGTTGCTCGACGCAGCCGCGATCAGAGCCGGCGCGCATATGGTCGGGGACCTCAACCCGCTGCATCACGATGAGGCGTTCGCCGCCGCCAGCCGCTACGGGGAGCTGATTGCCAGCGGCGCCTATACGTCAGGGCTTCTCGCCGGCTTGCTCAGTGTCGGCTTTGGCGAAGCGACCGAAAACGATCATGGGCATGTCGGCGTCGACTATCACGTGCGGTTCCGCGGCCCGGTGCGCGTCGATCGCCTGATGCGCATGGAGTGGGTGGTGGCGGCGTTGGAGGAGCGGCGCTCCGGCATCCTTGCAACCATGGCGGGGCGGATCATCGACACGACGGACGACGCGACGGTTCTGTCAGCCGAGATGAAACTGCTTTACTTCACGTCGTAGCAACGGCACCGCGCCACGAACTCAGCGGCCAGCGTCCCGGTCCAATTTCACAGGCACGAGAGACCACCATCGACCGGCATGCAGACGCCGTTGACGTAACGCGCCTCGTCCGAAGCCAGGAACAGGGCCGCGTAAGCGACATCCCACGCCGTACCCATACGCGATGTCGGGCTGCGGGCGTGGCGGGCCGCGACCATCGTCTCCGGGTCGCCGTAGCTTCCAGCGATCTGGCTGTAGATCAGCGGCGTATCGATCAGGCCCGGCATTACGGCGTTGGCGCGAATACCCCGTGACGCGTAGCGGATGGCGAGCGCCCGGGTGAACTGGTTCAGCCCCGCCTTGCTCGCGTAGTAGGAGAAATACGGGTAGTCCGTGACCACCTCTGCGGCGATCGAGGAGATGTTCACGATCGCACCGCGGCCCTGCTCCAGCATCACCGGCAGCACGTGCTTGCAGGCCAGGAACACACTGGTGAGGTTCACATCGAGCGCGCGGCGCCAGCTCTCCTCGCTGGCTTCGATCGGGTCGCCCATGGTGGTGATCCCGACATTGTTGTGCAGCACGTCCAGGCGGTCGAATGCCGCCAGAGTGCGTTCGACGACGCCGGACAGCGCCTCCGAACTCGTGACATCGGCCACGCAGGCGATGGCTTCTCCGCCCTCGCTTCGGATGATGCTGCAGGTCTCCTCGGCCGCCTCCGCCCGGAAGTCCACGGCTACGACGCGTGCGCCCTCCCGCGCATACAGCACTGCCGCCGCCTTGCCGTTTCCCCAGCCGGGGCCGGACGAGCCGGCGCCGAGCACCAGGGCCACCCGGTCCTGCAAGCGTCCACGGCCGCTCGCGGTGGCGCGCGGGTCGGTTCCTGGTTCCATCGTGTCGTTCCTTCCGCTACCGGCGACTCAGCCGAGCACCATCACGATCTCGGCGCAGATCAGCACCGGGTTCATCCCGCGCACCGGCCTCCCGGTGACGATCGCGCCGGTCTCGTCGACCAGGACAATCTCGATGTCGGCGGTTGCCCGCCCCTGCTCGTCAGGCCGCACGACGCCGCGGCGGATGAAGAACTCCGTCGCGACCGTGTCGATCTGGGCCCCGCCCTCGAGCACGCTACCGATGGTGCTGCCGATCCCGCTGAGGATCGTGGCCCTGGTGGCGCCGTAGCGGCCGCACAGCGCCTCGATGCCGAGGGTGAGGTCTTCATTGGGGCGCAGCCGCCCCAGTATGCAATTGTCCGAGTCCGTCTCAGCGCCGAGCGGTGCCGGGGCGAACAGCGTGAAGTTGGTCTCGGGATCCGGGGTGGCGATCATCTCCGCCTCCGCGATGCCCCAGGCTCGGACGGAACACGCTGCCGCGACCCGTGTGTCGAAGGGCAGGATATGTCCCGCGGCCGTAACGTGGCCATCATGCCATAGCGCGTGGGCGTGCAGGAAAGGTGCCCCGTCGCGTCGGCCAAACGTTGCAGTGCCGCTCTCGACCAGCACACCGTCCGGCGCCCGGTGCGTCTGGCTGTAATAGGCGACGTGATCGGCATCGGGCGACTGGGCTGGAATGACATACTCGAACGGCGCTAGGCGCAGGCCCGCGAGATCCACCGCTCCGCCGCGAATGCCGGCAGCGGCAAGCGGGCTGGCCATGGCATCGACCAGCGTCAAACCGGGCGCTGCGATGAAGCTGATGTCCCGCAGCCGGCCGCTGGCGCTCTCGATCCGGGTTGCGGCGGGCGGGCCGGGCTGGACGATGCGCCGCGCTGCCGTGACCGTCATCAGGCCGCCTCCCTACGCCACCATCATCTTAGGCGCCGCCTCAGTCAGGCAGCCTCTTGCCTCGAGCGCCTCGCGCACGATCTTCTTGGTGATCTTGCCATAGGCGGATTTCGGCAACTCGTCCCAGAACACGACGCGCTTCGGCAGCTTGTAGCGAGACACCTTGTCGTCCAGCCAGCTCAGCAGCGTCGCTTCGTCGAGTGTGGCGCCGGGCCGGCAAACGCAGACGGCGATGCCGACCTCGCCCCAGGTGCGATCGGGCACGCCGACGATGGCCACCTCTGCCAAAGCGGGATGCGTCAGCAGTTTTTCCTCGATCTCACGCGGGTACACGTTGGAGCCGCCGGAGATGTACATGTCCGACGCGCGCCCGGTGATGAACAGGTAACCCGCCTGGTCCAGATGGCCGAGGTCGCCGGTGCGGAACCAGCCGTTGCGGAACGCCTTCGCGTTGGCGTCTGGATTGTTGTAGTAGCCGGCGAACACGGCTGGCCCGCAGACGCAGATCTCCCCGGTTTCGCCTGGTTGCAGCTCGCGCCCGAGATCGTCCTGGATCTGCACCTGCATCCCCGTCCGCTCGAACCCGCAGGTGCCGATGCGCACGCCAGGCCCGTCCTCCATGTCGTGCAGGGCGGGTGGCAGCACGGTGATGTTGCCGGTCACCTCGCCCAGCCCGAAATACTGCACCAACACCGGGCCCAGCTTGCGCAAAGCGTGCTTCTGGTCCTCTCGGTACATCGGTGCCCCGGCGTAGATCACGTAGCGCAGCGACGAGTGATCGTGCCGATCGACGGAGTCGTGCTCGGTCAGCATTTTCACGATCGTCGGCACGGTGAACATGTTGGTGACGCGCCACTGCGCCACCAGGCGCCAGGCTTCCTCGGCGTCGAAGCGCTCGCCCGCCGGCATCACCGTTCGCACGCCATGTGCCACCTGCGTGAGCTGGTGGATGCCGGCACCGTGCGACAACGGCGCCAGCAGCAGCGAGGCGTCGGCGTTGGTGGTGCCGGGCATCAGGTCGCATAGATGGTTGGTGATCACGAAGGCCATGTGCCCGTGGGTCAGCACGCCCGCTTTTGGCCGCCCCGTGGTGCCGGACGTGAAGAAGAACCAGCAAGGATCGTCGTATTCGACGTCGGCGGTCGGCAAGGATGCACCTAAGTGCTGCGCCACCAGCCCGTCGTAGTCCGGGCCGAAATCCGCCGCACCGATCGATACCACGAGGCGCAGATCGGTCATCTCCGCCACGACCGCGGCGGCGTGCTCGGGGAAGTCGGCGCCGCAGATCAGTGCGCTGGCGCCACTGGCCGCACCCAAATAGGCGACCTCCGACGGCGACTGGCGGAAATTCGCCGGAACCCACACCGCACCGAGGCGAAAGCAGGCGAACATGCTCTCGAACATCTGGTTACAGTTGCGCGACTGCACCAGAACCCGGTCTCCCTTGCCGAGCCCGCTTGCCGCAAGCGCCGCCACCATTGCGTCGACCCGGCGATCCATCTCCGCCCAGCTCCACGAGCGTTCGCCCCAGATCAGCGCCGGCTCCGCCCCGTAACGCCGGGCATTCTGCCGCAGCAAGTGCGACAAGTTCATCACCCGGCGGCTCATCGGTGCCACGCCCCCTTTCGGGGCCACGGCCTCCGCGCTCAATGGGTGCGCTCCAGGATGGAGACGTAGTTGGCCACCGCCGCACCGCCCATGTTGAACACGCCGCCAATATCGGCCCGCGGCAGCTGCATCGCCCCGGCCTCGCCCGCGAGTTGCATGGCGGCGATCACGTGCATCGACACGCCGGTGGCACCGACCGGGTGGCCCTTTGCCTTCAGCCCGCCGGAGCGGTTGACCGGCAGCTTGCCGTCGGCCGCGGTCCATCCCTCCAACACCGCGCGCGCACCTTGGCCCTGTGGCGTCAGGCCCATCGCCTCGTATTCGATCAGCTCGGCGATGGTGAAGCAGTCATGCGTCTCGACGAAGGACAGGTCGCCCAGTGTCAGTTCCGCCGCCGCCAGCGCCTGTTGCCAGGCCAGCGCGCCGCCTTCGAACCGGGTCGGGTCGCGGCGGGACAGCGGCAGCATCTCGTTGACATGCGCCGCCCCGCGGAAGCGGATCGCACGCGGCATCGCCTTTGCGGTGTCTTCATCGGCCAGGATCAGCGCTGCGGCCCCATCCGACACCAGCGAGCAATCCGTCCGCTTCAGCGGCCCGGCGACGTAGGGGTTTTTCTCCGAAGCGGTGCGGCAGAAGTCGAAGCCGAGATCCTTGCGCATCTGCGCGTAGGGATTGTCGACGCCATTCTTGTGGTTCTTCGCCGCGATCGCCGCCAGCGCGTCGGACTGGTCGCCCCAGCGCTGGAAATACGTCTCCGCGATCCGGCCGAACACGCCGGCGAAGCCGCCCTGGATGTCCGCCTCCTCACGGCGATACGACGCGCCGAGCAGGATTTCACCCACTTGCGGCGCCGGTGTGGCCGTCATCTTCTCCACCCCGATCACGAGGGCCACGCGCCCGCGCCCGGCGGCGATGAAGTCGCGCGCGGCATACACGGCGCTGGAACCGCTGGCGCAGGCGTTCTCGTAGCGCGCGGCGGGCTTGAAGCGCAGATCCGGCACCGACAGCATCGGCAGCGAACTCGGGAACTCCTGGCGCGAGAAACCGCCGTTGAAATTGCCGACGAACACCGCGTCGACTTCGGAGGGCTGCAGCCCGGCATCCTCGATCGCGGCTGCGGCGACGCGGCCGATCAGCGCCTCCACATCGGGCTCCTCCAGCTTGCCGAACGGGCTGTGCGACCAGCCGACGATGCTTGCTTCGCTCATGATGCCATCTCCTCCATCTTGTTGATCGATCCCTTCGCCAGTCGGCGCGGGGCGGGCGACGCCGGCTGCTCCAGCCGGTTCGCCAGTCGCTGTGCTTCCAGCCGAAGCAGCGCGGCCAGTTCCTCGCGCCGCGCGGGGGTCAAACGGCTCTCCATCGCCGCGATCGACAGGGCGCCGGCGCATCGCCCCTGCTGATCCAGCACCGCGACGCCCACGCCCCAACTGCTTGGCTGGATGTGGCCGGGGTTGAAGGCGAAGCCTGCACTCCGCGTGCGCGCGACTTCCTCGCGCATCAGGCTGGGCGTGAATTCCTGGTAGCGCTCGGCGACCTCGTGCGCCGTGTCCTCGATGACACGCTCCACCTCGTCATCGGGCAGTGCCGCGAGCATCGCCAGGCTACCGGCGCCGATACCCAGCGGATGCCGGTCGCCGGCCTGCAGCACGTGGGAGCGGATGGGGAACGGCCCTTCCTCCCGATGCAGGCAGACCGCGTGCAGGTCGCGCCGGACGGACAGGAAGGCGGTATCCTGCGAGGCCTGCGCCAACCGGCCGAGCGACGGCAGGGCGGCGCGGTGGATGCCGAACCGCTCGCTCGCCAGCGTCCCGATCACGAAGGCTTCCGGCCCGAGGTGATACGCCCGCTCGCCGCCATCGACGGCCACCAGGCCGTGGCGCTCCAACGCTGCGAGCAAGCGGTGCGCGGTGGGCCGGGCAAGACCCGACCGCTCGACCAGTTCGGGCAAGCGGACCCCGCGACCCTGTCCGGCCGCAACCAGACGAAGCAAGCCGACGGCACGATCGAGGCTTTGCGTACCTGCCTTGTCCCGCTCGCTCATCGGCTCCGAGCATCCTCCGTCGGCATCGTTTCTTGTGCACCGCAACAACATCCACAGTATGGACATCTCTGCAGGTGCAGTATTTTCCTGTTTACAGCGAAGAACTGCGAGTTTTATGTGTGGCGTGTCAAGAAAATAAAGGTTGTGCCGTAGGGCGTCCACATAGTGGACAATTTCGGCCTCAAGGGAGTGGGACTAGATGATCGCGATCCAACGCCGTGTGCTGCTCACCGGGGCGGCTGCCTTGCCGCTCGTATCCGTGCTCACGCGGCCGGTCCGGGCTGCCGAGTTCAGTTACAAATACGCCACCAACCTGCCGCCGACCCACCCGATCAATGTCCGCATCGCCGCGGCCATCGTGCGGATCAAGACGGCGACCAACGGGCAGTTCGATATCGAGCTGTTCCCCAACAGCCAGCTCGGCAGCGACCCCGACATGCTCAGCCAGGTGCGTTCGGGCGCGATCCAATTCTTCAACCTGTCCGGCCTGATCCTGTCCACGCTGGTGCCACTGGCCGCGATCAACGGTGTCGGCTTCGCGTTCAAGGACACCGACCAGGTGTTCGCCGCCATGGATGGCAAGCTCGGCGCCCTGGTGCGCGCGGAGATCGACAAGCGCGGGCTGGTGGCCTTCCCGCATATCTTCGACAGCGGCTACCGCCAGATCACCTCGAGCGTGAAGCCGATCCAATCGCCCGACGACCTGAAGGCGATGAAGATCCGCGTTCCCCCCTCCGCCCTCTGGACCTCCATGTTCACGGCGTTCGGCGCCTCCCCCACCACGATCAGCTTCAACGAGACGTACTCGGCACTGCAGACCAAGGTCGCGGACGGGCAGGAGAACCCGCTCTCCGTGGTGGACACCGCCAAGCTGTACGAGGTGCAGAGCTACTGCTCGATGACCAACCACATGTGGGACGGGTTCTGGCTGCTGGCCAATAAGCGCGCGTTCGGGCAGTTGCCGCAGCCGATGCAGGATGTGGCGACCAAGGAATTCGGCCAAGCCATTGCCGAGGCCCGGGTGGACGTGGCGAAGTTGAATGCCGACCTGCAGGCGCAGCTCACCGCCCGCGGCCTGAAATTCAACGACACCGACCCGACGGCGTTCCGCGACGTGCTGCGCCGGGCCGGGTTCTACACCGAGTGGAAGAAGCGCTTCGGCGATGAAGCCTGGGGCACGTTGGAGAGTGCCGTCGGCTCGCTGGCTTGAGCGTGCTGCAGCAAGCCGTAGCGCAGAGAGTGGACACGCCGGGCGTGGCGTCCGTGGCCCTCCGCACCGGGGAGCGGCTGCTGACCCGGCTGGTGGAGGCGGTCGCCGCCGCCATCGTGCTGGCGGAGACACTGATCCTGCTGACGGGCGTGATATTCCGCTTCGTGCTGCACGCGCCGCTGGTCTGGTCGGACGAACTCGCCTCCATCCTGTTCCTGTGGCTCGCGATGCTGGGCTCGGTCATCGCGTTGCAGCGGCAGCAGCACATGCGCCTCACCGCCCTCGTCAGCGCCGTTTCGCCCCGGGTGCAGGCGATGCTGCAGGCACTGGCGGTGGGGGCCGCGATCCTGTTCTTGGCCCTGGTGGTGCCGCACGCTGCGGATTACGCCAGCGATCAGTGGTTCATCGAGACGCCAGCGCTCGGCTGGTCCGACATGATGCGCGCCGGGGCGTTGCCGGTCGGGTTCGCGCTGATGCTGGTATTCAGCGCCCTGCAACTCGCCCGCCTGCGGTGGAACGACGTGGCGGTTGCCGCGGCGGTGCTGATCGTCGTGGCCGCGCTGATGTATGTCGGCGGCCCGGCGCTGCGGGCGATGGGGAATTGGAACCTCGTCGTGTTCTTCGTCGGGCTGCTGATGCTCTGCGTGCTGACCGGCGTGCCGATCGGGTTTTCCTTCGGGCTTGCCACATTTTCCTATCTGGCCACTACCACCAGCGTGCCGCTCTCCATCGTGGTGAGCCGCATGGACGAGGGCATGAGCTCGCTGATCCTGCTCGCGGTGCCGCTGTTCGTGCTGCTGGGCGCGCTGATCGAGATGACGGGTATGGCGGCCGCGATGGTGGGCTTCCTGGTGGCGCTGCTCGGCCATGTCCGCGGCGGGCTGAACTACGTGCTGCTGGGCGCCATGTACCTGATCTCCGGCATCTCCGGCGCCAAGGCAGCCGACATGGCGGCGGTGGCGCCGGTGCTGTTTCCGGAGATGAAGCGCCGCGGCATCGACGAGGGCGAGATGGTCTCGCTTCTGTCGGCGTCCGGCGCGATGAGCGAAACCATCCCGCCCTCGATCGTGCTGATCGCGATCGGCTCCACCACCGGCGTCTCGATCGCCGCCTTGTTCACCGGGGGGCTGGTGCCGGCACTGGTGCTGGCCTTGGCGCTCGGTGGCGTCGCCTGGTACCGCTCGCGCCAAGCCCCAGCCGTCGAGGCCCGCCGCGCCCCGGTGCGGGTGATGGGCGGCACCTTCCTGGTGGCACTTCCAGCCCTGATTCTGCCTGTGGTGATCCGCGCCTCCGTCATCGGCGGCGTGACGACGGCGACCGAGGTCTCGACCATCGGGATCGCCTACAGCGTGGCTGCGGGCCTGCTGATCTATCGCCGCTTCAACTGGCGACGCATCTACCCGATTCTGGTCGATACCGCGGCCCTGTCGGGCGCGATCCTGTTCATCATCGGGGCTGCGACGTGCATGGCCTGGGCGCTCACGCAATCCGGCTTCTCGCACAGCCTGGCCGCTGCGATGCAGGCGCTGCCGGGCGGGCGCTTCAGCTTCCTCGCGGTCTCGATCGTGGCGTTCATCGTGCTGGGCAGCGTGCTGGAGGGAATTCCCGCCATGGTGCTGTTCGGGCCGCTGCTGTTTCCCATCGCGCGTGGCCTGGGCGTGAACGAGGTGCACTACGCCATGGTCGCCGTGCTCTCGATGGGGCTGGGGTTGTTCGCGCCTCCGTTCGGCGTCGGCTACTACGCCGCCTGCGCCATCGGCCGGATCAGCCCGGACGCCGGCATGCGGCGCATCTGGCCCTATCTGGGTGCGCTGCTGGTGGGACTGATCCTGGTGGCCGCGATCCCCTGGCTGTCGACCGGCTTCCTGTAGCGGAGGGGCAGCATGCGTCTCGTGGACAAGATTGCGATCGTGACCGGCGGGCTGTCGGGGATCGGCGACGCCATCGCCCGCCGGTTCGCAGCGGAAGGCGCCACCGTCATCGCCGCTGACCTGGCGACCGATGCAGCCCAGCTCGACGACGGTTCGATCGTGCCGTTTCAAACCGACGTCGCCGACCCGGCCAGCGTGGACCGGTTGGTGAGCGCGGTGCTGGCCAAGCACGGGCGGTTGGATTGCCTGGTGAACTCCGCCGGTATCGGGGCCGACGTGCCGTTCCTGGATACCACGATCGAGACGTTCGACCGCATCATCGCCGTCAATCTCCGCGGCAGCTTCATCGTTGGGCAGCGTGCAGCCAGGGCAATGCGCGATGGCGGCGGGGGCGCGATCCTGAATATCGCCAGCGTCTCCGGCGTTGTCGGCAACGTTGGGCGCTCGGCCTATGGCGCATCCAAAGGCGGGGTCGTGCTGCTCAGCAAGGTGATGGCGGTGGATCTGGCTGCTTATGGGATCCGGGTGAATGTCCTGGCGCCTGGCCCGATCGCGACCCCACTGACCGATGCCGTCCATACGCCGGCGGTGCGGGAGCAATGGCACGAACGCACGATCCTGCATCGCTATGGCAAGCCGGACGAAATGGCTGGGGCGGCGGTGTTCCTCTGCTCGGACGATTCCAGCTACGTGACCGGCCACGTGCTCGCCGCCGATGGTGGGTTTCTCGCATCGGGGCTTACTGCCAGCGCCTAGAGCATCCTTGTCGGAGGAGGCCCGCGAAGCGTCCGCTGCGAATTACGCTTCAGTGGTGTTGATCGAGGCTGCCCGCCGCCGGACTCGAACCGGCACTCCCGAAGGCTACGGATTTTAAGTCCGCTGCGTCTACCATTTCGCCAGGCGGGCGCCGGGGGAGTTTTTAGCCGCTTGCGATCTCCTTGGCGATGTCCAACGCACGCCGGATCAGCGTGTCGCTCGCCTCCGGAGTGCGGAAGGCGCTGTGGGCGGACAACGTCACCCGCTCCAGTTCGGTCAAGCGATGCCCCGGCGGCAGCGGCTCGGCGTCGAACACGTCCAGCGCGGCATGCGCAATACGCCCGGAGCGCAGGGCCTCGACCAGCGCATCCTCGTCCACCAGCGCGCCGCGGGCGGTGTTCACCAGGATCGTGGACGGACGCAGCCGGGATAGCCGCTCGGTGCCCAGGAAGCCGCGCGTCTCGTCCGTCAGCAACAGATGCAGCGAGAGCACGTCGCTCTCCTCCAACAGCCGGTCCAGCTCGACGAACTCCACGCCCGGGACCTGTTTCGGAGTGCGGTTCCAGGCGATCACGCGCATGCCGGCGCCGCCCATGATGCTGGCGACCTCGGCCGCGATGCCGCCAAACCCCAGCAGGCCGAGCGTCTTGCCGCGCAATTGCACCCCCTCGGTGCGCAGCCACTGCCCGGCGCGCATCCCGCGGTCCATCGCGGCAAGCCCCCGGGCGGCGGCCCAGATCAGCGCAACCGTGTGCTCGGCCACCGCCACGTCACCATACCCCTTGATGGTGTGCACGGTGATGCCAAGCTCGGCCAGCTCCTCGGGGTTCATGTAGGAGCGGGCGCCGGTGCCAAGGAAAATCACGTGCTTGAGCGACTTGCACTCCCGCAGCGCCGTAGCCGGGAGGTAGCTGTGGTCGTCCAGCACGAAATCGTAGCCGTCCAGCAGACCTGGGAGCGTTTCGGGCGGGACCAGCGATTCCTGATTGACCACGATTGCCGGGTCGTCCGGCCGCACCATGCGGTCGAACACGTCGGCTAACGCGTCGCTCGCGTCCAGGAAAAGTCCCTTCATGCCTCCACACCCCGCTCTTTTCAGTCGATCTCGCTGACTTGTGGCAGGGGGCGGCCCAAAATCGCAAGTCGGTGCATCGAAGTCGGTGCATCGAAGTCGGGGCATCGCAAGCCGACGTATGGCTGGCGGTTTGGGCCCGGGCCGGCGTATGAGGGGCTGGAGTCCCTCAGCCCTTCGGTGACGCTCCAAGCCAGTGCCTGCCAGGCCCGCCCCCGTGCTCGCTCTCCCGCCGCCGCATTGGCAGGCCGGGTCGCCTCCTGGCGCGCCTCGCCGCCGTAAGCTGCGCTGGGTGCTGGCGCGCTGGCTGCTGATCCTGGCGATCTGGGCCGCGCTGGTCGTCGCCGGAACGCTGGTGTGGTTTGCCCGCGACCTGCCCCGGCCGGAGGACGCGCTGGACGCCGCCCGCCGCCCCGGCCTGACGCTGGAGGACCGCGCCGGCCACACCTTCGCGACGTTCGGCGACGTGGTGGGCGACTCGCTGCGGCTGTCGGAACTGCCGCCGGCGTTGCCGGAGGCAGCGGTGGCCATCGAGGACCGGCGGTTCTGGCACCATCCCGGCATCGACGTACTGGGGATGGCGCGGGCGATGCTGGTGAACCTGCGCGCCGGGCATCTGCGCCAGGGTGGCTCCACCATCACGCAGCAGGTGGCGAAGAACCTGTTCCTGACCAATGCCCGCACCTTCCGCCGCAAGGTGCAGGAGCTGATGCTGACCTTCTGGCTGGAGCAGCATTTCACCAAGCGCGAGATCCTCGAGATCTGGCTCAACCGCGTGTACCTGGGCAGCGGCACCTGGGGTGTGGATGCGGCGGCGCGGCTGTATTTCGGCGTGTCGGCGCGCAAGCTGACCTTGTGGCAGTGCGCCGTGCTGGCCGGGCTGCCCCGCGCACCCTCCCGCATCAATCCGCGCGCCGACCCCGAGGCGGCGGCCGTGCGGGGGCGCGAGGTGCTGGCGGCCATGGTGGAAAATGGAGCGATCTCGCAGGCCCAGGCGCAGGCCGCCGCAGCGCAGATCGCCTTCCCGCAAAACGGGGGGCCGCCCGCCCCGTGGTTCGCGGATTATGCCGCCGAGCAGGCGCAGGCGGTTCTGCCGCCGGATGCAGACGCCACCGTCCGCACCACGCTCGACCCCCGGCTGCAGTATACTGCGGAGACCAGGCTCACGGCGCTGCTCAATGGTCCGGGCGTGGCGGCCAACGTCAGCCAAGGGGCGGTGGTGGTGCTGGATGCGGGGACGGGGGCGGTGCGGGCCATGGTGGGCGGGCGCGACTGGCACACCAGCCCGTATAACCGGGCCGTGTTGTCCCGGCGGCAGCCCGGCTCGTCGTTCAAGGTGTTCGTCTGGCTGGCTGCGTTGGAGCATGGCGCCCACCCGGACGACATCATTGCCGACGCCCCGATCCATGTCGGCAACTACAGCCCGTCGGATTTCGAGCCGGGGTATCGCGGCGACGTCACACTGGAAGAGGCGCTGGCGCAGTCGCTCAACACCGTCTCCGTCCGATTGCTGCTGCAGGCCGGTGGACCCGGCGTGGTGGCGGCAGTCGCCCACCGGCTCGGCATCGCCGACAAGCTGCCGGACAACGCGACCCTGGCGCTCGGCACCGGCGAGGTGGGGGTGCTGGAAATGGCCGCCGCCTACGCGAGCTTGTTCAACGGTGGGTATGCCGTGACGCCAACCGCGATGGAATCCGCCGAATCGGGACGAAATCCGGTTAACCTGCCGAAACCAGCCCAAAACCGGGTGGTCGATGGAGAGCAGGCGGGGATGATGGTGCGGATGCTGTCAGCCGTGGTCGCCAGGGGAAGCGGGCGCGCGGCCGCGGTGCCAGGCCGGACGGTGGCCGGCAAGACCGGGACGACGCAGGACTACAAGGACGCCTGGTTCATCGGTGCGATCGGGCCGGACGTGATCGCGGTTTGGCTCGGCAACGACGACAACCGGCCGATGAAGGGAGTGACCGGCGGCAGCCTGCCGGCCCGGCTGTTCCACGATATCGCTATGGACGTGCGGTGAGCCCCAACAGGCTGTACAGGCGTATGCTGGGCGGCCAATGCTGCATGACCGTTTCGCGCCAGACGATGGCGGCGGCCAGCAAGGCAAGGATCACGACCACGCTGCCGACCCATGCCAGCAGCAAGGCGAGTGGCACGGGCTGCTTTGCCGCAAAGGGCGGTGCCATCGGAGATGGCGGTTCCACCGAGATGGGCATGGGGGCTGGCTGCAGCTCCGGCACCGGCTCGATCACCGGCGGCGGGATGGGGACGGGGGCCCATTGGGTGCCGCAGCGGGCACAGCGCACGGCGCGACCGGGGGCAAGCGGCGCAGGTACATCGTACTCGGCCGCGCAGGAAGGACAGGTGATTCGCACGGCGCGATCCTGCGTACCTGCACCGGCCTTGGCAACCAACCGAGCCCACGTTCCATGACGCGGGAGGACGGCGCCGCCATCCGGCTCGAGGGCGTCGGCCTGCGGTACGAGGCGGTGGAGCCGGTGTTGCGCGACATCAGCTTTTCCGTCGCACCTGGCGGATTTCGCTGGCTCCTCGGGCCGTCGGGTGCCGGCAAGTCGAGCCTGTTGCGCCTGTTGTATTTGGCCAACCGTCCCAGCGTCGGCCGGCTGTTCGTGCTGGGCCACGAGATCAGCATCGCGACCCGGGAGGACCTGCCGCCTTTGCGCCGGCAGATCGGCGTGGTGTTCCAGGATTTTCGGCTGATGCCGCATTTGACGGCGTTCGACAACGTCGCCCTGCCGCTGCGCCTGGCCGGGCGTCCGGAGGGGCAGATCCGTGCCGACGTGGAGGAAATGATCCGCTGGGTGGGCCTGACCCGCCGGGCAGACGCCCGCCCGGCCGAGCTCTCGGGGGGCGAGCAGCAGCGCGTGGCCATCGCCCGGGCCGTGATCGGCCGCCCCAGCCTGCTGCTGGCCGACGAGCCGACCGGCAATCTGGACGAGCGCCAGGCCGACCGGCTGATGCAGTTGATCGGGGAGATGAACCGGCTCGGCACCACGGTGATGGTCGCGACGCATAATGACGGGCTGGTGCAGCGCTATCCCGGCCGTTCGCTGCGCTTGTTCGAGGGGCGGCTGATCACCGATGTCTAGGCGGTCCATCCTGCGGCCGGCGCGGTTCGACGACCTGGGTTTACGGCGCGCCTTGTCCGACCGGCTGCTTCCAGCGCTGGTGGCGGCGATGACGTTCCTGGCCGCCCTCACGCTATCCGGGGTGATCGCGGCCGCGGCGCTGGCGGAGCACTGGCAATCCGGGGCGGCCGCCGTGCTGACGGTGCAGGTGCCGCAACCCGCCGCTCCAGCCGGTGAAAGCACCCGGCTGGAGCGGGTGGTGGCGCTGCTGCGCGGGTCACCCGGCGTGAATGCCGTCCGGGTGCTCTCCACCAGCGAGTTGGCGGAGCTGCTGCGGCCCTGGCTCGGCAACGCCACGCAGGCCACCGCGCTGCCGCTGCCCGCGGTGATCGAAGTGCGGCTGGTCCCGGGCGAGACCGAGCCGGACCGCAACCTCGATTTGCGATTGAGCGAGGCAGCGCCGGGCACGTTCCTCGAGGGACACGGCGTTTGGCTGCGGCGGCTGACCACGCTGGCCCGCAGCCTGCAGCTTTGTGCGGCGGCGGCCCTGTTGCTGGTGGCGGCGGTGGGAGCCGCGGTGGTCGCCGTGGCCACCCGCGCGGGGCTGGCGGCGCGGCGGGACGCGATCGAGATCGTGCACGGCCTGGGCGCCACCGACAGTTTCATCGCCGGGCGGTTCGCCTCCCGCGCGACGGTGCTGGCGGCCACCGGGGCCTGCATCGGGGCCGTCGTGGCATTGCCGGTGTTGCTGGGGTTGGCAGCGCTGGCCGCTCCGTTCACCGGCGTCGCGTCCGAGGCCGGCTTCCCAGACCTGCCGCTCCCGCTCTGGCTGTCGCTGCCAGCGCTGCCCGTCGTGGCTGCCGCGATTGGGTGGCTCACCGCGCAGGCGACGGTGCGGGGGTGGCTGCGGGGATTGCCGTGATGCGTCGCGTTTCGCTTGTGTTGGCCATGCTGGCGGTTCTTGCGGTGACGGCACTCGGGGCCGGGTTCGCCGATTTCGTCGCGGTCGCCCATCGCCCGGCCAACCCGCCGCCCGAGGCAGATGGCATCGTCGCCCTGACCGGTGGCGCCGAGCGGGTCGAGACCGGGTTGCGTCTGTTGGCGGCCGGTCGGGCAAAGCTGCTGCTGGTGTCCGGCGTGTCGCACACGGCGGCGCTGGCCGAGTTGCTGCGCCGGGTCGGCATGGAGGAGGGGCCGATTACCGCCCGCGTGACGCTTGGCCGTGTGGCGACCACGACACTGGGCAATGCGGAGGAGACGGCGGATTGGGTTCGGCAGCACCAGCTCCGCTCCCTGATCGTCGTGACGTCGGGGTTCCACATGCCGCGGGCGATGCTGGAGCTCGGCCGGGCGATGCCGGACATCGTGCTGTATCCCGTGCCGGTGCAGCTGCCGAGGGCCGGACATCTGCATTCGCTCCGGCTCCTGGCTGCGGAGTACGTGAAGCTATTGGCGGCCTGGGCCGGTGTGTCGCACGTGTTGCGCCAGCCGATTTCCACCGTCTGGGAGCACCCTGTGGATAAGTCTGTGAGTGGCTAGCCCCGCCGCTTTCCATGACGGGCGAGCAGGAGGCGGCAAGACGCTCAAAATGCAGACCTTTTGGCTGGCATATAAACCGTAAACCCACGGTATTCCGGTGCTAATTCAAAATGTCTATTTTGTTAACTGCTTGATTCTTATAGAAATTGTGCTGTCATTGTATGAAACTAGCCTGCTGTCCTAGTATAGTTCGTCTCCGTAAGCAGGCTGAGCCGGTTCGCGCGAGTGATGGCTTGTGGATGAGCTGACATTTCTGCCGCCTCTTGCCCCGCCTATAAGGCCCCATGAGTCGCAAAACCCGCTTGACCATTATCCTCGCCGGCGTCGTCGTTCTATTGCTCGCAGGCGACACCGCAGCCTGGTGGTTGATCACCGACCGTATGGCAGCCGAGGTCGCGGCATGGCAGCAGGCCCGCACTGCGGAAGGCGCCGTTGTCCACACCGGTCCGCCACGGCGCAGCGGCTGGCCCTTCGAGGCCGTGCTCATCCTGCCCGAAATCACCCTGGCGACGGATACGCCGGGCCAGTCCGATGCCATTGCATGGCAATCCGGCCAACTCCGGCTGGTCTACGCACCTTGGCGGCCGGAGACGCTGGATGTGCTGGTGGATGGTTCGCAGGCGCTCCGCTTCGGCGCGGCGCCCACTGTTGCCGTAGGTGTCGGACGGCTCGACGTTCACATCCCGCTTAATTCGGCAGGGCAGGCGGAGGGCATCGTGTTCGCGGCGAGGGAGCTTTCCCTGCCAATTCCCGGTGGCCTGGTCCGGATCGGGGCGGTTTCGCTCCGGTTGCGTGAAATGGACGCCTTCGTTTCCGCAACCGATGCGACGGTGCCGGGGCGGAGCCTCCCATTTGGCGGCACGATCGCCTCGCTCGATTTCCACGCGCGGGCCAGCGGGCCGATCCCGGACCTGCGTGACCTGGGGGCCGCCTTGGTGGCCTGGCGTGACCGCGGCCAGCGGCTTGGCATCGACGATCTGGCGCTGCATTGGGGGCCGTTGGACGTACGTGGCCACGCCTCGCTCGGGCTCGATGCCGGCATGCAGCCGGAAGGGACTGCGGCGGTGCAACTGACCGGGTTCGCGGAGGTGCTTGACGCGCTCGCCCGGTCGGGCGCGATCACCCGCAGCGACGAGCGGGTGGCTTCGACTCTGCTCGGGTTGATGGCGCGGCCCGGGGCCAGCGATGTGGCGGAGGCGGACCTGCCTCTGACGCTAAAGGATCGTACTTTGTCCGTGGGTGCTATTCCTTTGCTGCGGGTGCCGCCAGTGTTCGTGCCGTGACTTCCGCTTAGCCGCCTCGCGCCCCATCTTCATTGGCGAACCAGAGAAGATCGGCATGTTCCCGCTCGACGCCTTCCACCTTGCCCGTGCCCAGTTCGGCTTCACCGTCGCGTTCCACATCATCTTCCCCGCATTCTCCATCGGGCTGGCCAGTTTCCTGATGGTGCTGGAGGCGCTGTGGCTGTGGACCGGGCGGCAGGTGTTCCTCGATCTATTCAGGTATTGGATCAAGATCTTCTCGCTCGGGTTCGGCATGGGCGTCGTTTCCGGCCTGGTGATGTCGTATCAATTCGGCACCAACTGGTCGCAGTTCTCCGACAAGGCGGGCCCCGTGGTCGGCCCGGTGATGGCCTACGAGGTGATGACCGCCTTCTTCCTGGAGGCGGGGTTCCTCGGCGTCATGCTGTTCGGCATGGAACGGGTTGGGCGCAAGCTGCACTTCTTCGCCACCTGCATGGTGGCGGCGGGCACGTTCCTGTCGGCGTTCTGGATACTATCGGTGAATAGCTGGATGCAGACCCCGCGCGGGTTCGGCGTGGGGCCCGACGGGCGGATGTTCCCGACCGACTATTGGCAGGTGATCTTCAACCCGTCGGTGTTCGTGCGGGTGCCGCACATGGTGCTCGCGTCGTATCTGTCGGTAGCGTTCATCGTGGGGTCGGTGGGCGCCTGGCACATGCTGCGGGGGCGGCAGACGCCGGCGGTAAGGATGATGTTCTCGATGGCGATGTGGATGGCGGCCATCGTGGCGCCGCTGCAGATCGCGATGGGGGACACCCACGGGCTCAACACGTTGAAATACCAGCCGATGAAGATCGCCGCGATGGAGGGTGACTGGGATCCGTCCGGCCCCGATGGCGCGCCGCTGATCCTGTTCGGGCTGCCGAACATGGGCCAGGAACGGACCGACTACAAAATCGAGATCCCGCACGCGTCGTCCTTGATCCTGACCCATAGCTGGAACGGGCGGGTGCCGGGGCTGAAGGAAGTGCCGGCGGCGGACCGGCCTTATGCTCCGGTGATCTTCTGGACGTTTCGCGCGATGGTTGGCCTGGGCTTCCTGATGTTCGGCCTGGGCGGTTTCAGCCTGTTCTGCCGCTGGCGGGGCACGCTGTTCCGCAATCGCGCCTTGCATTGGGCCGCGCTGCTGATGGGACCGTCCGGGCTCATCGCGCTGATCTGCGGCTGGATGACGACGGAGATCGGCCGCCAGCCGTATACCGTCTATGGCCAACTTCGCACGATCGACAGCGTCTCGCCGATCGCGCTGCCGGGCATCGCCACCTCGCTGGCGGTGTTCGCGGTGGTGTATTTCGTCGTGTTCGGCGCCGGGGTGATGATCATCCTGCGCCTGATGGCCAAGCCGCCCGTCGTCGGTGAGCGGGACATCGACAAGACCCTGCCGACCCGCACCGGTGGCATCCATCCCGGCCCGACCGGTGCCGTGCCGCCCGGCTCCGGCGCGGCCAGCCCCCTGCCGGCGGAGTAAGCAGCATGAGTGCCGAAACCATTGCCACCATCTGGGCCGGGCTACTCGCCTTCGCGGTGCTGGCCTACGTCGTGCTGGACGGGTTCGACCTGGGCGTCGGCATCCTGTTCGCCGCCGAGCGGGGACCGGAGGACCGGGACACCATGGTCAACTCGATCGCCCCCATGTGGGACGGCAACGAGACCTGGCTGGTGCTCGGCGGCGGTGGCCTGTTCGCGGTGTTCCCGCTGGCCTACGCGGTGATCATGCCGGCGTTGTATCCTACCATCCTGGGCATGCTGTTCGGTTTGATCTTCCGTGGCGTGGCCTTCGAGTTCCGCTTCCGCGCCCGCACCGAGGTCGGTCGCAAATTGTGGGACCTGTCGTTCTTCGGCGGCTCCACCGTGGCAGCGCTGTGCCAGGGGCTGACGCTGGGTGGGCTGCTGCAGGGCATCCATGTGGTGAACCGCCAATATGCCGGGGGGTGGTTCGACTGGCTGACCCCCTTCACCGTGCTATGCGGCGTGGCGGTGGTGGTCGGCTACGCCTGGCTCGGCGCGTGCTGGCTGATCTGGCGGACCAGGGGCTCGCCCCAACGCCGCGCCCGCAAGCAGGCGGGGGCGCTCGGCTGGGTGATGCTCGGTCTGATCATCGTGGTCAGCCTGTGGTCGCCGTTCCTGAACCCGGTGTTCCTGCAGAGGTGGTTCCACTGGCCCGGCATCTTGCTGACCAGCCCGGTGCCGATCCTGGTGGCCGCCCTGGCGCTGAGCTTCGCCTGGGGGCTGAAGCAAAAGCATCAACTGACGCCGTTCCTGTGCGCGCTGGGCATCTTCGCACTGTGTTTCGCCGGGCTCGGCATCAGCTTCTACCCGCTGATGATCCCGCCCGACATCACCATCTGGCAGGCGGCGGCCCCGCGGGCGAGCCAACTGTTTGCACTTGTCGGGGCCGTGGTGCTGATCCCCTTGATCCTTTGCTACTCCGGGTTCAGCTATTGGGTCTTCCGTGGCAAGGTGCAGGTCGGTGCCCACTACCATTAATCCATCCGTCGAACCGCTCTGGCGGCGTCTGCTCTGGTTTGTCGGCCTATGGGCTGGCGGGGTCGTATCGGTCGGCGCGATCGCGACGGCGCTGCGTTGGGTGCTGCATCCTTGATCGGCGAGCCATTTTGGAAGACCAAGACCCTCGAGCAGATGACGCACGAGGAATGGGAATCGCTCTGCGACGGTTGCGGCCGGTGCTGTCTGCACAAGCTGCGCGACGACGTGACGGAAGCGCTGAGCTTCACCAACGTCGCTTGCCGGCTGCTCGACCTGCAGGGTTGCGGGTGTAGCAACTACCCCAACCGCCAGGCGCATGTGCCCGATTGCGTGTCGCTGACTCCCGAGGCGCTGGACGAGATCGACTGGCTGCCGCCGAGCTGCGGCTACCGCCGGGTGCAGGAAGGGCGGGGGCTGGCCTGGTGGCACCCGCTCGTGTCCGGTGACCCGGCGACCGTGCATGAGGCCGGCGTTTCCGTCCGCGGGCGCGCGGTCAGCGAGGAGACGTCCGGACCGCTGGACCGCCATTTGGCGGACTGGCCCGGCCGCGCACCGCGCACCAGGCGGCCGATCCCGCGCGACTGATTGCCTCGACTCGGTTTGCCCGGCCAACGTACGGTTATGGCTCAACTCCTTGCCGAGACGGTCGAGCTGCCGCACGGGCCGACCCCGGTGGTGTGGCGGCGCAGCGCCCGGGCACGCCGGGTCAGCCTGCGCATCGACCCACGGGCGGCGGCGGTGGTGGTGACGTTGCCTACTCGGGCCGCCAGGTCGGCGGGGTTGCGATTGCTGACGGATCACTCGGCCTGGGTCGGGAGCAAGTTGGCGGCCCTGCCTCCGCCGCTCGGGTTCATGGACGGGGCTACGATCCCGATTGCGGGCGAGATGCATGTCGTGCGGCACGTGCCGGGTGGCCGGGGTGGGGCCTGGCTGGCGGCGGGCGAGATCCATGTGGCCGGCGATGTCGCGTTCCTGTCCCGCCGGGTCACCGATCTTCTGCGGGCGGAGGCGCGGCGGAAATTGGCCGTATTGGTCACCCAGGTGTCGGCGGAGACGGGATTGCGCCCCGCCAAGCTTGCTATCCGCGACACCCGTAGCCGGTGGGGTAGTTGCACGGCGGATGGCACGGTGATGTTCAACTGGCGGCTGGTGATGGCCCCGCTGGCGGTGCAGCACTACGTGGTGGTGCACGAACTGGCCCATTTGCGGCACATGAACCATGGGCCTGGGTTTTGGGCGTTGGTGAAGGCGCACGCGCCGGAGATGGACGCGTGTATCGCGTGGCTGAAACGCAATGGCGTCGGGCTGATGCGCGCCGGGTTGCTGTCCCC
>CAXTWC010000031.1:8457-34089 GCA_964247805.1 uncultured Acetobacteraceae bacterium | reverse complement strand
CCGTCGCCGGTCTTGCCGTCGGCGTCCACGGCGCCGCGGTGCCAGACGGCTTTCAGCGCGTCGATGCCCGCTTGCACGACGTCGCGGCGGGCGCGGCCGTCGAGCGAGGCGACCAGGCCGACGCCGCAGTTGGCGTGTTCGTCCTGCGGCCGATAGGTCTCGTGCAGGAGGGCGGCGTTGGCGTTCCAGTCGGCGATATGGTCCATAATACCCTCCGTTTTCTACTCCCCCTCCCCTTGAGGGAGGGGGCCGGGGGGAGGGGTGCTGCGCGCACAGACCGTGCCGGCGGCTTACCCCTCCCCCAACCCCCTCCCTCAAGGGGAGGGGGCTCGTTCTTCCGCGTTACTCCGCGGCGACGGCCATCGCGTTTTGCTGCATGTACTCGTGCATGCGAGCCGCCGCGTCCCGGCCGTCCTTGATGGCCCACACCACCAGGCTCGCCCCGCGGACGATATCCCCCGCGCCGAACACGCCGGGCAGCGTCGTCATCTGCGTGCGGTGATCCACCGCGAGCGTGCCCCAGCGGCTCACCTCCAGACCTTCCGTGCCCCACAGGCGCGGCAGCTCCTCCGGGTCGAAGCCAAGCGCCTTGATCACCAGGTCCGCCTCCACCGTGAAGCGCTCGCCCGACGGCTCCACCGACTGGCGGCCGGACGCATCGGGCATGCCCAGCCGCATCCGCTGCACCATCACGCCGGTGACCGTGTCGTCACCCAGGAAGGCCTCGGGGCCGGATAGCCAGACGAACTCCACACCCTCCTCCTGCGCGTTCTTCACCTCGCGCATCGAGCCCGGCATATTGGCCTGGTCGCGGCGATACAGGCACTGCACCGAGGTCGCCCCCTGGCGAACGGCCGTCCGCACGCAATCCATCGCGGTGTCGCCACCGCCGATGACCACCACACGCTTGCCCGCCGCGTTCAGTGCGCCGCTTTCGAAGGCAGGCACGCTGTCGCCCAGCCCTTGGCGATTGGATGCGGTGAGGAAATCGAGCGCCGGCACGATGCCCGCCAACCCGGCACCCGGCCCGCCGATGTCACGCGGCTTGTACACGCCGGTGGCGATCAGCACGGTGTCGTGGCGCGACCGAAGTTCCTCGAAGGATACCCCCTCGCCCACGCCGGCGCCGAGATGGAACTGGATGCCGCCTTCCTCCAGCAGCTTCCAGCGGCGGATCACGATCTCCTTCTCCAGCTTGAAACCGGGGATGCCATAGATCATCAGCCCGCCGACGCGGTCGTACCGGTCGTACACGTGGACCTGGTACCCCTTGGCCCGCAGCATCTCCGCCGCCGCCAACCCACCCGGCCCGGCGCCTATGATGCCGACCGATTGCGCCCGCTCGTGCCGGGGGCGCAGCGGCTTGACCCAGCCCTCGACGAACGCCGTGTCGGTGATGTGACGCTCGACGGCGCCGATGGTGACGCTCTCGAAGCCCTTCTCGATGACGCAGTTGCCTTCGCACAGACGATCTTGCGGGCAAATGCGGCCACAGATTTCGGGGAAGTTGTTGGTGGCGGAGCTGACCTCGTACGCCTCCTCCATCCGGCCTTCGGCGCATAGCTTCAGCCAGTCGGGGATATTGTTCGACAGCGGGCAGTGGATCGAACAGAACGGGATGCCGCACTGGCTGCACCGGCTAGCCTGGGCGCTCGCGGCCCCCTGGTCGAACCGGCGATAGATTTCGGCGAAATCCTCCCGCCGCTCTGGCACGGCGCGCTTCTCTGGCGTCTGCTGAGGCAGGCGGACGAATTGCAGCATGCGTTCAGCCATGACGGTTTGCTCCCCAACTGCGGCCAGTGAGGCATATATGGCCAAAAAAAGGCGGTGGCGAGACCCATTCCGTCGTTAGGTCAGTACAGGTGCCATTCTAGCAGACCTGTTGCCAGCGCATACCGATTCTCTGCCGGAATGGGCGGGATTAAAGGGCCACTCCGGCCCTTAAGCTGGAATGCGCTCCAGCTTGCCCCCGCCCGGCCGATAACGGTCGAGATACTCCGGCACGACGAGTTCGACCGGCGTCGGCACGACCCCCAACTCGGCAAGCCCCGGCATACCCGGCGAGACGACATTGTCGCGCGACAACATGAGTAACTGGTCGCGGGTGAATGGCTTGGTGGGCAGCAACTCAGCCAGTGATGCCTGGAAACGTGCGAGGCCCATCGGGATGTCGACCAAACGGCGGCGCCGGCGGGTTTCGCTCACGATATAGCCGAGGATCTCGCGAAACGTCCAAACCCGTGGGCCGCCGAGTTCGTAGATCTTGCCAGCCGTATCCAAGCCCGTCAGCCCGGCCATCACTGCATCCGCGACATCACCGACATAAACCGGCTGCATCTTGGTGTCCCCGGCGATCACCGGCATGAACGGTAGTACCTGTGCCATTGCGGCGAACCGGTTGAAGAATTGGTCCTCCGCCCCGAACACCAACGAAGGGCGCAGCACCGTGGCTGCGGGTAGCGCCGTATGAACAGCGGCTTCCCCCGCTGCCTTGCTGCGGGCGTATTGGCTGGGACTCGCCGGGTCGGCGCCGATCGCGGACACCTGGACCATGCGCGTCACGCCGGCTGCAGCGGCCAGGCGGGCAATTTGCCCAGCGCCCTCGGCTTGGAGCCGGGTGAAGTCCCCGGCCCGGCGCTCGGCCAGGATGCCGACCAGGTTCACCACTACGCTGGCGCCTTCGACCGCACGGGCGATGGTGGCCTCGTGCCCCAGCGACGCGTACATCGGCACGATCTGCCCTACCCGGCCCATCGGCCGCAGGAACATCGCCCCCTCGGTGTCCCGGACCGCAATGCGCGTCACATACCCGGCAGAAGCCAGCCGCTTGACGACATAGCGGCCCAGAAACCCCGATCCGCCGAAGACGGTCGCGACGCTGCGCGTTTCCATGAGCAAGCCCTCTCGTTACACCGGCTTCCATATGCGGACGCGGCGCTGCCCTCAAGGTATCGCGGCATCAGGTTGGGCGTGAGAACGACACGTTGGGCATTGACGCCCCCCACCCCGCCCGCTACATCGCCGCTCCACCGCACGCTAAGTGCATGCCCAGGTGGCGGAATTGGTAGACGCGCAGGTTTCAGGTACCTGTGTCCGAAAGGACGTGAAAGTTCGAGTCTTTTCCTGGGCACCACGGACGGTGACGGCGGCGTAGACCGCAAGGCTGGGACCTGACCCAGCCTCATTGAAGCTGGTGCACGATCAATCGCGAGCGGCCACCGTCCGCGATCGTGCGGAGTGTCCCCGTGCCGCTCAGCCGAGCGATGCTGCATTGGACCGTATCGCCAGCCGCCAATTGCACGACGTCACGCATGGTCAGCGCGCTGATTTGGCCGCTGGTGACCGCGGCATCCTGTTCCGTCGAGCTTGTCACCGATCCCGCCTGGTCCACGAACAGCGTCCAGATATCCCCGGTCGTGACAGCCGCTCCATCCTGTTCGACCGCGGCGGACACCTCGTAAAGCCCGGCATAGGGGGCATGGAAGGTGGAGTTCGCGTACAGACCGGTGCTGTCCACGGTCGCATTGGCGAATACCACCTGCGTCTTGGATCCCGAGAATAGCTGGGCAGCCATCGGAACCGCCCGCAGGAACGGGCCGAGTGCCGTGGAGACGAACCGTCCGGGGACGGTGGCATTGCCCGCCGGGGTAAGGCTGATCTCCGGCGACCCCCGGAACGAGAACTGCAGCGCGCCGTCGGCCCCGCGCAAGCCATGCGTCCAGGTGGCGCCCGGGACGTCCCACGTGTTCTCCAGGTCGTCGATGGTGCCGGCCTGCGCGCCGCCGATCGCCACGTGGCCTGTGGTGGCCGACGAGAAATTGCCTGTGACCTTGCTCGGCGTGGCGAATGCACCGCCCAACGAGATGGGCGCCAGGCAACTGGTGAACTGGTTGCCTGCAATGGTCATGAACTGCAGCGGCTGATCGACCTCGATGCAATCGCCGGGCGTGGTGCCTCCTTCGGTGATCCGCGACGATGTGATGCGAAGGCGGCCGCCCAGGCTGTTCATCTTGACGGCGGAGATGGCGGTGGCGCTGCCGCCATTGTTGGCGCCGTCGGCCTTGACGTTCACGAAGTCCAGGGTGCCGGCCGCACCCTCCCAGTCCACAAGGCCACCGCTGGACGACGGGACGCTGACATTCTCGACGCTGAGCGAGCTGTTCGGCGCACTATCGGCGGCGACGGTGACCACGGCGGTATAGGCGGCTGGGTTGGTTGGCTCGCCGAACGTATAGCCATAGATGCGCCCCCCGCTCAGGCTGGACCCGCCGACGATGGCCCCGCCGGTCTCCACCGACACCGGATGCGCCACGCCGTCGAAGCTGTTGTCGGCCCAAGTCGCGAGGTTGAAGGCGCCACCGAGGGCGCGCAGGCCGTAGCCCAGTCCGAACGTGTAGTTCGCGCTGAAATTGAGCCCGTCGATCGTGTGCGACGCCAGGGTAGACGCCGAACCATTTCCGACGGCCTCGATGTCGGACGCATGCGTGGCCGCGTAGTTCAGCATCGTGTGCGTGGGATACGGGCCTAGCATACCAGGAGCCGACTGGAAGGCGTTGGGCGAGAAATCGTTGTGATCGACCCAGCTCTCCAGCGGCATCTGATTGAGCCGCATGAAATTGTCGAGGAAGAAGGCCCGATTGCGATCGACCTGCAGGCCGCCTGAGACATCGGCCGAGAAGTCCATGACGTCATAGGCATTGATGACGTCGTTGTTCTGGAAGAACCCGCTCGACACTTCTGCCGGCGGCAAACCAGCCCCGCCCTGCCCGGTCATCAGAGCGGGGTAGGCCACTGGAACACCACCATTGGCGATCGCGGCGGCTTCCGTCTGGCCGGGCCAGTAGAACACCAGGCCGGAAAACCGCCAGTTGCGCTTGACGATGAACGCCGGGCCGCCGGTGTCGGTCAGCAGGATGGTGCCACCCCGTGCGCCATACGGCGCGCCACTGTCGCGACCGCCTGGGCCGCTCAGATTGACGCCATCGAAGACGATCGGCGTACCAGCCAGACGCGCACCCGGCCCGATGTTCAGCTTGCAGTCGCCCGGCACGAGGATGTCGGTGCCCGTGCCCGCCAAGGCCGTGGCAGCGGCCGACACAGCCTTGCTGTCATCGGCGACGCCGCCGCAATCGGCGCCAAACAGGCGAATGCTGGGGTGATCCCAAACCGCCTGCCCGAGGCTCGCCGCGGTGGTCGCCAACGGCGGGCGCACTCGCTGCACCGTCAGCGTCCCGTCGGAGCCGAGAGTTGCGGGCCCATTCGGCTGGTTGAGCGTGGCGAGCGGGATGGCGGGAACCGGGCCGAGCTGCGCATGGGTGGTGCCAGGCAGCATGCTCGCGAGCGCCAGGCCGATGGCCGCGCTCCATCCCCTGGTGGGAAGGCAGGACGGCCCGGAGCGAAGCGATGCGATAGTTCTCATGAACCTATCCTATGTGGGTGGGGAGCTGCGTGGCAGCGGGGTCGCCGTACGGTGCGCATCGGGCACACGGGCGACCGGCTGCACATTAGCCCGCGGGACCGAACCGTCCCAAGCCCTCCGGGGCGATCCAGCGCCGGTTCGTCCCCACCCGGTTCTTCACGGCGGAGATGGCGGGAACGCCCAACGCCTCCAGACCAGGCAGCCTAGCTGCGCACCGTGGTTTGCTGTAGCAGCCTGGCTTTTCGCTCAGGTCCGATGCCGCCGCTGCATCCGCGCTGGCCGGACCACGGAGGCTGTTCGACGTGACGACGCAATTCCAGGCAAATGCCACCATCCACCTCCACCAGGGGGACCTGCCGGACAATGTGACGCTCGGCCCCGTCGTGGCCGTCGACACCGAGGCAATGGGGCTGAACTGGCACCGCGACCGGCTCTGCCTGGTGCAGCTTTCGAGCGGCGACGGCATCGTGCACCTGGTGCAGATCGTCCCCGCCTCGCTGGGCGGCAGCGGCTATGACTGCCCGAACCTCAAGCGCCTGCTGTCCGACCCGGCGACCGTGAAGCTGATGCACTTCGCCCGCTTCGACGTCGGTATCCTGCAATACGCGCTGGGCATCACCGTGGCCCCGATACGCTGCACCAAGATCGCGGCCAAGCTGGTCCGCACCTTCACCGAGCGGCACGGCCTGCGCGACCTGTGCCGCGAGCTGCTGGGCGTGGATATCAGCAAGCAGCAGCAAACCTCCGACTGGGGCGCCGTGGCACTGACGTCCGAGCAAGTGGCCTATGCCGCGTCCGACGTGCTCCACCTCCATGCCCTGTGGGCCAAGCTGGAGGCACTGTTGCGGCGGGAGAACCGGCTCGAACTGGCCGAGGCATGCTTCACCTTCCTGCCGACCCGGACCGTTCTGGACGCCATGGGCTACGACGAGCCGGACATCTTCAGCCACTGAGACAGTCCATGCGTACGTGGCACGAATTTTGTATGCGGCGGGCGGGCAGGACCAACGCTTCCATTGACCCGGCCCGGGCGCCTGGCCATACCATAGGGTATGAGTGCCGTCGCAACCGCCGTGTCCGACGTTGAAGTCGCGCGTTCCGTGCTCAGCACCGAGGCGGCTGGCATCCATTCGCTCGCTGCCTCGCTGGACCGCAGCTTCGACCGCGCCGTCGACCTGCTCGCCAGCTGCACGGGCCGCATCGTCGCGTCCGGCATGGGCAAGTCGGGCCACGTCGCGCGCAAGGTGGCCGCGACCCTCGCCTCCACCGGCAGCCCGGCCATCTTCGTCCACCCGGCCGAGGCTTCACACGGCGACCTCGGCATGGTGCTGCCCGGCGATGCGCTGCTGCTGTTCTCCAACTCCGGCGAGACCACCGAATTGGCCGACCTGGTGGCACATGCCCATCGCTTCGGCCTGCCGCTGATCGGGGTGACGGGACGTGCCGGGTCGACCCTGGCCAGCGCGGCCGATGTGGCCCTGCTGCTACCGCCGGCACCCGAGGCTTGCGCCGTCACGTCCGCCCCCACGACCAGCACCACGATGCAGATGGCCTTGGGCGACGCACTGGCCGTGGTTCTGCTGACCCGGCGCGGCTTCACGGCGAACGACTTCCGCACCTACCACCCGGGCGGCCGGCTGGGCGCGCAGCTCCGTCGGGTGCGCGAGTTGATGCATGCAGGCGAGGCCGTGCCGCTGGCCGCGCCGGGCATGCCGATGCGCCAAGCCTTGCTGCTGATGACCGGCAAGGGGTTCGGCTGCGTCGGCGTCACGGAGGACGGTCGGCTGATCGGGATCGTGACGGACGGTGACCTTCGACGGGCTATGGGGCCGCAGCTGCTGGAACAGCCCGTGCGCGCCGTGATGACCCCCGACCCTCGCACGATCCGCCCCGACGCCCTGGCCGCCGATGCATTGCGGGTGATGAACTCCTCCGGACGGCGTATCACCAGCCTGTTCGTGGTCGACGCGGCGGGCGCCCCGATCGGGATCGTGCACGTCCACGACCTGCTGCGAGCCGGTGTCGTATGATCGTCCTTTGCACAGGTGCCGTTTGACCGTCGCCCCCCTGCCCCGGCCGCGCATCGACCGGCTGAGTACGTCGCCGCCCCTGGTGCGCAAGCTGCCGTCGAAGCGGAGCCTGACCAGCCGCCGCCGCACCTTGTTGCTGGCCAAGCTGATGTTGCCCGTGCTGTCCTTGTTGCTGTTGGCGAGCTTGGCGCTCTGGCCGCAGATCAGCAGCCTGTTCGACAATGCCCGGATAAAATACAGTCGCGGTCGCCTGTCAGCGGACGTGCGAACGGGCCGACTGCTTAACATCCGCTATCACGGCCTAGACTCCCGCAATCGCCCTTATACCGTAACGGCGAACGAAGCGGTGCAGGTCGGGCCGGAACGCATTAATCTCGCCATGCCCAAAGGGGATGTGGTCAGCGAGAATGGCTCCTGGACGTATGTGGAGTCGCTGCAAGGCGTTTATCAGCAGCACGCAGGTCTGCTGGATCTATCCGGCAACGTGGTGCTTTACCGGGACAATGGCGTCACGCTCTATACCCAATCGGCGGCGATGGACCTGAAGCAAGGGGCCGCCGCCGGAAGCGAGCCGACCCATGCCGAAGGTCCATTCGGTACGCTGGATGCGCAGGGCTTCGCGCTGGTGGACAAAGGTGCCGTCATGCAGTTCGACGGGAAATCCCGCTTGTTGTTGAATGGAACGCACAATTGAGCCGTCCGTGGATGGCCGCCCTCCTTCTGATGCTGCCGCTGGCGGCGCGGGCCCAAGGCATCGACATGACCAAGGGCGGCCCGGTCGAGGTCACCTCGGATGACGGGATGGAGTGGCGGCAGAACGATCAGGTCATCATCGCCAAGGGCAATGCCAAGTCCGTCCGCGGCGACGTGACCGTCACGGCGGACGAGCTCATCGCGCATTACCGCAAGAAGGCGGGCGCACCGGGCGCTCCCGCGCCGCACGCCCCCGCTACGCCGGCTTCGGCCCCCGGGGCAGTACCAGGCCCGACGCCCACCGAGCCGAGCGATACCGGCAACACTGAAATCTATCGGCTCGAGGCGGAGGGGCACGTCCACATCTTCACACCGACCGACCAGGCGTTCGGCGACCATGCCGTGTACGACATCGATCAGGCGGTCCTGGTGCTGACCGGGCACGATCTGCACATCATTACGCCGCAGGACACTCTGTCGGCACGTGATGTGATGGAGTACTGGTCGCAGAAGCACATGGCCGTCGGCCGGGGCGATGCGGTCGTCAACACCAACGACGGGCGGCGGCTGCGGGCGGACGTGCTGGTTGGCTACACCGCCGATCCCAACACGCCGGCTGGCGCGCCTGTGCAAAAAGCCGCGGCAACCACGCCTGCCAAGCCGAGTGCCGACCCGCTGATGGACGCATCCGGCAAGTTGCAGCGGGTGGACGCTTTCGGGCATGTCGAGGTGCGCACTGCCTCGGAGATCTTCCACGCCGACAAGGGGGTCTATGTGCCCGACACCGGCATCGCGCGCCTGGCGGGGAACGTCCATCTGACCCGCGGGCAAAATCAGCTGAACGGGGACGAGGCGATCATCAACCTCAAGACCGGCGTGTCCACCATGGTGCGAAATCCGGGCAGCCGGGTCCAGGGGCTGGTCGTGCCGAACGACGCCCAGTCCGGGGCGGGAACGGCACCAGGCGCCAAGCCCGCGACAGCTTCGAGCAATGCGGCCAAGCCGGGAGTTCAGAGCAAGTGAGCGGATCGTTGCGAGTGATCGACGGCGGCGCGGGACTAACCGCAAACGGGGTCGGCAAGACCTATAAGAAGCGTCCGGTGGTCCGCAACGTGTCGGTCAACGTGCGCCGGGGTGAGGCCGTCGGACTGCTTGGGCCCAATGGCGCGGGCAAGACCACCACCTTCTACATGATCGTGGGCTTGGTGCGCCCCGACACCGGTTCGATCAGCCTGGACGGCCACGACATCACCGGTCTGCCGATGTACCGCCGGGCTCGCCTGGGCATCGGCTACCTGCCGCAGGAAGCCAGCGTGTTCCGCGGCTTGACGGTCGAGGGCAACATCATGGCCGCGCTCGAGGTCGTGGAATCCGACGGCGACAAGCGCGAGACCATGCTGGACGAGTTGCTCGCCGAATTCGGCATCGGCCATCTGCGCCGCACTCCGGCGCTGGCGCTCTCGGGCGGTGAGCGACGCCGCGTCGAGATCGCCCGCGCGCTCGCGACCCAGCCCGGCTACATCCTGCTGGACGAGCCGCTGGCCGGCATCGACCCGATCGCCGTCGGCGAGATCCGCGATCTCGTGGGCCATCTGAAGGACCGCGGCATCGGCGTGCTGATCACCGACCATAACGTCCGCGAAACGCTCGAGATTATCGACCGCGCCTACATCATGCATGACGGGCAGCTGCTGATGGAGGGCCGCCCCCACGAGGTCGTACAGCACGAGGATGTGCGCCGCGTGTACCTTGGGGAAAGGTTCAGCCTGTAGGCTGGGGCATGTCCATCGGTCCCCGCCTGGAATTCAGGCAATCCCAATCGCTGGTGATGACGCCGCAATTGCGGCAGGCCATCAAGCTGCTGCAGTTCTCCAACCTCGAGGTCAACGCCTATGTCGAGGAGGAGCTGGAGCGCAATCCGTTGCTTGAGCGGGACGACCGGACGGAGGAAATGCCGGAATATTCCGCGCCCGACCAGCGTCGCGAATCCCTCGAGGGCCTGGATGCCACCGACCTCATCCGGCAGGAGAAGCTCCCGGACGTGGTCGAGGCAGATCACACCAACAGCTATGATAGCGGTAGCGTCAGTGACGGTGCCGCCGCATTCAGCCGCGATGGCGGCAGCGGACGTAACTTCGAAGGCGATGACCGGGGCCCAGACGATCTGCGCGAGGCGCCGCGCTCGCTGCGGGAGCAATTGGTCGAGCAACTCCGCCTCAGCTTCACGGACCGGGTAGACCGGCTGATCGGCGCCTATTTGATTTCCCTGCTCGACCCGGCCGGGCGGGTCACCGTGTGCAGCACGGCCCTGGGTGAAGCGCTCGGCATCGAGCCGGCCCGGGTGGAACACGTGCGCGCCCGCATGCAGCGTTTCGATCCGCCGGGACTGTTCGCACGCGATCTGCGGGAATGCCTCGCCGCCCAACTCGCCGATCGCAACCGCCTCGACCCGGCCATGCAAGCCCTGCTCGACAACCTCGACATCCTGGCCCGGCGCGACATGCGGCGCCTGCGCGAGCTGTGCGACGTGGATGCCGAGGATCTGGCGGACATGATCACCGAGATCCGCTCGCTCGACCCGAAACCCGGGGCGCAGTTCGATCTCTCGCACGCTGGCGCAATCCTACCGGACGTGCTCATGCGGCGCGCGCCCATTGCCGGCCCGAACGGGGACGAGTGGCTGCTGGAGCTCAATCCCGAGACGATGCCGCGCGTGCTGGTAAACGCCGGATTCCACGCTCGCGTCCTCACCAGGGCCAAGCGGGAAGATAAGGTTTTCCTCGGCGAGCAACTCTCGTCGGCGAACTGGCTGGTGAAATCGCTGCAGCAGCGCGCGCAGACCATCCTGAAAGTGTCGGCGGAGATCGTGCGCCGGCAAGATGGCTTTTTCCGCCATGGCGTCGCGTATCTCCGCCCGTTGATTCTGCGCGACATCGCCGATGCAGTCGAGATGCACGAGAGCACCGTCAGCCGTGTGACGGCCAACAAATATATCGCCACACCTCGCGGCACATTCGAACTTAAATACTTCTTTACCACTGCAATAGCGGGAACTGACGGCGAGAGTCACAGTGCCGAGGCCGTCCGCCAGCGCATCCGTGCTATGGTAGAGGCCGAGACGGCGGTGGAAGTTCTGTCAGACGATGCGATCGTCGCAGCGTTGCGTCGGGAAGGCGTGGACATTGCCCGCAGAACGGTGGCCAAATACCGGGATGCGTTGCGCATACCAAGCTCGGTGCAGCGCAAGCGGGAGAAAGCCCTGCCAGTCTGAGCAGAGCACCCCGCCCAACATTGGAGGCGAGGCCGATGCAGATCACGGTTTCCGGCAAGCAGGTTGACCTTTCGGACGCGCTACGCACGCGCGTGGCGGACGGGTTGGACACGATCGCCGGCAAATACTTCGACGGCGCGCTCGAGGCCAACGTGACGTTCAGCCGTGCCCGATCCTTCTTCACCTGTGACATCAACGTGCACGCCGGCCGAGGGCTGACGCTCCGCGGCGAAGGCGAGGCCGCGGACGCGAATAGTGCCTTCGACGATGCGGCCGAACACATTGCCAAGCGTCTCCGCCGCTACCGCCGCCGGGTCAACGAGCACGCGCGCGATTTAGCCAACCGCGAGCGCCCGCAAGACGCGCGCCAATACGTTTTGCGCCAGGAGGACGAGGCGCCTCAGGCTCCGGCTGACGGTCATGCGGAAGCGTTTGCGACGGTGATCGCTGAGACCGCCACCACGATCGACAACTTGACGGTCAGCGAGGCAGTGATGCGGTTGGATTTGGCCGATCAGCAGGTGATGATGTTTCACAACCGTACTACCGGTGAGCTGAACGTGGTGTACCGGCGCACGGACGGTCACATCGGATGGATCGATCCGGCTTCAAAAGCAGGTTAGCGATCGGGGTCTGGGTTGTCGCATAAGACAGACTGACCGCCCGACTAGGCGCGATGCTCATCCCTTCGAAGTAAAGCGTCCATCCTGCTTTCTTCTTCCTCTCCCTCGAGGACAGACAGGGCATCGCGTTGTGGCGTTCCTCCCTCGTCCTTCACGGGGGAGGGGGACCGTGCGAAGCATGGTGGAGGGGGCGGACGCACTCGGACTTTGCCCGCACCCCCTTTGTCGGCTTCGCCGCCATCTCCCTCGTGGAGAACGGGGGAAGGACTTATTAGCTATGCCCCATGTGCGATGGCGCCGGTCGGGGTGAGAGGGAGGAGAGCCACTAGGCTCTAGTGAAACGCCCACCGCAAGGTACGAGCGATTCCGAGCGTCCCTGCGCGCACCAGGGGGCGGCCGAGGGCCGGCGAGCTCAGTCCGTGCATCTGACGTGCCCAGACCGGCAGTAGGTCAACGCCCGCCTGCAGGGTAAGCGCCTGCAAGGGCTCGGCTAGCCTGCTCTTGGCGTGCTGGTTGAGCACGAGGGCCGCAACCTCTCGGGTTCGCATGTCGCAAACCAAAGTTGGACGCAGTGCCTGGATCAGCTGTCGAGCCTCTGCTCGGCTACGCGGGACCGGATCGGCGCCGAGGCCCAACGCCACCTGGGCCATCTCGGCGAAGTAGCGGTCCTGATCCGCGGCCTGCATCCGAGGTTCGGCGTAACGCACCCAAGCGTCGAGGAAGCTGGTCGCCTCGGTTACATGGACCCACGCCAGCAGCGACGGGTCATTCGCGCTGTAGGGTTCGCCATTGACCAAGTTACCCCGGACATAGCCGTGGATGCCGCGGACACGTGAGATTGCCGCCTCCGCCTCCTCGCGTCCGCCATACGTGGTGAGTGCGATGAACCGTGCTGTTCGCCGAAGCCGACCATGCATATCGGCGCGGAAATTGGAGTGGTCCCAAACTCCGGCCAGCACCGCCGGGTGCAGCATCTGCATCAGCAAACCCGAGACGCCACCGACCATCATGGAGGCCACGTCGCCATGCACCCGCCAAGCCACCGACTTTGGTCCGAATAACCCATCGGTACGCCGGGTCACCGGCCGCTCGCCGCGAGACCGATCGTTAAACAGCTTGACCACGTTGGAGGCGATGGCTTGCTTGAGGGGGCGTTCGACCAACGCCCGCAGCGACGGGATGGCCGGGGTGCCAGCGGCTGGGTAAGCCATTAACCCGTCGCCCCCGCAAATAGAGGGATGGCGTCACACAGGCCAGGTGTCGAGATTTCCATACCGCTCTCAGATAGCCGCAGATCGGCGGCCAGCAACGCCCTGGAAGCGGAAACACCAGCGGACGAGTGGCAATTCAGCAACACCGAGCGATGGAACAAGGACCGGGACTGCCGCTGCGCCTAAATCCTGGCGAATGCGGCAGCCCGCTCGACCGATAAGGTCTAGTGTACGAGGGTTGGAATCATCTCATGCTGCACGATCGCGGCCAAAGCCAAGTTACGATCCTCGGCCACTGCCATCGGTGAACCATCGGCGCCGTGGATTGCGAACATCGCTGTTCCGTTCAGCATCACTGGCTTTACATAGGCCAGTTGCGACACGCCGAGTTGCTGCAGTTGGTCTTGAGTGATGTGCCGAACGTCGAAACGCATAACGGCCTGGGTGTTTGTGTCTGACGTATCGATCATTGTGTGCTCCTCGCACTGGCTCCCTAGTCGGCGAACCGTAGTGCATCACGCATGAGCCCGTTGCAGGTTCCGGGCCATTCAACTCATTTTAGACGCGACTTACCGCTTTAGACGCGTCCTACCCTTTTTCGGCCTTGGACTGCACGAAACGCTGCTCGGCATCGACGACCTTGGACGCGCCAGCACGCGCGATCGGGATCATCTTCACCCGCGTTTCGGGCTGTGGTCGCGAAAGCTCGATGTGCAGCAGCCCATTGTCCAACCAAGCCCCTTTGACCTCGATCCCTTCCGCCATGACGAACGCCCGCTGAAACTGTCGGGCGGCGATGCCGCGGTGAAGGAAAATCCGGCCTTGTGAGTCGTCAGTTTGACGGCCACGTATTACCAATTGGTTGTCTTCCTGCGTAATCTGCAGGTCATCCATTGTAAAACCGGCTACCGCGAGGCTGATGCGCAGGGTCGTGCCGCTCACCTGCTCGATATTGTACGGCGGATAGCCATCGGACGAGGACTTCGACGCGCGCTCGATCATTTGCTCGAGCTGATCGAAGCCTACGAAGAATGGCGACGCAAAAATACGGGTAGACGACATGGGCAGCCTCCTCCTCGGGAGCGAGACGAGTTGGAGCCCAGGGTGGCGCTCCGACACTAAGGTAAATTGACGCTGCCGCTGCCTAATTCAAGGGCAGACGCAGGAACACGGCTGCAACATTGATCGCGACTGTCTGCGAAGCTACATCCGACGGCAATGTCCGTCGTCGCCGAACCACTCCCCATCCTGATCACTCCTCATGCCGCCCTGCGGACCAAGGCCCGCCCCGTGCAGCCGGCGGACGCGGAGCGTGTCCGCGCGCTCGTGCCCCGGATGTTCGAGACTATGTACAAGGCCCCGGGGATCGGCTTGGCCGCGCCGCAGGTGGATGTCGGCCTGCGGGTCATGGTGGTCGACCTGATGCCGGACAACCAGCCCAGCCCGCTCACCCTGATCAATCCACAGATCGTAGCCGTCAGCGAGGAATGGGCGACTCGGGAGGAAGGCTGCCTGTCGCTGCCCAACCAATATGCCGACGTGTCGCGCCCGGCCCGCGTTACCGTGCGCTACCACGACATCGAGGGTGCGCAAAAGCAAGTCGAGGCGGACGGCCTGCTTGCGGCCTGCCTGCAACACGAGCTGGACCATCTGGACGGGGTGTTGTTCGTCGATCACCTCTCCGCCCTGAAACGCAACATGCTCCTGCGGCGGCTGGCCAAGGAAATGAAGGCCAAGGTGGGCGGCTGATGCGCCTGGCCTTCATGGGTAGTCCGGATTTCGCCGTGCCTGCGCTGCGGGCGCTGCACGGCGCCGGGCACGAGATCGTCGCCGTCTACACCCAGCCGCCCCGTCCAGCCGGCCGCGGCCAGCACATCGCACGGTGCCCGGTGCAGGTGGCGGCCGAGGCATGGGGGCTGTCGATCCGCCACCCTGTCTCGCTAAAGCGCGACAAGACCGCCCAGGCGGAGTTCGCCGCCCTGCATCTGGATGCCGCCGTGGTCGCCGCGTACGGACTGATCCTGCCGCAAGCGATGCTCGACGCGCCACGCCGGGGTTGCCTGAACATCCACGCCAGCCTGCTGCCCCGCTGGCGTGGCGCGGCGCCGATCCAAGCCGCTGTGCTGGCCGGCGATCCCGAGAGCGGCGTCACCATCATGCAGATGGACGCCGGGCTGGACACCGGCGACATGCTGCTGAGCGAAGCCGTGCCGATCGGCCCGCGTGGGACCGCCACCCTCCTGCACGACGAGTTGGCCGCACTCGGGGCCAAGCTCGTCCTGCGCGCCTTGGCCGAACGCCCCCAGCCGCAGCCACAACCGGCCGAAGGAGCTTGCTACGCGCCCAAGCTGACGCGAGCGGACGGGGCGCTCGATTGGGCCCGCACGGCCACCGAACTGGATCGCCGGGTGCGCGCGCTGAACCCGTGGCCCGGCACGTGGTGCCGGCTGCAGGGCGACGTGCTGAAGGTGCTGGATGCCGAACCTGCGCCCGGGCGGACGAACGCGGCGCCCGGGACGGTGCTGCGCGACCTGATCGTGGCGTGTGGCGAGGGCGCCCTGCGGCTGCTCCGGGTGCAACGGGCCGGTCGCGCGCCGATGGCAGCGGACGCGTTCCTGCGCGGCAGCCCGATCGCGGCAGGCACGGTGCTCGGGGCTGCGTGACCGAGCCCGTCCCGTTCGCGCTGCTGATCGAGTATGATGGCGCACCCTTCGCCGGGTGGCAGATCCAGGACGGCGTGCCCACCATCCAGCAGGTGCTGGAGCAGGCTGCGGAAAAACTCACCGGCTCGGCGGTTGCCAGCGTGGTCGCCGGGCGCACCGATGCCGGCGTCCATGCCAGCGGACAGGTCGCGATGCTCGCCCTGCCCGCCCGCTTCTCGCCGCACCGCGTGCGGGACGCGCTGAACTTCCACATGAAGCCGCATCCCGTGGTGGTGCTGCGCGCCGAACTCGCCCCCGAAGGCTGGAACCCGCGCTTCTCGGCGACCCGGCGCTGCTACGAGTACCGCATCCTCAACCGCCGCCCCCGGCCCGCCTTGGCAGTCGGGCGGATGTGGCACCTGCCCCACACGCTGGATGTCGCCGCCATGGCGGAAGGGGCGGTGCACCTGCTCGGCCGCCACGATTTCACCTCGTTCCGCGCCTCCGCCTGCCAGGCCAAGAGCCCGCTGCGAACGCTGGACCGGCTGGACGTCTGGCGGGAGGGCGACGTGGTGCGCGTGGTGGCGGAGGCACGCTCGTTCCTGCACCACCAGGTCCGCAACATGGTGGGCAGCCTGGCGCAAGTGGGCAGTGGGCGATGGGATCCGGTGCGGCTGGCACAGGTGCTGGCCGCTTGCGACCGCGCCGCCGCCGGGCCGACGGCACCGGCCGACGGGCTTTTCCTACGGTCGGTGCACTACGACGGCGGCGACCCGTTCACAACATAATCAGCCAGTTGCGGCACGACGATGAGCACCGTGGTCAACACGTTGACGCCCACCACCAGGATCGCCGCGCGCAAGGCCGAGAGATCGAGCGCGTTGCGGGCCAGGAACCAGTGCAGCCATAGGCCGTAGCCGAATAGGCAGCCAACGCCGACCGTCGCCGCCGCCGTCTCGCTGATCCCGCCTGCCATCAGCATGGCCATCAGCACCAACACCGCCATCAGCACCATCGGTGCCGCCCATTGGCACCAGCAGAACGCGGTCGCGAACCGGTACCACCGCGCAGCCCGGCCCCACCGGCGAGCAAACTCGAACGAAAGCACCAGCGGGCCGAGGAGCCCCACGGTGATCGCCGCCACATCCTCCACGGCATCCCGACTGCCGCCGACCAATCCGATCACGGCGCCCACCAATAGGAACGCGACCAGCGGCGCCAACGCGGCCAGGACGGCCTGCGCCGTGTCGCCGAATTGCAACAACCCGTCCTTGCGCCCCCTGGCAACCCGGGCGATGCCGATCAGCACGCTGGCCATCCGCGGCGGCGTCTTCGCAGGCGGCTTCACCCGGCGAACGCGCGCAGCACCGCGCGGTAGGCCTCGGTCAGCGCCAACAGGTCGGCAACCGGCACGTTCTCGTCCGCCATGTGCATGGTGGCCCCGACCAGCCCGAACTCGGCCACCGGGCAGTAGCGGGCGATGAACCGTGCGTCGGACGTGCCACCGCCCGTGTCCAACTGCGGCTCCAGCCCGGTCACGCTTTTGATGGCGGCGACCAAGCGCTCGGTTTGCGGACCCGGCTTGGTGAGGAAAGCCTCGCCGCTGACCGATACCTCCACCGTGGCATGGTCGCCGTGGCGGTCCAGCACCGCGCGCAACCACTGCTCCAGCGAGGCGCCGGTGTGACGGTCGTTGAACCGGATATTCAGTCGGGCGGTGGCCGTGGCCGGAACCAGGTTGGTCGCCGTGTTGCCGACATCGACGCTAGTGATCTGCAGGCTGGTGGGTTCGAACCATTCCGTGCCCTCGTCCAGCGTGGTGCCCAGGATCTCGCTCAGCGACCAGGTCAGGCGGTGCATCGGGTTGTCCACCCGCGCCGGGTAGGCGACGTGGCCTTGCGTGCCATGCACGGTGATGCGGGCATTGAGGCTGCCGCGCCGCCCGATCTTCACCATCCCGCCGAGTTGCCGGGGGTTGGTCGGCTCCCCCACCAGGCAGATATCGGGGATGTGGCCGTGCTCGGCCATCCACTCCAGCACGCGGACCGTGCCCCCGGTAGCTGGCCCCTCCTCGTCGCCGGTGATCAGCAGGCTGACCGACCCGGCTCCCGTCGGCTCGGCTGACACCGCCGCCACGAAGGCGGCCACCGCACCCTTCATGTCGCAGGCGCCGCGCCCCCACACCGCCCCGTCCCGCAGCACGCCACTAAACGGGTCCGCCGACCAAGGCGCATCGCCCGGCGGCACTACGTCGGTGTGGCCAGCGAAGCACAGATGCTGCCCGCCATCACCCCGGCGGGCAAACAGGTTCGGCGTGGACCCGAACGTGAGACGGTGCACGGTGAAGCCTAGCGCCTCGGCCGCCTGTGCCACCACGTCGAGCGCACCCGCGTCTGCGGGCGTGACGGACGGACAGCGGATCAGCGCCTGGGCGAGTGCCACCGGGTCGAGCACGGGCGGTGCCTAGTCCCGCAGCAATTCGTTGATCGACGTCTTGGACCGCGTCTGCGCATCGACCCGTTTCACGATTACGGCACAGTATAAGGACGGGCCCGGCGAACCATCCGGCAGCGCACGCCCCGGTAGGCTGCCAGGCACCACGACGGAATACGGCGGCACCCGGCCGGTAAACACCTCGCCCGTGCTGCGATCCACGATCTTGGTGGAGGCGCCGAGGAACACGCCCATCGAGAGCACGCTGCCCTGCCCCACGATCACGCCTTCCGCCACTTCGGACCGGGCGCCGATGAAGCAGTCGTCCTCGATCACCACCGGCGAGGCCTGCAGCGGCTCCAGCACGCCCCCGATGCCGGCGCCGCCCGAAATATGGCACTTGCGGCCAATCTGCGCACACGAGCCCACGGTGGCCCAGGTGTCCACCATGGTATCCGCACCGACATAGGCGCCGACGTTGACGAAGGACGGCATCAACACGACGCCCGGCGCGATATAGGCCGACCGCCGCACCACCGAACCCGGCACCGCTCGGAAGCCCGCCTCGCGGAACCGGTTGGCGCCCCAGCCCGCCGTCTTCAGCGGAACCTTGTCCCAGGCGCCACCCTCCATCGCCGCCGAGTCGTGCAGCCGGAACGACAGCAACACCGCTTTCTTCAGCCATTCGTGCACGGTCCAGCCGCCCTCGGCCGGGCTGGCCACGCGCATTGCCCCGGTGTCGAGCGATTCCAGCGCGGCCTCGACCGCCTCGCGGTCAGCGCCCTGGGTCGCGGATGAGAGCTTGTCCCGCTCGTCCCACAGACGGTCGATCGTGGTACGCAGGCTGGTGTCTTCCATCGTCGTGCAAAGCCCTTTCGGCGGTCGGCGCGGACCATGCGCAGCGGCCTTGGCGCTGTCAAACCATGCCTCGGTCGCGTGCCGGGCACACTAACGGGGCATTTACACTTCGCGTGCAAGATCGTGCCGGTCAAAGCAGGCAGGCGCATGAACGAGCCAAACGAGGGTCTAACCGACGTTTCCGCAAGGCAGTCCGCCTCCAGCGCGGAGCGGAGCGGTGCCGCCGTGTTACGGTCGGCGCTGCTCGATAGCCGCCATCGCTGGCGGGAATTCGTGGCGCTCGCGACGGACATGGCGTTCGAGACGGACGGCTCGGGGGCGCTGGTGTTTTTGTCGCCAGAGCACGTCCTGGGCTGGCCGGCCTCGGCGCTGGTCGGGCAACCGGCTGCGACCCTGCTCGGCACGTCCGGAACGACGTTCGATCCGTTCGCAATCGGCCCTGCCTTCCGCAATCGCCAGGCCTGGGTGAAATGGGCGGACGGCCGCTTTGGCTGTCTCACTTTCTCCGCCACGCCAATGATGGACGGCACGAGATGCGTGGGCATGCGGGGCGTCGCGCGGGACGTGACCGAGCGGGACGTGCAGGAAGCCAAAGTCGCAGGCCAGCTTCGCCGAGGCGAGGTGATGGAGCACATCCTGTCCCAAATGCGCCAGGAAGTGCTGGCGCCGCGGATGATGCTGGCTGTGCTGGAAGGGTTGGCGGCGGCTCTGGGCGCGTCGGGCGCACTGGTGCTCGACCTGCTGGCCAAGCCCGGGCCGGAGGCGGTGTTGCACCACGCCGGGGCGGAGGCGCCCGAGTTGCTGGTGGGCCTGTTCGAGACCCTGCAGGCGGAAACCACCGACCCGGTCATCGCCACCGTGGACGGCCATCCCACACTGACCTGCCCCAGCTACACGCGGTTCGGCGAACGCGCCGGCCTCTGCGTCTGGCGTTCAGCGGGGGCCGTGCCGTGGACGCAAGAGGACGCACTGCTTGCTTCGTCGGCGACCGCGATTACCCGGGTCGTCCTGGAACACGAGGCGATCCAGCGCGAGCTTGCCCGCCAGGCCCGCACCGACCCGCTCACCGGGCTGCTGAACCGCCGATCCTTCGTCGAGGAGGTCAACCGGCGCATCGACCGCTTGGACCGCGAGCGACTGCCGGGCACGTTGATCTACGTCGATCTCGACCACTTCAAGCGCCTGAACGATTGCTGCGGGCACGATATCGGGGATGAGGCGCTGGTGCAGACAGCAGCGCTGCTCCGCAATACGGTCCGCCCGGCCGACATCGTGGCCCGGCTTGGTGGTGACGAGTTCGCCATGTGGCTCGACGGTTCCGACGAGTTGACCGCTGCCGAACGGGCGGAGCGGCTGCGGTTGGATGCACCGGCGATGCTGGCGGCCAACCTGCCGCTCCTGGCGCCTGCCCTATCCACATCGATCGGCATCGCTGCCCGCCATCCCCATCTCGGCGAGACGCTGGAAGATATCATGCGCCGAGCCGACACCGCCATGTACGAGGTGAAACGGGCCGGGCGGGCGCACTGGCGGGTCGCGCCTAGCCCGTCGGCGACCTAGGTGAATACCGGCTTACCGCTGGGCAGGCAGCCTATGGAAGGGCTGGCACTGGATCGCCGGGTCAAGCTTGCCGCCAATCCAGCCACATCGGCTGAGCTGCTGGCCGGGCTGGCCAAGGATGAGGCGGTAACGGTGCGAGCGGCCGTCGCTCTCAACCCCTCGGTGCCCGACACCGCGCAGCGCCAGCTCGCCATGGACGGGGACGAGCGAGTGCGGCTGCTGCTCGCACGCAAACTGGCGACCGTCTTACCAGGGCTCTCGGGCGTAGCGCAGACCGAGTTGCGGGAGCGGACGCTGGCGATCCTGTCGAACCTGGTGCACGACGAAGCGGTGCGCATCCGCGCCGTGGTAGCGGCTTGCCTCGCCGGACTGCCCGGAATCTCGCACGAATTGATCCTGGCCTTAGCGCATGACGGTGTGGTGGCGGTCAGCGAACCCGTGCTGCGGCTCTCCCCCCTGCTGTCGGCTACGGATCTACTGGCGCTGCTCGCTGCCCCGCCGCACGACCGGACTGCAACTGCGATCGCCTGCCGCGCCAACCTACCGGAGGAGATCGCGGACGCCATCGCCGTGTCCGCCGACAGCCCGGCCATTCGAGCCCTGCTCGCCAACCAATCCGCCGCGATCCGGGAAGAGACATTGGACGCGCTGATCGCCCGGGCGGCAGACGAGCCGGGCTGGCATGCGCCATTCGTGCAGCGGCCCCGCTTGCCCGACCACGCCGCACGGGCGCTTTCGGAGATCGTCGCCGGGAGCCTGCTTCAAGATCTCGCAGCCAGGGCTGACCTGTCGCCTGGTGTCCTGGCCAGCATCCGGGAGCGGCTCGCAAGCCAGACTGCCCGCCTTTCTCGCGAGTTGGCGCAAGAGAGCGACGAAGTAATGTTGGCGGAGGCCCGCCAGCTCGAACTCGCTGGGACGCTGGACGAAGCGCGACTACTGGCCGCCCTGCAAACCGGGGAGACCCGCCGGGCGAGCGCCATGCTCGCGGTTGCGGCCGCTGTGCCGCTCGGCGTGGTCGACCATGCGGCTTCCTTGCGAAGTGCGAAGGGCTTGGTTGGCCTGGTGTGGCGGGCCGGCTTTTCCATGCGGGTAGCCGGTCCGGTGCAGACCTTGCTTGGGCAGATCGGGCCGGGTGCGGTTCTTGGGCCAAATCGGCAGGGAAGTTTTCCACTTGGTCCGCAGGAGATGGGCTGGCAGGTGGATTTCCTGAGCGGGCGATGCCGCTGACCCGGAGCACGGCCCGCCGGCCGCTTTGCCGCAAGCCTGCCCCTTGGCTAAAGGTGCAATGGTGGCAGATAGTAGCGGAAGTATCATTCCGGGACACCTTTCCATGGCCACCAAATTTGGTCTCGCCCAGCCTGTCCGCCGCGTCGAGGATCCGCGCCTGTTGAAAGGTAACGGTCGTTATACCGACGATATCACGCTGCCAGGCATGCTCTGGAGCGCCGTGTTGCGGTCCCCACACGCTGCAGCCAAGCTCGGCGCCATCGACATCACGGCGGCCATGGCGGTGCCGGGTGTCGTGGCCGTCTACACCGGGGCAGACTTCCAGGCCGACGGTATCGGTGACCTTCCTTGCGCCATTCCGCTGAAGAACCGGGACGGCTCGCCCCGGTTCGACCCGCCACATCCGGTGCTCGCACGCGAGGCAGTGCGTCATGTGGGTGACCCGGTCGCATTCATCGTGGCCGAGACCCAGAAAGCCGCGCGCGACGGAGCGGAAGCTGTTTCCGTCGATTACGAGGTGCTGACGTCTGTGACCGACCTGGCGGCCACGACCGACGCCGGCCAGCCGGCCGTGTGGCCGGACGCGCAGAACAACACGTGTTTCGACTGGGAAGTCGGCGACAAGGCGAAGGTCGAGGAGCTGTTTACCTCCGCCGCCCACGTCACTCGCCTGACTGTGGTCAACAACCGGGTCGTGGTGAACAGCATGGAAGCCCGTGCGGCATTGGCCGACTACGCCGACGGTCGCTGGACGCTGCACACCAACACCCAGGGTGGCTGGGTCATCAAATCGTTGCTGGGCAAGGCCGTGTTCAACGTGCCGGAGGAGCAGTTCCGCGTCGTCACCCCGGACGTGGGCGGCGGCTTCGGCATGAAGCTGTTCCTGTATGCCGAGCACGTGTTGACTTGCTATGCCTCACGCAAGCTCGGCCGCCCGGTGAAGTGGGTGAGCGAGCGGTCCGAAGCCTTCCTGTGCGACACGCAGGGGCGGGACAATATCACCGCGACCGAGCTGGCGTTGGACAAGGACGGCCGTTTCCTGGCCTTGCGCACCCGCAATGTGGCCAATATGGGCGCTTACCTCTCCACCTTCGCGCCGATGATCCCGACCATGGCGGGCACCAAGGTGTTGGCGAGCGTTTATGGTTTCCAGGCGATCTACGCCAACGTCATCGGTGTCTTCACCAACACGGTCCCGGTCGACGCGTATCGCGGAGCCGGCCGGCCGGAAAGCAACTACGTCGTGGAGCGTGTGATCGACGCTGCCGCGCGCGAGATCGGCATGGACCGGGTTGCGATCCGGCGGCTGAACATGGTGAAGCCAGAGGCGATGCCTTACGTCTCGGCGATGAAGCAGACCTATGACAGCGGCGATTTCAACCGCGTGCTGGATGCGGCGCTCGCCAAGATGGATTGGGCGAACTTCGAGGGCCGCCGGGCCGCAAGCGCTGCAAAGGGCAAAAAGCGCGGCATCGGCATGGCCTACTATCTCGAGGCGACCGGCGGCTCGCCGACGGAGCGGGCCGAGATCAAGTTCGCTGCCGACGGGTTCGTAGACGTTTATGTCGGCACGCAATCCACCGGCCAGGGGCACGAGACCGCCTATGTCATGCTGACGGCCGACCAGTTGGGGATCGACGGCGACAAGATCCGGATCCTGCAAGGCGATACCGACAGCATCCCCACCGGCGGCGGGACCGGCGGCGCGCGCAGCCTGTATTCGGAGGGTCAGGCAATCCTGGTCACCGCGGCGAGCGTCATCGAGAAGGGCAAGCAGGCTGCCTCGGAAGCGCTCGAAGCATCGGTTGCCGATATCGAGTTCAGCGCCGGGCGGTTCTCCGTCGTCGGCACGGACAAAGGGATCGACATCCTCAGTCTGGCTGCCTCGCAGCTCGGCCGGGTGTCGCGCGGTGAACAGGCGACCACGTTGGACGCCGCGGAGATCGCCAAGATCGAGAGCCACACCTTCCCCAATGGCTGCCATATGGCCGAGGTGGAAGTGGACCCGGATACCGGAATGGTGGACGTAAAGCGTTACATCGTGTGTGACGACGTGGGCAAAGCGGTCAACCCGCTGATCGTCCGCGGCCAGGTGCATGGTGGCGTGGCGCAGGGTTATGGCCAGGCCGTGTTGGAGCACACCGCCTATGATCCGGCGTCTGGCCAGCTTCTCGCGGGCAGTTTCATGGACTACGCGCTGCCCCGGGCTGCAGACCTGCCCGACATCGAGGTCGACCTGATCGAAGTGCCGTGCCTGGGCAATCCGCTGGGCGTCAAGGGCGCGGGTGAGGCCGGGGCGGTTGGCAGCCCACCGGCCATGATCAACGCGATCGTTGACGCGATGGCGAGTGCCGGCGTGAAGTCCATCGACATGCCGGCAACGCCCGAGAAAGTCTGGAAGGCGCTACAGGCCGCCTGAGCACTGAGTTCCTCCCCCGTCCTCCACGGGGGAGGTGGCGGCAAAGCCGACGGAGGGGGCGCGCGGGGACGGTTCGTGCGTGTGCCCCCTCCTCCATGCTTCGCATCGTCCCCCTCCCCCGCCACGCGGGGGAGGAACGCTGGTCTGCCTACCGGCCTTGAGCGGCGCGTTGCTGTGCTAGAAGCGCCTGGTTGTAGGCGTTCTGCTGCTGCAACAAGGCGCCATTGTACTGCTGTTGCTGCTGCACGACTGCGTTGTGCTGCTGCTGCTGGGCAAGCAGGCGCTGGTTATAAAGCTGCTCCTGCTGCACGGTCCGGGCGTTCTGCTGCTGCTGTTGCTGCTGGATCTGTTGCTGGCGGCGCTGATCACCGTAACCACCCTGATTACCGTAACCACCTTGGTCACCATAACCGCCCTGGTTTCCGTAGCCGCCTTGGTTGCCATAACCGTTGCCGTAATAGGGCTGTGCACCCGCCATCACCGGCAAGGACACGAGGCCGGCAAAGGCCAGTACTACTGCAATACGCATGCGATCCTCCATTTCTTGACGGCGCTGAGACTCAGCTTCGATTGCGGCAAGACTTGTGACGAAACGTGTCAAAACGGTGCAGGTTCGTCACACGTTGATCGCACTCGCAACCCGGCTCTCGACTTGCGCCATCAAACGCGTCGTTGCCGCCTGGCCCGCACGGGCAAGTCCCGGCGGCCCCGGCGTCTCGATCGGAGCGGTGGCGGCCGCCTCGGCCTGGAGCAGCACCCGGACAGGCGAAGGCCGCAGATCCAGCAACACCAAGCCGAGCGCGGCCCGGCTCACACCAGTGGCCGGGTTCGCCAGCAGGGCCAGCAACTCCCCCTCTAAGGCGAGATCAGCACGTAGCCGGCTCCCGGGTGCCAGCACGGCGGAGAACAATCCGCTCGCCGCCAGCCAGCGGCGCAGCACGTCCTCCACGGCGTCGGCGGGTGGCACGCTCCATTCCTCGTAGAAGTCGGTGCGTATGCTGCCGTCGGACAACACGACCTGTAGCCCGCGCGCCTCCAGGCCCGGCGCTGCTCGTAGCGTTCGAACCAACAGCACCTTGCCCGTTGGGTTGGGCGGCAAGGCGTTAGGGCGCCGGACGTCCAGCGGCCACTCGCGCTTTTCCAGGTAGGGCCGGGCGGGCAGTATGCTGCATCCAGCCAAGCCAGCCGATGCGCCGAGCAACCAGCGCCGCCTCATTGGTGCAAGCTCCGCGGCCGAAAGCCGCTC
>CAXTWC010000031.1:6429-8357 GCA_964247805.1 uncultured Acetobacteraceae bacterium | reverse complement strand
CGCCGAGCAACCAGCGCCGCCTCATTGGTGCAAGCTCCGCGGCCGAAAGCCGCTCCATGCTCCAAGCTTCCGCGGCGGAGAGCCGCTTAATGGTCCAAGCTCCCGCGGCCGAAAGCCGCTCAATGGTCCAGACTCCGGGGCGGCGCACTTCCGAGCACAACCTGACCCGGATCGCGGCGCAGTTCCTCGCTGGCCTGCCGCAACGATGACACGGCGGTACGGGCGTCGCGCAGCAACGGCACCAGCCCCGCCTCCAGATCCGCCGACCCGGTGTCCGCCCGACGGGCCACTGCATCCAGCGCGGCGATCAGCTCGGGCAGCCTTGCAGTCGCCTGCGTCAGACGCTGCGTGGCGGCCGTTGCCGAACGCAGCAGTTCCTTCGTCTGCGGCCCCTGCGCCAGGCCGCGCGCCGCCGCCAGGGTTTGTCGCAACTCACCCGACAGGGCCGGCACATCCGCGTCGTTCAGCGCCGACTGCAGCGTGCGCAGCGTGCCCGTGGCCTGCACTATCAGCGCGTGCGCATCGCCGTCCTTCAGCGTGGCGCGGAGGTCGGTCACCAAACCCAGCACCCCACTCGCCAAACCGTTGATGTCCACCTGCTGGAATCTGGCCAGCAGCACCGTTGCCGCGTCCTGCACCTGGGAGAGTGTGGAAGGCATGGACGGGATATAGGAGTAGCGCGGCGTCCAAGGCACTTCGAGGGGCGGGTATCTCTCGGCATTGGCGAAATCCAATTCCACATAGCTCTGGCCGGTCAGGCCTTGCGGTGCGATCCGGGCGCGCAAGCCCTCCTCGATGCTGGTTGCATTCGGCGCCTGGCCGACGCGCGTGGCGTCGATCTCGAACCGGACGAACACGGTGCGGAAGGTGGCGCGGCGGATCTCGTCCGGAGCACCACGGCCGTAGACGGCGCTGCTGAGCCCGATCTCGGTGACCGCGCCGATCGCCACGCCGCGGTATTTAACGGGTGCACCGACATCCAGCCCCTGTACGCTGTCACGGAAATACGTCTCGTACGCCTGGCCATGGCTGATCTGGTTGCGGCCGAGGAACAGCACCGCGCCCACCAGCAGGCCGATGCCGGCCAACACCAGGATACCGACCCGCAGATAGGTGGACCGCATCAAGCCGCCTGCCGCTGGAAGAAGCCGCGCACCGCAGGCACGTCGCTGTCACGGGCGAGGTCGCTTGGGTTGCCCAGCGCCACCATGCCCTGCGCCTCGCGGTCCAGCATCAGGCAGCGATCCGCGATCGCCATTACGGAGGGTACCTCGTGCGTCACCACCACGAAGGTCGCCCCCAGCGTGTCGCGCAGCTGCAGGACCAGTTTGTCCAGCCCGGCGGAGGTGACCGGGTCGAGCCCTGCGGAGGGTTCGTCGAGGAACAGCAGCGGCGGGTCCAGCGCCAGGGCGCGCGCGATGCCAGCCCGCTTGGCCATGCCGCCCGAGATTTCCGCCGGACGCAGTGCCGCGGCATCGGCGAGTCCCACCTGCGCCAGCTTGACCCGGGCGATCGCGCTGCAGGCGTCGGGCGGCAGGGTGGTCAGGGTCTGCAAAGGCAACATCACGTTCTCCAGCAGACTCAACGAGCCAAACAGGGCACCGGATTGGAACAGCACGCCAATCTGCTGCCGGATCGGCTCCTGCTCGGTGACGATGTCGTGGCCGAGCACGAGCGCGCGGCCGGCGGTGGGGGTGAGCAGGCCGATCAACTGGCGCAGCAACGTGGATTTGCCGCAGCCCGAACCACCGAGGATGGCGAACACCTCGCCCCGGGCGACGGAGAAGGTGACGTCGTGGAATACGGTCCGGGCACCGAAGCGTTGCGCCAGGCCGTGGGCGTCTACAGCAAGGCCGGGAGCGTCGACAGCAAGGCCGGGGGCGTCGACAGCCAAGCCGGGGGCGTCGCTCACACGCCCAGCCGGTAGA
>CAXTWC010000031.1:0-6329 GCA_964247805.1 uncultured Acetobacteraceae bacterium | reverse complement strand
GCCGGGGGCGTCGACAGCCAAGCCGGGGGCGTCGCTCACACGCCCAGCCGGTAGAACACGATGGCGAACATCCCGTCGAGCAGGATCGTGGCGACGATGCCGCCCACGACGGCCGCGGTCGCCGCCTGCCCGACGGCGCGGGCGCCGATCCCGGTGGCGAGCCCGGCCCGGCAGCCGATGCCCGCCACCGCGGCGCCGAAACACAGCGCCTTGAACAGCCCGCCCCACAGGTCATGCCCGTGGACCGCACGACCGAGCTGCGTCGCCACGGCGGCCGGCGGGAAGCCGAACGCCATCATCACCGTCAGCATCCCGAGCAGGCCGGCGAGTTCCAGGAACAGCGTCAGCACCGGCATCACCATCACCGCCGCGGTCAATCGCGGCAGCACCAGCATGGTCATCGGGCTGATCCCGAGCGTCTGCAGTGCGGCGAGTTCCTCGTTCACCTTCATGGTGCCGAGTTCGGCGGCGAAGGCCGACCCGGTGCGCCCGGCCAGGATCACCGCGGCGAGCAAGGGCCCCAATTCGCGCAACAGGGACAAGCCGACCAGGTTCACCACGAACAGATCCGCCCCGAACCGGCGCAGGGGAATGGCGGATTGGAACGCCAGGATCAGCCCCATCAGGTAACCTAGCAGCACGACGAGGGGGATCGCCTGGCCGCCCGCCTGGTCCGCGATCCGGAACAGGTCGGCGGCACGGATTTGGCGCCGGCGTCTTGGGACCGTGGCCGCCGCCACCACGCTCTCGCCCACGAAAGCGAGGACGGAGGCGGCCTGTTGCAGACCGGCACGAGCGACGCCGGTGAAGGTCCATGGCACGGCCTGGGGCTTGGCTGGCGGGCGAGGGCTGGCCTGCCCGATCAGTGTCATCAAGGCTTGGTCCGCACCCTCGATCCGGACATCACCGTGCCGCGCCATCACGGCCGCGAGCAGGGCCGCACCGGCGGTGCCCATGGTTGCCTGCGCCACGTCGATGGTCAGGGAACGCCCGCGCCCCAAGGCAGCCGCACGCATGACGGGTGCCCACAGACGTGCGGCGGCATGCGTGTCCAGCGTCCCTGACAGGGTGAGCACGCCGGGCGCCTCTGCGAAAGCGGCCGGGCGCGGCTCGGGGGCTAGTGGGCCAGCCAGGCGTCGAACCGCTGGTTCAGCTTGTCGCCGTTGTCGCGCCAGAACTGCTCATCCACCTGCAGCGCATTCTGCAGGTTGGCCGGCGCCGTGGGGGATACGGCGAGCGCGTCGGTCGCCATCTGGTCGGTGGCGCCCTTTGCCGTCGGACCGTATGGGACGGCGCTGGCGAACCCGGCCTGTCGCGCCGGGTCACCGGCAAAAGCCAGCAGTTTGAGGGCGTCGGCCAGGTTGGGGCTGCCCTTCATGATGATCCACGACTGCACCGTATACAGGCTGCCAGCCCATTGCAGGCCGAAATGCCGCTTTTGCACCCGATTGGCCAGCGTCACCGACACGTTGTCGGCACTGGTCAGCAGGACCTCGCCCGATCCCAGCAATTGCGCCGGTTGGGCATCGGGCGCCCACCACACGAGGTAGGGCTTGATCTGGTCCAGCTTGCGGAACGCTCGATCCACGCCGTCATCGGTGCGCAACAGGCGGTATACGTCGCCGGGCGCCACGCCATCGGCCAGCAAGGCGATCTCGAGATTGCTGCGGGCGGTGCGGCGCAGTCCGCGCTTGCCGGGATAGCGGGCGACGTCCCAGAAATCGGACCAGCTGGGTGTAGCCGGGAACTTGTCGCGATCCCAGGCCAGCACCAGGCTGCCGACGGCTGCGCCCACGCCGCAATCGCTCGAGGCCTGGGACATGTAATGGTCGCGCCCGCCGATCGCCGGCCAGTTCAGCTTCTCGAACAGACCGTCATCGCAGCCGGCCAGCAATTCGTCGCCGGACACCAGGACGAGGTCCCAATCGTTGGAACCGCCCTCGATGCGCCCCCGCAGGCTGCCGAGCCCTCCCGGCCAGTCTGTCACCAGAAGCTGCGTGCCGGTGGCGGCGGTGAACGGCTTGAAGAACGCGTCCTCCTGCGCCGGTTGTAGTGGCGTGCGGGTGACGACCGACAGATCGCGGGCGGCCAGAGGTGAAATGGCCAGTGTCGTGCATAACCCAACAGCCAAAAGCATGCGGAACGTCATCAGGCGGGCGGTCCTGGCCAGGATGGGTCGGGATCGACCCTAACGGGGCAGTCCCCAGTCTAGCAATCCGCTACGGGCCGGAGCGGGGTGAAAAAACCGCGGATAATCCGCCGTTGCCAGGGCAACCCCGGCAACAGACCTGGCGTTCTTACGGCATCGAACGATTGCAAACCAGGAGTGTATACCCATGGCCGTTTCCTTCACTGCCGACGACGCCCAAGCGCAGATCGCGGCGCTTCGCAAGCAGGTCAACCAGTTGATGGGCGAGCACGTCACGCCGACGCTTAACGACGCAGCCGAGCGCGCCCAGGTGGCCGCCCGCCAGGCCACCGACTACACCAAGGAACAGGCCGACGTCGTCGCCGAGCAGGTTCGTGGCCGCCCACTAGTCGCAATCGCGATTGCCGGGGCTGTGGGTTACGTGCTCGGCCGTTTCGTCCGCTAATTCCAGTGCGCACAGTCGAACTCGGGCGGACAGCCGCTCAAGCCGAACTACTCCGGTTCAAGCGGATGCTCCGGCGCCAGGCCATGCGGGGCGTATGGGGCGCGGTCGCCGCCGTATTCGCCATCGCAGTGCTGGTGATGGTCCACGTCGTGGCGTTCATGATCCTGGCGCCGTTCATCACGCCAATCTGGGCCGCGGTCGTGGTGCTCGCGTTCGACTTGGTTATGCTGGTGATCTTCGGGGTGATCGCTGCAAACGGCAAACCCGACCGCATCGAGACCGAGGCGCGCGATTTGCGGGATCGTGCCTTGGTGGAAATGCGCGAGAGCATGGCCGTGACAGCACTGCTCAACCCGGTCGGCCGTGTCGTGCTGCGGACTGCCGGGCGGGGGGCGCTGAGTGCGTTGACCCCAAGCTTCCTGTCGCGTAAGCGGCGGAGGTGAGCGAACCGACTGAAGCTACTGTGCTGGCCCGGCGTAATGGCCGGGTCGGACACATCCTACTCAACCGGCCCAGGGCCTTAAATGCCCTGGATTCGGGTATGATCCACGATTTGTCGGCTGCTCTGTGGGAGTGGCGCGACGATCCCTCCATACATGCCGTCGTTATCGAGGGCGCCGGTGGGCGGGCATTCTGTGCCGGGGGCGACATCCGCGCGGTTCGGGCTGCAAGCCTTGCCGGCCAGCATGACGCGATCGAAGCGTTCTTTGCCGCCGAGTATGCCGTCAACCAGGCCATCGCCGACTATCCGAAACCCTACGTATCGCTCATCGACGGGATTTGCATGGGCGGTGGGATTGGCGTTTCGGTCCACGGCTCGGCCCGGATCGCGACCGAGGCGGCCATGTTCGCGATGCCCGAGACCGGGATCGCTCTGTTTCCGGACGTTGGGGCGACCTACCTGCTGCCACGTCTGCGGGGTGAGTTGGGCATGTATATGGCACTAACCGGTGCGCGGCTGCATGGGGCGGACGCCGCCTATGCCGGGCTTGCGACGCATTTCACCGACCGCGAGACGATCGCAGCGCTTCCGGTGGCGCTGGCGAAGGAGGGCGTGGCAGTGCTTGCGGACATCTCGCGCCCGTTCGAGGCGCCGATCGCGCAACACATGGACACGATCAACCATTGCTTCAGCGCGGACAGCGTTGCCGGCATCGTCGAGCGTCTCGAGACCGCGGATACCGATTGGTCCCGCCAAACGCTCGCGACGCTTCGCAGCATGTCCCCCAGCGCTGTCTTGTGGACGTTCCAGATCGTCCGAGCCGGGGCCGGTCGCACCTTGCCCGAATGTCTGCATGCCGAGCTGAAGCTGACCCGGCACGTCACGAAGCATCCCGACTTCGCCGAGGGAGTCCGGGCGATGGTGGTGGACAAGGACCGGACGCCACGATGGTCACCCAGTCGTTTGGAAGACGTCGACCCGGCTGGAATCGATCGGCTGTTCGCCCGCGGTTAAGCTAGCCGCATGTGAAGGGTCTGCCGTCGCTACCTCAGCGTGTTTCAAACTTGAGCGCGAACTGTTCGACGTTGCTGCCGTAATGCGCGAGTCTCCCCAACGACACAGGAGCGACCGAGATTAGGTCCGTGTTTACTCGGCTCGCATCTCTCTACAAGGCCACACTCTTCCGCTGCCGCCAGAGACCCGGCCTCTCCGTCAGCCCGACGCTGCGCGATTGGTGCATGCGGGAGCTGGCCGGTTGGACTTTGGACGGACGCATCGCGCCGAATGCATCAGCCTTACAGGCGCTGAACGCGACACGCCCGTGGACATTCCTGTTCAGCGTCGGGCCGCACGGCGCGACCGTGCTGCCCAAGCCGGCCAGTATCGACACGGGTGGCGAGGCAGCCCAGCGTAGATTGACCTATTACCGTAAGTTCTTGGATGGCGCGGCCCGCAAGGCCGGGCTCGCCGAGGCAATCACGATCGCGGTCGATCTCAACGACGACCCGCAATCGAGCTCCGAAGTGCCCGTGTTCGCGTTTCAGAAGGTGACCGGGTCCAACAACGTCCTGATCCCCGACGTGGACTTCCTGTTGGCGGCGGATAATTCGCTGCCGTCCTGGCTGGTGTCCGATCATGTCCCCTGGTGGCACAAGAAGAATAGCGCGGTGTTCGCCGGGTCGACTACGGGTGGGCCGATTACGGCGGAGGTCGTGCGGACCATGTCGCTGCCCCGGTTGCGGGCGGGGCGGTTTTTCCGCGACAAGCCCGGGGTGGACTACCGGCTGACGAACATCGTCGGCTGCGATACGCCAGAGACGGAAGCGACGCTCCGGCAGATGGGCTTCGGCGCGCACCGGCTGTCATGGCGCGCGCAGTTCCGGCACCGGTTCATCATCTCGATGGATGGCAACGGCGCCACGTGCTCCCGCGTGGCCATCGCGTTGCGCAGCCGGTCCGTGTTGCTGAAATATGGGTCGGACCGGCAGCTGTATTACTTCTATGGCCTGGTACCCTGGGAACACTACGTCCCGATCGACGAAGACGGCGACGTGCTGGCGGTACTGTCCTCCGCCCGCGAGCAGCCGAAACGGTTCCGCGACATCAGCGCTGCCGGCCAGCGGTTCGCGCGCAGCTTCCTCACCCGCGAGGCCGTCGAATGCTACATGGCGACGCTGCTGCAGGTCTACGCGGACATGCTGAGCGAGTCCGCCGCCGCCTCCCCGCAACACGGCCAGCCAGACGTTTCGGCTGCCGCGACGTTGCCCCATTCCCCTGCCGCGCCTAACCTTCCCGGCCGGAGGATAGCCCATGCACGACAGCGTAGTCCGAGGGACGGTGGTGACATCGTCGGAGATCATGCCGGACGGATGGGTCGCGATCGTTGACGGCCGGATCAGCGAGAGCGGCATCGGAGCAGCCCCAGACGCACGCGTCACCTATGATTACAGCGGCAAGTTCGTGCTGCCCGGCCTGGTGGATGGCCACATGCATACGAGTTCCGCAATCGGGTGGGCTGGTATCCAAGGCGCGACGCGATCCGCTGCCGCGGGCGGTGTCACAACGTGTGTCGACATGCCGTATGACGTGCCGCAAGCCGTCACAAGTGCCGCCGTGCTCGCGGACAAAATCGGCTGGGTGGAGCGGACGGCGCATGTCGACGTAGCCCTGTATGGCACGATCGCCAAGCATGGTGGCGCGGGCGCCATCGCCGGGTTGGCGGAGGCGGGCGTCAGCTCGTTCAAGCTATCCACCTACGAGTATGACGCCGTGCGTTTCCCACGCATCGACCACCCCACCATGGTCGAAGCCTTCGCCGCGATCGCCAAGACGGGGCTGCCGGTGTCCGTGCACAACGAAGACCAGGAGTTGGTGGAGCGACTAAGCGAGGAGGCACGCGCCGCCGGCAAGACGGACGCGATCATGCACTGCCGTACGCGGCCACCGTTGGCCGAGACCATGGCGGACAACGAGATCTTCGAAATCGGGCTCGAAACCGGTGCCCACGTCCACATCGCCCATTCCTCCGTCTCCCGCGGGTTCGACATCGCGGAGGGGTTCCGCGCCGCTGGCGGACAGGCCACGGGCGAGGCGTGCATCCAGTATCTGTGCATGACGGAGGAGGACCTCGTTCGCCTCGGCGGCCGCGGCAAGTGCAATCCGCCTTTCCGCACGGCGGCGGAGGTGGAGCGGATGTGGACGGCGCTGCAGGCGGGCAAGATCGCCTATGTCTCGACCGACCATGCGCCGTGGCCGGCCGATCGGAAGCAGTCGGCCGACATCTTCGCGTGCGG
>CAXTWC010000030.1:0-35076 GCA_964247805.1 uncultured Acetobacteraceae bacterium | reverse complement strand
CCTACGCCGCGCTCGCCTCGGTCCTGCAGGTGGAGCAGATCCCTGTGAGTTCGACCGTCCGGTGATCGACTTCGAAGCCGAGGCGGTGGCCGAGGCGGGTGGTGGCCGTGGCCACTTGCTTGTCCTCCGCCTCCACCACGACGCCGCATTGACGGCAGATCAGGAATTGCACGGCGTGCGCGTGATCCGGATGCTCGCAGGCCACGAAGGCGCGCGTCGTCTCCAGCCGGTGGACCAGCCCATGCTCCATGAGGAAGTCCAGGCAGCGATACACGCTCGCCGGCGTGATGGCGGCATCCTCGGGCAACAGGATGTCGCGCAGATCGTACGCCGACAGCGGGCGCTTGGCGACCATCAGCCGTTCCAGCACTGCCCGGCGCTGGCGTGTCATTCGGCCGCCACGCTGCGTGCAGATTGCAACAAGCCGTTCGAGCGCTTCGGAATGCTGCCGCTTGCTGGCCATTGAGCTAGCGTATCACAGCCGGAAGCGCCGGGGCCAGAGGGCGCCGAGGCCGCCGCAAGCTCCATACGACGGCGAGCAGGTAGATGCCTGCACTCAGTGCGCTGATCCAGAAACTGGTCGGCCAGTCGGTGTAGAAGGCGAGGGTCAGGCCGAGCCACGCCTCGAGCAGCGCCAAGCCGGAGGACAGCAGCACACCGGCGATGACCCCGTTGGTCAGTCGTTGCGCCGCGGCGGCCGGCCCGACCATCAAGGTGAAGACCAGCAACACGCCGACGATCTGGGCGCATTCGGCGGTCGCCAACGCCACCACGGCCAGGAACAGCACGGAATACGCTCGCAGCGACACGCCTTTCGCCTCCGCCAATTCCGGCTGCAGGCTTGCGAACAGCAGCGGGCGCGAGATCACCGCGAGCGCGGCCAGGCTGACTGCGCCGAGCCCCAGCAACGCCCACACCGTGTCCACGTCGACGGCCAGCACGTTGCCGAACAGCAAGGCGGTCGCCTGGGTGGCGAACGCGGTGTAGAAATGCAGGAACAACAGCCCCAGGCCGAGCGAGAGCGACAGCACGACGCCAATTGCCACGTCGCGTTGCGCCAGCCGCTCGCCCAGCAGGCCCATGCCGATCCCGCCTGCGACCGTGACCGCGACCAGGCCCCACAGCGGCGAGGTTCCGAGCAACACCGCAGCGGTGGCGCCGGTGAAGCCGACATGCGACAGCGCGTGCCCGGCAAAGGTCTGCCCGCGCAGCACCAGGAAATAGCCCACTGCCCCCGATACGATCGCCACGATGGTCGCCGCCGCGAAGGCGTTCTGCATGAAGTCGTAGTCAAGCATGGCCGGCTATCCCATGACGGTGACTGTCACGCGCCACCTGTCCGGACATGACGAAGATGCGGCCATTCAGCCGCACGACGTCGATAGCCGACCCGTATAGGCGCGATAGCACTGGCCCGGTGATCACCTCGTCCACCGTCCCCAACGCGGCCGATCCGCCGCCGAGATACAGCACCCGGTCGAGCGCGCCCAAAAGCGGGTTCAGCTCGTGCGCGGTGAACAGCACAGTGATCTGCAGCTCCTGCTGCAACGATTTCGCCAGGTCTACGATGACATGCTGATGATGCGGGTCGAGGCTGATCAGCGGCTCGTCCAGCAGCAGCAGCCCCGGCCGCCCGATCAGTGCTTGCGCCAGCAACAGCCGCTGCCGCTCGCCGCCGGAGATCTCGGTCAGCGGCCGCCGCGCCAAATCCTGCGCACCGACCAGGCCGAGCGCGCGGTCCACTTCGGCGCGAGCCGCGCGGCCGAGCACCGGCAGGCCGAGGCGATGCCCGCTCACGACGCCCGCCACGAAATCCCATCCGCTCAGACGCAGGTTCGGGTTGGTGGCGCGCAACTGCGGCATGTAGCCGATCCGCTCGTTGCCGCGGCGCGCCGGCTGGCCGAGCACGTGCAGCGTGCCCCGGCTCGGCCGCACCAGGCCGAGCACGGCCCTGAGCAGGGTGGTCTTGCCCGCACCATTCGGCCCGAGCACGCCGATGAATTCCGATGATCCGATGGCCAGGTCGAGCCCAGCCAGCACCGTACGGCCGCCGAGGCCGATCTCCACGTCGCGGAACTCGATGGCGTTCACTTCGGCAAGGCGTGGTCCACCGCGTCCAGTTCCCCCAGCATCCATGCCTGATACGACTTGCCCGGCGGTTCGGTCTCCGCAGCCCCCACGACTGGGACATGCGCCGCCTCGGCAAGCTTCGCCATCCGGATCGCGACCGGATCGCTGGCCTGGCTGTTGTAGACGAGCAGCTTGACTTGGTGCGACTTCAAATCGTTTTCGAAGCCGGCGACATCCGACGCGCTCGGCTCGGTGTTGTTCATCACCGCCAACTGGAACGACTGGTTGCGCACGCTCATGCCGAGTGCGTCGAACATATAGCCGAACACTGGCTCGGTCGCGGTGACCGGTGTCCCGGCCAGGCGTGTTCTCAGCGCGGCGATCTTGGCCGTGATCGGCTCGACCGAATGCTGGAAGGTGGTGAGGTTGTGCGTGTAATCGGCCGCGTGCGCCGGGTCGGCAGCGATAAGGTCGTCGGCCAGTGTCTTGGCCAATGTCAGCATGGTCGCCGGGTCGTACCAGATGTGCGGGTTGTCGCCCGGCTTCTTGCCGATCAGCGCGCCGACCTCGATGGCCGTTCGCTCGGCATTGTGGCCGGCTGCCAACAGCTTCTCCACCCAGGGATCGTAGTCGAGGCCGCTGTAGACCACGAACCGGGCGGACGACAGGTTGCGTGCGACCGACGGACTCGCCTCGAACAAGTGCGGGTCCTGGTCCGGATTGGTGAGGATGCTCGTGACGGATACGCGCGTCCCACCGATTTGCTGGGCGACGTCGCCGTAGAAGTTCTCTGCGGCGACGATTGCAACGGGCTTGTCCGCGCCCAGTACCTGCGCCGCTCCGGTCGCAACCAACACCCCACATACGAGCGCAGACATCAAAGACTTCGCCATGCATCCTCCGCTCCGGGCCACACGCTGGAAATGGCACGTTGTATCGATTGGTATAACGTATCACTTCTGCCGGCAAGGCCGTTGGCAGCAGAGTCGCCGAGGCCCAAGCGCTTGCCGTTTTGCATGGGCGTGGTAGGAGCGTGCCATGTCGTCGCGGCAGACAGCGCACCCACGGTTCCTCGGCAGCCTTCCCGGCTTGCTGCTGGCCGTGTTGGCGTTATTCAGCCAGTTGACACTTGGGGCAGTCATACTGCCGGACGAAGCGGCGGCGCAGGCGCAATCGGTCGCGGCGCTCGATGCGCTCAGTGTGATCTGCTCGTCGACGAACCCGTCCACCCCGGCGCGGCCGCATCACAGGCACTCCCCGGATTGTGCGGTCTGCCCTCTCTGCACGGCACTCGCGATGCAGGCCGTCGTTTTGGTCTCCGGCCCCGACCTGCCGGCGCCGTCGAGCCGGCTGGCCGACCGGGCCACCCTGCCGCCGCCCGCACGTGCCCCGCCGGCCCAACCGCGCCATACCCCGCCACCGCGAGGTCCCCCCGCCCTGACCTGAACGCACGTCCGCGCCGACGATCTGCTGATCGCCGGCAATGCTGCTTTTCGGTCGAGGATCAAATCCAATGCGCTATTTGCGCCCCGCCAGTACGCTGGCGGCCACGGCTTCGCTCGCACTCCACGCTCTTCCTGTCTGCGCTCATGTGATCGCGGGTGACCGCGTGTTCCCCGTCACTCTCACCATCGACGACCCCGGCGTGTCCGACGAGGTGTCCATCCCGGCCTTCACCTACAGCCGCAGCGGCTCGGATGGTGGGACAGGGCCGGGTCACGACTTCGCTTTCGGCTTCGAATACGACAAGACGATCACGTCCAACACGGCGCTCATCTTGAACGACGGCTACGGCGTCAATCAGATGAATGGCTCCAAGACGCAGGCCGGTTTCGAGAACCTGTATGTCACCGGCAAGTGGCAGGCCTATACCAATGCGGCGCACGAGTTCGTCGTATCCCTCGGCGTGATCCGCGAAATCGGCGGCACCGGGACCACGCATACCGGCGGCGACCGCTATGGATCCACCGCGCCGACCGGCTATTTCGGCAAGGGCCTGGGTGACCTGCCGATCGGCCTGCTGCGACCGCTCGCGGTCACCGGTGAGCTGAGCTACGTCATCGCCGACCACAAGCTGAAGCAGTTCCAGCAGGCGGCCGGCAGCTCCGCGTCCACTCCCTTCGACACCGGCATCGCAGCGCAGTTCAACAACGGCAACAACAACGCCTGGTCGGGCGGTTTCAGCGTCCAGTACAGCATCCCTTACCTGCAATCGCAGGTGAAGAATGTCGGCCTCCCCGGCTTCCTCGGCGACCTGATCCCGATCGTGGAGGTAACCTGGTCTTCCCCGGCCTCCACCCCCAGCACGCAGGGCACGACATGGACGGTGGCGCCTGGGATACTCTATCTCGCGCAATGGGGCGAAATCGGGCTCGAGGCGCTGATCCCGGCGAACAAGGCGGCCGGCACGAATGTTGGGGCGGTGGCATTGGTGCACTTCTTTCTCGACGACTTGATGCCGACCTCGCTCGGCAAGCCGCTGATCCAATGAGCACTCTCAGCAAGGCCGCCCGTCCTGCAACGGGTCTCGCCGCCGCTCTTGTCGGTGTGGCGCTGATGACCACCTTCGCATCAGCCCAGCAGGCCGCACCGGTCACGGTGCAGAATGCCTGGGCCCGGGCCACGACACCCGGCGTTTCCACCGGCGGGGTCTACGTCACGTTGACCAGTCCCGCGGGTGATCGGCTGGTGAGTGCCTCGAGCCCCGTGTCGGCCAAGGCGGCGCTGCACGAGATGCGCATGGACGGAACGATCATGCGCATGCGGGCATTGCCGGACGGCCTCGATCTACCGGCCGGCACGCCTGTCACGCTGACGCCGTCCGGCATCCACCTCATGCTGGAGGGGCTGAAAGCGCCGCTGCGGCAGGGTTCGACGGTGCCGGTGCATCTGGTGTTCCAGAAGGCTCCGCCCGCCGACATCCAGGCGCCGGTGCAGTCGATCGGCGCGTCTGGGCCGGGTGGCCCAGCTGTGATGCCCGGCATGAGCATGCCGAAATGACGCGTTCTTTCTATCCGAGAGGAGTTTGTGGCTTGAAGCACTTGGTTGTCGCCGTCGCCGCTGGTCTCGCGCTTTACGCCGGGCAAGCTTCCGCCCACGCCTTCCTGAAGACGGCGACACCGGCCGTCGGCAGCACGGTGCAGCAGCCGCCAAGCCAAGTGGTGATCGACTTCACCGAAGACGTGGAGCCGAAGTTCAGCACCATCACCGTGCAGGATGCATCGGGCGGCGCCGTGCAAACGGGTGATGTGCAGCTGCAGGGCGGCAACACCCATCTCGCGATCGCCGTGAAGCCGCTGAAGGCCGGTACCTACACGGTAACGTGGCACGCCACGGCGGTCGACACACATAAGACCGAGGGCCATTTCAGCTTCACGGTCGCGCAGTAAGGGGAGCAGGGCGGTGCTGCCCGCATTCGACATCGACGGCGGGCTGCTGTTGGCGGTGACGCGTGCGGTGACGGTTGCCGCCCTGCTATCCCTGTTTGGCACGCTGGTATTCCGCGTTTTCGTCGTGCGGCGCTGTTTCGCTGGAGTGCCGGCGGAGGTGGCCGTCCTGGTCAAACGCCGCTTGCTGGTGCTGACGCAAGTTGCGGTCGGCGTGGCCGCACTGGGCTGCCTGGCTTGGCTGCTCGCGCAATCGGCCGACATGGCGGATGCGACGTCGTTTCGACTGGCACTGGCGGCGGTGCCGACCGTCTTAGGTGGAACCGAATTCGGTCATCTGGTCGCACTCCAGTTCCTGGCGGCCGTGGCCGTGGGTGCAGCGGTGGGCCGGCGGGACACCGACTTGCGGCAGCGCGCCGGCTTGGTGCTGGCCGCGGTCGCCCTCGGGCTGCAGTCCGGGCATAGCCACGCTGCTTCGATGGTTGCGGGTCCGAGCGTCCTGCTCGCCTCCGATATCGTGCATCTGTTCGGCGCGGGTGCGTGGCTTGGCGGCCTCGGACCGTTGCTGTTGGTCGTGCGGGACGCGCCCGCCAAAATCGGGGCGAGCGCCGCGCGCTGGTTCTCGCCGTTGGGCAAGCTGTGCCTGGTCGCGCTCACCGCGTCCGCGATGGTCCAGGGATGGGTGCTGGTGGAGAGCATCCCCGGTCTCGTAGGTACCGCCTATGGCTGGATGGTCCTGGTGAAGCTTGCCCTGTTCGGCGTGCTATTCGCCTTCGCCGTTGCCAACCGCTACCGTCTCGCCCCGGCCTTGCTGCGGGACGATCCGGACCGGGCCAAGCGGGTCCTCGTCCGCAGCATCTCGGTGCAGACTGGCTTCGGCCTCGCCATCATCGCGGCTGCGTCCGTCTTGAGCAGCCTGCCGCCGGCGATGCACGAGCAGCCGGTCTGGCCGTTCTCCCACCGCTTCACCCTGGACACGATCAACCAGGATCCGGACTTCCGGAACGAAGTCGGCGGCGCCCTGTTTGCCTTGGGCGGAGCGGCCGCGCTGCTCGTCGTCGCGTGCATCCTGCGCCGGCGGATACGCTGGGCTGCTGCAGCGGCTGCGGCCGTGATCGCCTGGTTCGCCATCCCGCATTTGGACCTGCTATTGGTCCCGGCCTATCCAACCAGCTTCTACCAGTCCCCGACCAATTTCGCCGCCACCTCCATCGTGCAGGGGGCGGCGCTGTTCCCGCAACACTGCGCCATGTGCCACGGTCTAGATGGACGCGGCGATGGCCCGGCGGCCAAAGGCATGCCCGTGCCACCGGCCGACCTGACCGCCGAGCACCTTTGGATGCACAGCGATGGCGAGTTGTTCTGGTGGCTGACGCACGGGATAGAGGCGCCCGAAGGCGGTCTGTCGATGCTCGGTTCTACCGGCATCCTCTCTGAGGACGATCGCTGGAACCTCATCGACTACATCCGCGCCTATAATGCGGGACTTGTATTTCGGACATCTGGCGCCTGGACACCGCCGCTCCAAGCGCCGGGCTTGCAGGCGCTTTGCGGGGACGGCCGGACCGTGTCGCTCACCGATCTGCACGGGCGCTTCGTGCGCTTGGTGATCGGAACCGCCACGCTGCCGAATACCGCGCCGGGTGTGACCACCATCCTCGCCACGTCCGACCCGGCGGTCCGGCCATCGCCGGGTGTATGCGTGGCGGACGACGCGGATCTGCCCCGGGCCTACGCGATCGTCGCCGGACAGACCACGGCGGAGATGGTAGGCACCGAATTCCTCATTGACGGAGACGGCTGGCTGCGGGCGATGCAGGCGTCCGCGGCCACGGCGCCATGGAATGATCCGAAGCGGCTTGCGTCCGACGTTCGGCAATACACTTCGCATCCGATCGGAGCGATCGGAGGTAGCCACGCCCACATGCAAATGTAAGCCGAAATCGAAATCGCCTGATCGTAAGGGCTTGCTTCCAGGCGGGGCGAGAGATGGCCAGCCGCACTTCTGTCGTAAGCCGGCGGATGTGATCCCGCCACTCTGGCAACCCTTCCACCACGGTCCAGCTTGTAGCAGCGGGCAGCGGATTTCATGGGCGGCGCGCGACAAGCACTACGCGCCGACGAGAGTGCCGCTTAGCAAGGAGATCGACATTGGCGAAGCTTGAACAGACCGAACACGACCCCATTCGCCGTTCCATTTTGCTCGGGGGCGGTCTCGCTGCCGGCGTCGCTATGGCCGGCGTGGTGCCAGCGGCGGCACAGACTGTCCAGACGGAGCAATTGCCGACCGAGCTGGATGGCAAGACCATGCCCGAGCCTCCAGTGGAGAAGTCGGCTGGCCCCATTCGCCCGGGCCGGGGATCCATGCTGACCGGCAAGGTCGCCGTGGTGACCGGTGCGGCGCGCGGGATCGGTCGTGCCATCGCCGTCGAATTCGCGGCGAACGGTGCCGACGTTGTGGTGCTGGATATCTGCGGGCCGGTCAGCTCGGCCTCCAACGCCACGCCGGCGACGCCGGACGAGTTGGCGGAAACCGTGAAGCAGATCCAGCAATACGGCCGCAAAGTTACCAGCGTGCAGGCCGACATCCGGGACATCGCCAAGCTGCGAAGCGTGGCCGACCAGGCGGTGCAGGATCACGGCAAGATCGATATCGTCGTCGCCAACGCTGCGATCCAACGCTGGATCCCGCTGATGGAGATGCAGGATGCCGATTGGCGCGACGTGATCGACAACAACCTCAACGGCACCGCCAACACGGTCCGGGCATTCGCGCCCAAGCTCGTCGCGCAGAAGCATGGCCGAATTATCCTGCTATCCTCCATGCAGGGGCTGCACGGGACGAAGGATGCCGCGAGCTACTCGGCTTCCAAATGGGGCATCATCGGACTGATGAAATCGGCCGCGATGGAACTCGGCCAGTACAATATCACTGTGAACGCGTTGCTACCCGGTCTCGTCGACACGCCGCTGACCCGTTACGAAGTGCGGCTGAAGGAGACGATGGCGGAAACCGGCCGCACCCCGCCGGACCATCCGACGCCGCAACAGGCCTGGGACGTACGGGCCCCGACCGTGCCGTTGAAAGTGGGTTGGCTACAGCCCGACGATATCTCCCCGGTCGCAGTATTCTTGGCATCCGACGCGGCGGCAATGGTGACGGGTGCGGAGTATCAGGTGACCGGTGGCGACAGCGCCAAGGACGTCTGACGCTCGTTGCCCGCGTGCAGCAGGCCTAGCACGCGGGCAGCATCGGCGACCGCACGGTCGACCCAGGCACCCGCCGCCGCGATCGCCGGGCCGAGGTCGAAGGCGGCAGACAGGTCTACGTCGGACGCGGTGCGCTCTAGGACAGTGCGCAACCCATCCCCGCTTCGGCGGACCTCGCTGGCGGCATGTTCGACGGCTTCATGCGCCTTCTCGCGGCCGAGCGCCCCGGCCAAACGCGATGCGGCTGCATCCGCGAACAGCAGCCCCCGGGTGATATCGATGTTCGCCCGCATGCGCGTTATATCGATCTCCAGCCCCTCCGCCAGGCCGCGAGCTTCGCGCAAGGCGCCGGCGGCCAAGCCGAACAGCGCTGGCAACGCGTGCCACTCCGCGTGCCACAATCCGGCCGGGCGTTCGTGAGCCGCAGCCATCGCGCCCAGCAGCGTTGCGGCCAGGCCGGGTGCAGCGGCGTGGGCGGCCAGGATGACGGTGGAGGATACCGGGTTACGTTTATGCGGCATCGCGGAGGAACCGCCGCGGCCCGGCACGTAGGGTTCCGCCACCTCGCCGATTTCGGTGGAGGCGAGGCTCGCGACATCGGTCGCCATCTTGGCCATCGCCCCGATGAGTTGCGCCAGCCAGCATCCCGCCTCGGCCATCCGTGCCCGGCGCGTATGCCACGCGATCGGCGCTGTCCCGAGGCCCAATTCGCGCGCAAAGCCGTCCGCCACCGCTGGGCCTTGCGCACCGAGCCCGGCCAGCGTGCCGACCGGGCCACTCAGGGAGGCGGTCAGCAATCGGGTGCGCAGCGTCGGCAATTGCTCGGCCACCTCCGCCACCCCGGCGAGCCACACCGCGACCTTGAAGCCGAAGCTCAGTGGCGCGGCGTGCTGGCCATATGTGCGTCCGACGCAGGGGGTGGCGCGGTGGACGGTCGCCATGGCCGACAACGCTTCCAGGATCGCAACGAGGTCGGCTTCCACCAGGCGGAGTCCATCGCGCATCTGCAACACCAGCGCCGTGTCCAGGATGTCCTGTGTCGTGGCGCCCTTGTGGAAGCCGCGCTCCAAGTCCGCCGGAAGCTGTGCCTGAACCGCCTTGACGAAGGGGATCGTCGGCACCCCGGCGAGGGCAGTCTTGGCGCCGAGTGCCGCCGGGTCGAGGCTGCCAGCCGGTATGGCCTCGATCGCATCGGCGAGTTCGGCCGGGGCCAGTCCCAGTGCTGCCTCGGCCCGGGCCAGCGCCATCTCGACGGTCAACATGGCGCGCAGCCGGGCCTCGTCGGAGAAGCAGGCGGCCATCGCCTCGGTGGTGAACAGCGGGCCAAGCAGCGCTGAGTCGAGCGGGGAGAACGTCATGGCCAGCAGGCTCGCGCACCCGGCGGCTGGGGACAAGCCCGGCCGCATCGACGAGATCGTGATACCCCCCGGGTGTAACGACGGGACCGCGGTCACGTTGGCACGGCATCCGGACCGATATCCGGGCAACATAGTGATAAGGGCTTAGCAAATGGCAGAAAAGACGCTCAAGGACGCGTTCTACGAGACTCTCAAGGACGTCTATTATGCCGAGCGGCAGGGCATCAAGTCTTTGAAGAAGGCCGTGAAGTCGGCTCAGTCGTCCGAGTTGAAGGACGCCCTGACCAAGCACGGCGAAGAGAGTGCGCACCAAGTCGAGCGTCTGACCCAGGTGTTCGAGATCCTGGGCAAGCCGGTCCGTTCCAAGACCTGCGAGGCGATGCAGGGCATCACGTCCGAGATGGAGTCCGACCTCGAGGATTTCAGCGACAGCCCTGCCGGCGACGACGTGTTGATCGGTTGCGCCCAGGCGGTCGAACATTACGAGATCGCGCGTTACGGCATGCTGAAGACCTGGGCCAAGAAGCTCGGCCTGTCGGAAGCCGAGAGCCTGCTGGCGGAGACGCTGGAGGAGGAGAAGCGCTCCGACGAGCTCCTGACCCAGGTCGCAGAGGGTCTCCCGGCGACGGGCCAGGATGAGGAGCCGGAGAGCGACGAGGACGAAGAGGAAGACAACAAGGAAGCCGAGACGAAGCTGAAGTCGAAGTCCAAGAAGGGCTGATCGGCTTCCGCTCTGCGAAGGCCCTCTCCCACACCGGGAGGGGGCTGCGGCGGGCGCGGACTAACATGGAAGGATGGACGCTTCCGATCGTGGTCGTTAGAGATGTTTCAAAGACATACCGACTTGAGGAGACTGTTCCGTGAGCCATCCGAACCCTGCGCCGCTTGCCGGCACCGGCGTGACTACCGCCCATCTGGTGCACCCCAACCTGTATCCGCCGGCGCTGGTCGCGGCGTCGATGCGGCGCGGCGAAGGGCGGCTTTCGGCCGATGGCGCGCTGATGGCGATGACCGGCGTGCACACTGGTCGGTCTGTGCAAGACAAGTTCGTCGTGGACGAGCCCGAGACCACCGGTGACGTGTGGTGGGGCAAGATCAACCAAAAGATGGCCGCCGATAAGTTCGAAGGGTTCCGTGGCCACGTCGCCACCTATCTCGGCGAGCAACAGGAGCTGTTTACCCAGGACCTGTATGCCGGCGCCGACCCGGCGCATCGCGTACGGGTGCGCCTGGTGACGCCGTCCGCCTGGCATGCGCTGTTCGCCCGCAACATGTTCATCCGTCCGCCGCAGGAGGACTTGGCCGGGTTCGAGCCGGACTACGTGATCCTGCACGCCCCGCACTATCAGGCGCAGCCTTCGCGCGATGGTGTGCGGACCAGCACCGCAATTGCGCTGTCCTTCGCCCGCAAGCTGATCGTGATCGCTGGCACCGAGTATGCGGGCGAGATCAAGAAGTCGATCTTCACCGTCATGAACTGGAAGCTGCCGGCCGAGGGCGTGCTGCCGATGCACTGCAGCGCCAACATGAACGACCAGGAGGAGGTTGCGCTGTTCTTCGGCCTTTCCGGGACCGGCAAGACCACGCTCAGCTCCGACCCGGCGCGTCCGTTGATCGGCGATGACGAGCATGGTTGGGGCGAGAACGGCATCTTCAACTTCGAAGGTGGTTGCTATGCGAAGGTGATCGACCTGAGCCGCAAAGCCGAGCCGGTGATCTGGGACGCGACCCACCGCTTCGGCACGGTACTCGAGAACGTGCAGGCCAATGCGGCTGGCCAGCTGGACCTAACAGACAGCCGGGCCACGCCGAACACTCGGGCGTGCTACCCGATCGACTTCGTGGCCAACGCCAGCAAGACGGGGAAGGGCGGGCAGCCCAAGCACGTGGTTATGCTGACGTGCGACGCGTTCGGAGTTCTGCCACCGATCGCCAAGCTTTCGGCTGGGCAGGCGATGTACCATTTCCTGTCGGGCTACACGGCGCGTGTGGCTGGGACGGAGAAGGGGCTGGGCGGTGAGCCGCAAGCGACGTTCTCGACGTGTTTCGGTGCGCCGTTCCTGCCGCGCCGCCCCGAGGTATATGGCAAGATGTTAGCCGAGTTGATCGGCCGCTACGGCGCGGATTGCTGGCTGGTGAACACGGGTTGGTCGGGCGGCGGGTATGGCGTGGGCCAACGCATGCCGATCCAGCACACGCGGAGCCTGCTGAATGCGGTGTTGGACGGGACCTTGGCCAAGGTCCAGTTCCGCAAGGATCCAGTGTTCGGGTTGATGGTTCCAACGGGCGTGGCCGGTCTGCCCGACGAGGTGCTGAACCCGCGCGAGGCTTGGGCGGACAAGGCCGATTACGACCGGACGGCGCATCACCTGGCGGCGCTGTTCGAGAAGAACTTCGCCACATTCCAGGACGTCGCCAGTGAGGACGTAAAGAACAACGCCATCCGCGTAGCCGCCTAATCTTCACTTAAGTTCCTCCCCCGCGCTTGCGGGGGAGGGGGACCATGCGAAGCATGGTGGAGGGGGCGGGCCACGCGTTCCGACAGTCCGACGTTGCACCTGGCCCGTGATCTACGCCGCAAGATGACGTTGCCGGAGGTCTTGCTTTGGCAGAAACTCCGCGGTGCAACGCCGAGATTTCGCCGCCAGCACCCGGTCGGTCCGTACGTGCTAGACTTCTACTGCGTAGCAGCGAAGCTCGTCGTCGAAGTGGATGGCGCCGTGCACAACATGGGCGACCACCCCGGCTTGGACGAACGCCGCGATGCCTGGCTCTCCAAGCAAGGCTTGACCGTAGTTCGACTGCCAGCAACCGAAGTCCTGCGTGACCCCACGCGTGTCGCAGAGTCTCTCATCCTCCACGCGCGAGAACCGATGGCCGCGCCCCCTCCGTCGGCTTCGCCGCCAACTCCCCCGTAAACGGGGGAGGATCTGAGATAAGGCGGCTCTTGCCTTGAGCTTCCCCGCCACCGACGATGTAACCATGAGTGCCACCACCTCCCGCGCCCCAGGGTTCGCCTTCGCACGCCGCCTGCTCGAAAGCCCCGGTGCGGTGGCCGGGCTGGTCGTCATGGTCACCCTGATCATCCTCGCCGCCGCCGCGCCGTACGTTGCCGCCCACGGCCCCGCCGAACAATTCCGCGAATCCTTCCTCGCCCCACCGTTCCAGCAAACGACTTTCCCCCTCGGCACCGACAGTCTCGGGCGCGACATCTTCAGCCGGTTGATCTACGGCGCCCGACTGTCGCTGCTGATCGGTGCCGTCGTCGTCGCGCTGTCGCTGTCGATCGGCACCATGCTCGGCCTGATCGCGGCATTCGCCGGCGGTGTGGTGGACATCGCCATCATGCGGTTCATGGACGTGCTGCTGGTATTCCCCTCCTTATTACTCGCCATCGTCGTGGTCGCGATCCTGGGGCCGGGCCTGACCAACGCCATGCTCGCCGTCGCCGTCGTGCTGCTGCCCGCTTACGTCCGCCTGGCCCGCGCCGCCGCCCTCGGCGAACTGGCGCGTGAATACGTCGTGGCAACCCGCTCCGCCGGCGCCGGAGTGCTGCGGCTGATGCTGCTGGTCGTGCTGCCCAACTGCCTCGCACCGCTGATCGTGCAGGCGACGCTCGGCTTCTCCTCCGCCATCCTGGACGCGGCCGCGCTCGGCTTCCTCGGCCTGGGCGCTCAGCCGCCGACGCCGGAATGGGGCACCATGCTGGCCGACGCGCTGCAGTTCTACAGCCGGGCCTGGTGGTTGCTGACCTTCCCGGGGCTCGCCATCCTCGTCACCGTCATGGCGTTCAACCTGCTGGGGGACGGGCTGCGTGACGCGCTCGACCCGAAGCTGCGCAAATGACCGCCCTGCTCGACGTGCAAGACCTTTCCGTCGCCTTCGAGACCTCGCGCGGCCGGTTCAACGCCGTCGAATCGGTGGACCTGACCGTCGCACCCGGCGAGGTGTTGTGCGTGGTGGGCGAGTCCGGCTCGGGCAAAAGCGTGTCCGTGCTGGCGGTGATGGGACTGCTGCCGCCGACCGGCCGGGTCAGTGCCGAGCGCATCGCGTTCAAGGCCACCGAACTCCGCACCCTGTCGCCCCGGGCGCGCCGGCGGCTGACCGGGCGGGACGTGGCGATGGTGTTCCAGGAGCCGACTTCCTCGCTCAATCCGTGCTACCCGATCGGCTGGCAGATCGGCGAGGCGCTGCGGTTCCACCACGCCGTCCCACGGGCGCAAATCCGCAGCCGCGTGTTGGAGTTGTTGGGCCAGGTCGGCATCCCCGCCCCGGAGACGCGGATGCGTTCGTTCCCGCACCAGCTGTCGGGCGGGCTGAACCAGCGGGTCATGATCGCCATGGCCATCGCCTGCAAACCCGCTTTGCTGATCGCCGACGAACCCACGACGGCGCTGGACGTAACGGTGCAAAAGGGCGTGCTGGACTTGCTGGTCGGGCTACAGCGTGAGCACGGCATGGGACTGGTGCTGATCACCCACGACATGGGCGTGGTGGCCGAAACCGCCCAGCGCGTGCAGGTCATGTACGCCGGGCAAGTGATGGAGGAGCAGCCGGCCGCCGCCCTGTTCGCCCATCCGCGGCACCCCTACACCGCCGCCTTGCTGGACGCGCTGCCGGAGCGCGCGGAGGGCAAGCCGCGCCTGCCCACGATCCCCGGCGTGGTGCCCGGCATCGACGACCGACCCGGCGGCTGCTTGTTTGCGCCGCGCTGCCGGTGGCGCACCATGCGCTGCAGTTTCGAGCGTCCGGCATTGCAGCCGTTCATGGGTGCCAAGGTGCGCTGCCACTATCCGCTGGACGATGCGGGCAAGCCGACGGGGTGGCAGCCATGACCGTCTTGGCCGCGCAGAGCGTCACCCGGCACTACCCCGTCCGCGGCGGCCATGTGCTGAAAGCGGTGGACGGCGTATCGTTCAATCTCGAGGCAGGGCGGACGCTCGCGGTGGTTGGCGAGTCCGGCTGCGGCAAGTCCACCCTGGCGCGCGTGTGCGCGCTGATGGAGCCGCCGACCTCGGGTGGGATCGCCATCACCGGCAAGCCTGCCGGCGGCGACCGCGCGCTGCAGTTGCAGAACCAGATGGTGTTCCAGAATCCATACGGTTCGCTGAACCCGCGCCGCACCATCGGCGCTGCCCTGATCGAGCCGCTGACGATCAACCGCCGGGGCAGCGGCCGCGAGCGTGTGGCTGAGGCACGGCGCATGCTGGACCGGGTGGGGCTGCGCCCGGAGGCGTTCGACCGCTACCCGCATATGTTCAGTGGCGGCCAGCGGCAGCGCGTCGCCATCGCCCGCGCGCTGATGCTACGCCCTGCCGTGGTGACCGCCGACGAACCGGTGAGCGCGCTGGACATCTCGGTGCAGGCACAGGTGCTGAACCTGCTGCGCGACCTGCAAGACGAATTAGGCACCGCCTATCTATTTATCAGCCACGATATTTCCGTGGTGCGTCACATGGCGCAGGACGTGCTGGTGATGTATTGCGGCCGCCCCGCCGAGCAGGGGACGCGCGCCGCGGTGCTGGACCGGCCGTTGCATCCGTATACGCGGATGCTGCTGTCCTCCACCCCGTTCGTCGACCCGGCGCGCCGCCGGTTGACGGTGCCAGTGCGCGGCGAGTTGCCGTCCCCGGTCGATCCCCCGCCGGGCTGCGCGTTCGCGAGCCGCTGCCCGTATGCGAAGGAGGTCTGCAAGGTGGACCGTCCAGCGCTGCGCCCGGTGGAGGGGCGGCTGGTGTCCTGCCACTTCGCCGAGGTGGTGGCAGGGGACAGGCCCTCATAGGTCGAGCGGCGCGTTGTCGACGACTTCCTTCATGACGAAGAAGGTCCGAGTCTGCCGCACGCCGGGTAGGGTGATCAGCTTTTGGCCATGCAGCCGGTTGAAGTCAGCCATGTCGCGCGCCCGGATCTTCAGGAAGTAGTCGAAATCGCCGGCGACCAAGTGGCAATCCAGGATCATTGGCATCGCCTGTGCCGCGGCCTCGAAAGCGGCAAAGCTTTCGGGGGTGGACCGGTCCAGCACGACACCGACGATCACCAGCGAGCCGCGGCCGACCTTTTGCGGAGTGATTTGGGCCCGAACCGCGCTGATATACCCTTCAGCGAACAGGCGTTGCGTGCGGCGGTGGCAGGTGGCGGGACTGGTATTTACGCGCTTGGCGATTTCCGCATTGCCCATGCGCCCGTCCGCCTGCAGCAGGCGAAGGATCTTCAAGTCCGTGCGGTCGAGATCGGTCGGGTTGGAGGAATCTTCCACGGAACAGGCCTTCAACGGAAGCTGATGTAGATAGCGGCGTCGGCATGATGCCGCAGCATCAAACTCGGCGCCATAAACGGAAGCACCTTCGGGACCGGTTTTGCTAGTGTCCATCTCTCGCCACGCAAAGGGAGTTTTGGCCGGTGCTATCCAAGTTCGAACGCTACAAGCTCACCTTCGGCCCCACGCCGATCGAGAAGCTGTCCCGCTTGACCGAGCATCTTGGGGGCGATGTGGAAATCTACGCCAAGCGGGAGGATTGCAATTCCGGCCTGGCATTCGGCGGCAACAAGTTGCGCAAGCTGGAATACATCGTGCCCGACGCGATCGCGAGCAACGCCGATACGCTGGTGTCGATCGGTGGCGTGCAGTCCAACCACACGCGCATGGTCGCGGCGGTGGCGGCCAAGATCGGGATGAAGTGCCTGCTGATCCAGGAAAGCTGGGTCCCGCACGAGGACGCGGTGTATGACCGAGTGGGCAACATCCTGCTCTCCCGCATCATGGGCGCCGAAACCCAGCTGGTGGACGAGGGCTTCGACATCGGCATCCGCGACAGCTGGACGCGCGCGTTGGACGATGTGAAAGCGCGGGGCGGCAAGCCGTACGCGATCCCGGCGGGTGCATCGGTGCACAAGTTCGGCGGGCTGGGCTACGTAGGATTCGCCGAAGAGGTGCGCGCGCAGGAAGCCGAGATGGGGGTGAAGTTCGATTACGTCATCGTCTGCACCGTGACTGGGTCGACGCATGCGGGGATGGTGGTGGGGTTCGCGGCCGATGGGCGGGCACGTCAGGTGATCGGGATCGATGCCTCCGCCACGCCGGCGCAGACCAAGGCGCAGGTATTGGATATCGCTCAGAAGACGTCGGAGCTGGTGGGCGGAAAGGACATCGTCGCGGATGATGTCGTGTTGCTGGAGGACTATGCCTACCCGGTCTACGGCGTGCCCTCGAAGGAGACGGTGGAGGCGATCCGGCTATCGGCCCGGCTGGAAGGGATGATCACCGACCCGGTGTACGAAGGCAAATCCATGCAGGGGATGATCGACCTAGTGCAGAAGGGGTATTTCCCGAAGGGGTCGAGGGTGCTGTACGCGCATCTGGGCGGGGCACCGGCGTTGAACGGGTATAGCTACACATTCCGTAACGGCTAAGTTGTTTAAGCTCCTCCCTTGCGGCTTCGCGGGGGGAGGGGGCCCGGGCATGAACCGTCGCCGCGCCCCCTCCGTCGGCTGCGCCGCCACCTCCCCCGTGAAGCACGGGGGGAGGACCTGGAGTTAGGACTGTCCTAGTTCGTGCAGCAGCGCCGTCCCTGCTCGAATCCCGTTGTGGAAACACTCCAGCGTCATGTTCTCATCCGGCGCATGGTTCGCCGCATCGGCGTTCGCGTAGTTCACCACGAACGCCGGTATCCCCAGTATGTCGGTGAACGCGTAGCCCGGCAGGCTGCCGAAACCGCTCGGATACAGCAGCGCGTCCGTCCCGTAAGCATCCCGGATCGCGCGCTGCACCGGGGCCGCCATCGGCGAAGTGAGCGGCGTCTTGGACGGATACATGCCCTTCTCGAGGCAGATGAATTCCACCTCCGGCGCATGCTTGGCCACGTGGGCGCGCACCTTGGCCAAGATATCCACCGGGTCCTGCTTCGCCACCAGCCGGATGTCGCATTTGGCGAACGCTTCCGCCGGCAACACCGTCTTAGTCCCCGGACCGCCATACCCACCATGCAAACCGTTGATCGTCAGCGTCGGATGGAAACTCAGCCGGTCGTAGAACGGCCGGTCCGCCGGCTCGTCCAGGCGCGCCAGATCGAGCGAACTCATGAACCCCGGCAAGTCCAGCGGCAGCTTATCCGCCGCCGCCCGCTCCTCCGCACTCGGCGGAACGATCGCGTCGTGGAAACCGTCGATGGTGATCTCGCCGCGATCGTTCTTCATCGTCGACAGCAGGTGCACCAACGTCCAGATCGGGTTCGGCACCGTTCCGCCGAAATTACCGGAGTGCACGTCGCGCTTGGCATGCCGCACCCGCAACTCGAACGATACCACGCCGCGCGAGCCGAACTTCAGCGTAGGCTGCCCCGAAGCGTGCATCTGCCCATCCGCCGTCACCGCCAGGTCGGCACACAATGTGTCCTGGTGCGTGCGGATGAACTCGGCCATGTGCGGACTGCCCACCTCCTCCTCGCCTTCCAGCAGCAAGATCACGTTGCACGGCAGCTCGCCATAAACCTTCAGGTGCGTCTCGATCGCCAGGATCTGCGCGAAATGCTGGCCTTTGTTGTCCGCTACCCCGCGGGCGAAGATGCGGCCATTGCGGATCGTCGGCTCGAAGGGCGGGGTCGTCCATGCCTCGACCGGGTCGGGCGGCTGCACGTCGTAATGGCCATACAACAACACCGTCGGCCGACCCGGCGCGTGCTCCCACCGAGCCAGCACCATCGGATGGCCGCTGGTGGGAATCGCCCGCGCGTCCATGCCAAGCTCCGTCAGCATGGTCACGAGAAGCTCGGCGACCTCCTGGATCCCGACATTCTCAGCGCTGATGCTGGGCTGCCGCAGATACTCCGTCAGGCGCCCCACAAAATCTTCCCGATGCTCGTCGATGTGGTGGAACAGTGCGGTGAGGTCGGATGGCATGGTTGGATCCCTATCGGCGTAGCCGGTTGCCTAGGACATAGCCAAATAGCCCGATCAGCACGACCCCCAGCACGTATTGCATGCTCGATACGAAATACACGAAGTGCAGCGCCGGCTTCAGCCCGATATCCGGAACGCCGGACGTGCACATGTTCAGGAAGCTGAAGCCGAGCAATTCAAACACGTTGTGCACTGGCTGGCCGATCCGCTCGCCGCCGCTCTCGGCCGTGTAGCGCAGGCTGCTGGTCACGCCGTAATACACGGCGAACGTGCACAGCGTCACCACATACGCGCGCATGACCCGCACCAGGCTCTCGCCGTAGTCGCACAGCCATTCCGCGAACGCATCGCCGAACCAACTCGCGAACAGCAGCGGCACGGTGCGGAACGAACGGGCACGCACACCGTCCCGCAGCGCCTGCCACGCCCCGCTTTTGCCCATCCGGCGGGCCCGGCGATACGCCCAACTCGCCGCCTCCGGATTGCCCAGCCCGCGGAAGTTCTGCTCCAGCCCCAAATAGCCCCGGCGCGCCGCCTCGAACTCGCCGGCCAGCTCCTCGCCCAGCCCGTCGCCGAGTTGCGCCACATCGAACCGGGTGCTCTCCAGCCAGGCGCCCGCCAGGCGGACGTGGCGCAGGTTGCAACTGGACAGGTCCACCCGCGGCAGGCTGGCGCCGGTGAGATCCGCACCCTCCAAATCCGCGCGGGCCAGGGTGGCGCCCCGCAGATCGGCCCCCGCCAGCTTGGCGCCACGGAGGTCCACCTTCTTGAGCTCCGCACCCTCGAGGTTGATGCCCGTCAGGTCCGCGCCCGCCAGGCTCGCCTCCTGCAGTACCGCGCCCCGCATCAGCGCGTCGGTGGCGTCGATCCCGTCCATCCGGGCGGCCCATAGATCGGCGCGCTCGAAATTGGCGCTGTCCAGCAATGCGCCGGAGAACTTGGCAAAGCGCAGGGTGGCGCCGGTGAACCTCGCGTCCTCCAGCAACGCGTTGGTGAACTCAGCCTCGCTCGCCCGTACGTTGGAGAAATCGGAGCCGGACAGGTCGGCATCGGTGAACGTCCCGCCCTCCAATTGGGCGTCGCGCAGGGTGGCCGAGCGCATGGCCGCCCCGGTGAAGTCCGCGCCCGTCAGGTCCGCACCGGACAGGTCGGCCCCGTGCAGGTCGGCGTCGCGCAGCACGGCGAAGCGCAAGCTGGCCCCGCCTTCCGGATGCCACCACACCGGCGGGGAGGCGGCGGCCTCGGTATGGGGACGCAGGCTCTCGCTGTCCAAACGCAGGTCGGGGAGCGCCAGGCGGCGGCCCGGCATGACCGGCAGGCGCAACCGCCCCTCTGGATCGGCGTCGATCCAGGCCAGCAGCAAGGCCAGCCGCTCGGCCGGCGAGGCAGCAGCCTCCAGCGCGTGATCAGCGTCCGGCGCGACTTGCTCTGTTTTGGGATCGGCGCTCACACCGGCACAGCGCGGGCCGGCCCCAGGGGTTCCGCCAATCTTCATCAAACCCGCTCAACCCGGGGCCGTTGGCGTTACGATCCCAGTGGAGCACCACGCCATGCTGACCCGGACCGCCCTCTATGAAGGCACCATCCAACCCGGCCGCGAAGACGAATTCTTCCGCCGGGTGCGCGAGGAATTGGAGCCGGTGTGGCGCCGTTTCCCCCATGTCACGGCTGTCCGTGTGCAGCGTCTGCGTTCCAAGGACGGGGACGCACGGCCGATCGCCATGATCCTGGAGATGGACTTTCCGGACATGCAGGCGATCGAGGACTGCCTGGCCTCGCCGATCCGCCCCGAATCCCACGCGGCGACGCTGGAGGTGATGAAGCTGTTCGATGGTCGGTTCTACCACCTGGTGTCCGAGGCGACGGTGTTGACGCCTTCGCCGTAGCTGCGAACACTCCTTCAGTCATGCCTATTCAAGCACCATGCTTTCAGCATGAGGGGACGGACGCATGAGCAGAGTTCCAGTGGGCGTTGGCCCCGGCTATTCGCAGGTCGTGGTTCTGGTGGGGGCGACCGGCGATCTGTCGCAGCGCAAGTTGTTGCCGGGTCTATTCCATCTTGCCAAGGCCGGATTCATCCCGGGCTGCCGCATCATCGGCGTCTCGCTGGACGAGTTCGGGGTGGACGGTTTCCGCACCGCCGCTCGGGCGGCGCTCGACCAGTTCTCTACCCGCACGGTGGATGACGCGAGTTGGCAGGCGTTCGCGCAAATTCTGGACTACGTGCCGCTATCCGCCGGGCCGGATGCGCTACGGGCAGCGGTGGAGGCGGCGGAGCAGGCCTTGGGCGGGGATAGCCGCCGGCTGCACTACCTCAGCGTGCCGCCGAATGCCGCGATGTCTGCCGTGAAGCTGCTAGCGGAGGCCGGGCTGGTGGAGAACGCCCGCGTCATCATGGAGAAGCCGTTCGGTGCCGACCTGGCGAGCGCTGTCTTACTGAATGCCCGGCTGCACGAGGTGTTCGCGGAGAGTCAGATCTTCCGCATCGACCACTATCTCGGCAAGGAGCCGGCGCAGAACATCCTGGCCTTCCGCTTCGCGAACGGTCTGTTCGAGCCGATCTGGAACCGCAATTTCATCGACCACGTGCAGATCGACGTGCCGGAGACCCTGGGCATCGGCAAGCGCATCGGCTTCTATGAGACGACCGGCGCCTTCCGCGACATGGTGGTGACGCATCTGTTCCAGATACTCGCCTTCATGGCGATGGAGCCGCCGACCGCGCTGGAGCCGGTCTCGATCAGCGAGGAGAAGAACAAGGTTTTTCGCTCCATGGTGCCGCTGGACCCGAAGGACGTAGTGCGCGGGCAATATGTCGGCTACCGGCAGGAAATTGGTGTGGATCCGGAGTCGGATACCGAGACCTTCGTCGCGCTGAAATGCGCCATCGACAATTGGCGCTGGGCCGGGGTGCCGTTCTACCTGCGCACCGGCAAGCGGCTGGCGGAGGGGCAGCGCATCATCTCCATCGCCTTCCGCGAGCCGCCGAAAAGCATGTTCCCGGCTAATTCCGGCGTTGGCGCGCAGGGGCCGGACCATCTGACGTTCGACCTGGCGGATGCGTCCAAGATGTCGCTGTCGTTCTACGGCAAGCGCCCGGGCCCCGGCATGCGGCTGGACAAGCTCAGCCTGCAATTCGCGATGAACGACACGGGGCGCATCGGCGACGTGTTGGAGGCGTATGAGCGTCTGATCCTGGATGCGATGCGCGGCGACCACACGCTGTTCACGACGTCCGAGGGGATCGAGCGGCTGTGGGAGGTCTCGACACCCCTGCTGGAGGCGCCGCCGCCGGTGCGGCTGTACGAGCCGGGCTCGTGGGGGCCGAAATCGATCCACCAGTTGGTGGCACCGCATGCATGGCGGCTGCCGTTCGAGCGTGCTTGGCGCGGGCCAGCTCCGGGGGCGGGAGGCTAAGCAACCGCGTTCGGCCACGCTGCTACATGATGTCGAGCGTCACGATGATGTCGGGTGCCAGCGCCAGAGCTATCCGGTCACCCGGCCGCTGCGTGATTTGCTCACCATAAGAATCTCCGTTCGGCTTTCGGTAGACGTCCACCACGCCGCGTTTCACATCGATGATCCATAACTCTGCGATGCCGGCACGTGCGTACAGCGGCAACTTCACCGTCTTGTCGAAGCGGAGCGAACTGTCCGACACCTCGACGAGAAGGAGAATGTCGGCCGGGCCGGGGGGCTCGCCCTTGGCATAGAAGTCGTCGCGGGGGCGTAGCACAGCGAAGTCGGGCTGCGGTTCGCTCAACCGATCAAGCCGGACAGAGTTCTGCGGCGACACGATGGCGCGGTCCAGCAAGGACAGGACCAAGGCACGATTCAACCTGTTCACGATGGAGGCGTGGTCCTGACCGATCGGTGCCATGTCGATCAGCTCCCCATCCAACAGTTCGATGCGGTCATTCTCGCCGAAAATACCGGCCTCGCCCATGCGGTGATAAGCCTCGACATCTAGTCTGTGCCGGGCGGGTAAGATTGCCGCTTGGTCCATCGCGCGCCTCCAACGATCGGAAAACTCTACCACGTCCGGCGTCGTCTCGCATCGCCCTTGGCCGCCCGCATCCCGCGGCCTACAAACCTGCGCATGAAAGCCGCCATCATCGGCCTCAGCGGCACGGCGCTGACCGCGGGGGAAACCGACCTGCTGCGCGAACACCGCCCCGCCGGCGTGATCCTGTTCGCGCGCAATGTGGCCGACCCGGCGCAACTCGCGGCGCTCACCGCCCATGTCGCCCGCCTGCTGCCGCCGCTCGCCGTGATCGCCGTTGACCAGGAAGGCGGGCGCGTCGCCCGGCTGCGTCCACCGCACTGGCTGGCGCATCCTCCGGCGGCCCGGCTGGGTGCCCTGCACGACGCCGACCGGCCGGCCGGGCTGCGGGCGGCGTGGCTCACCGGGGCGCTGATCGGGATGGAGGCGGCGGCGGCCGGGTTCGGCGTGGTGTGCGCGCCGGTGCTGGACCTTGCGGTATCCGGCGCCAGCAGCGTGATCGGCGACCGCGCGTTCTCCGCCGACCCGGCTGACGTGGGTGACATGGCCGCCGCATTTGCCGCCGGGATGCTGGCCGCCGGGGTGCAGCCGGTCGGTAAGCACTGCCCCGGCCACGGCCGCGCCCAGGTGGACAGCCACGCGGCACTTCCCCGGCTGGACACCATTGCTGCGAACGATCTGGTGCCGTTCACCCGGTGCGCCCATCTGCCATGGATGATGACCGCCCATATCGTCTATTCCGCCACGGACCCGGACCATCCGGCCACCCAGTCCCGCACCATCATCGGCGAGGTGATCCGGGGCGATCTTGGCTTCGAAGGCGTGCTGGTCAGCGACGACCTGGCCATGGGGGCGCTATCCGGCAGCCCGGCCGAGCGCGCGGCGAAGGCCTTGGACGCCGGGTGCGACCTGGCCATGCATTGCTCCGGCGTGCTGGCGGAGACGACGGACCTGCTCGCAGCCTGCCCTCCCGCGACGGATTTGGCGCTGAACCGGATGCGCAGCGCCTTGTTCCTGGCCGAACGTTCGCGCCAGGCGGTCGACCCGTCGGCGCTGCTGGCCGAGCGGGACGGATTGCTATCATTCGACCGCCGGGCGGCGCAGTGATGGAGCCCTGGATCGGCATCGTCGTGACCGTGCTCGCGGCGATCGGCGCCATCGTGCTGCACGAGGCGGCGCATGGCGTCGCGGCCTGGGCGCTGGGCGATGACACGGCGAAGCTGGCGGGACGGTTCTCGCTCAATCCGCTGCGCCATGTGGACCGGGTGGGCACGATCCTGCTACCCGGCTTCCTGCTGATCTCGCAGATGCTGACCATCCACCACGTCGCCTTCATGTTCGGTTGGGCCAAACCGGTGCCGGTGAATGCCGGGCGTTTCCGCCACCCGCGGCAGGACATGGCGCTGGTGGCCGCCGCCGGGCCCCTGATGAACTTCTTCCTGGCTTGGCTGGCTGCCCTGGCGCTGCATGGGACGGATGCGTGGCCCGGACCGTCCGGCGATATCGCGGAACAGTTCCTGGACATGTTCATCCTCACCAACCTGGTGCTGGGGCTGTTCAACCTGCTGCCGATCCCGCCGCTGGATGGCGGGCGCATCATGGTTGGTGTGCTGCCACTCGCCATGGCCGCCCGTTGGGCACGGCTGGAGCGGGCGGGGATCTTCATCGTGCTGATCGGCGTGTTCCTGCTGCCTCAGTTGCTGCGGCAGTTCGGCGTGGAGTTCGACCCGGTTGGCTCGGCTCTGAACACCGTCATTCCACGTGCGGTCGACTTGGTGATGCAGTTGGCCGGCCACACCAGTGCCTGACGCCGCTTCCACGCTTGATGTCGCAGCCGACAGTCAGCGGCTCTCAATACAATTGGAAGGGTTCGAGGGCCCGCTCGACCTGCTGCTGGACCTGGCGCGCGCCCAGAAGTTCGACCTAGCCAAGATCTCCATCCTCCGCCTGGTCGAGCAATTCCTGGCCGCCGTGGAAGGCGCCCGCCGGGTGAAATTGGAGCTGGCGGCGGATTGGCTGGTGATGGCCGCTTGGCTCACCTGGCTGAAATCCCGCCTGCTGCTGCCGGATGACGAGCCGGACGCGGCCGAGGGCATGGAGGCGGCCGAGGTGCTGGCGGCCAGGCTGCTGGCGCTGCAGTCGATTCGCGCCGCGTCGGCTTGGTTGGGGGATCGCCCGGCGCTCGGGCGTGACGTGTGGGCCCGCGGCGAGAGCGAGTCGTTCACCGAGGTGGATCGCTCGGGGCTTGCGGTGGATACGTCGGGGCTGCTGCGGGCGTATCTGGCCGCGGTTCGCCGGGGAGGTGGGCGTCGCACCTACCGGCCCGCCGCCGTGCCGCTGTGGAGTGTGGGAGACGCGCTGAGCCGGTTGGGTGCCATGCTCGGTCGCAAGCTGGACTGGACGATGCTGGAACATTTCCTGCCTGAACTGCCGCCCGACCCGCTGGCTCGACGAGCCGCCACCGCGTCTACGCTTCTTGCCGGGCTGGAACTGGCGCGGGACGGGCAGTTGCGGCTACGCCAGGACCAGCCCTTCGGCCCCATCATGATGGCCGGGGCCCCCGAGCTTGGAGCGTAGATGACGAGCCTGGATGAGGAGCATCTGCGCCTGGCGGAGGCCTTGGTGTTCGCCAGCACCGACCCGGTGCCCGCGCGGGCACTGCAGCAGCTTTTGCCGGTGGACGCGGATGCGCAGGCGGTGCTGTCGGCGTTGCGGGAGCGGTGTGCCGGGCGGGCGGTGACGCTGGTGGAGGTGGCGGGCGGCTGGCAGTTCCGCACCGCGCCGGACCTGGCCCCCATGTTGCGCAAGATCGTGCAGCAGCCTCGTCGTTTGCCGCGGGCGGCGATGGAGACGCTGGCCATCATCGCCTACCACCAGCCGGTGACGCGGCCCGAGATCGAGGAGATGCGCGGCACCAGCCTGTCGCAGCAGACCATGGACGCGCTGCTGGAAGCCGGTCTGATCGCTGCCGGCGGCCGCAAGGAGGTGCCGGGCCGCCCCACGCTATGGGGCACGACGCCGGCCTTCCTGGTGCAGTTCGGCCTGAGGGATCTGCGGGACTTGCCGAAGCGGGAGGATTTGCTGGTCGAACCACCCCCGGTCGTGGCCGTGCCGGTGGAGGACGCGCCACCGCCGGCCGATGAAGCGACGACCCAGGAAGAAATCGCTGGCGAGGAAACTGCGGCTGAGGGAAGTACTGCTGCGGAAACCGAGGCCCCGGTGGACCGTGACGATTTCCCACCCCAGATGTAGCGTGCTAGAGGCCCGGCAGGAGTGCGGCTGCGATGTTTGATTTTGCCTGGACCGAAATCGCCCTGATCGGCGCCGTGGCGCTCGTGCTGATCGGGCCCAAGGACATGCCGATCGCGATCAAGGCTGTGACCACCGCGATCAAGAAAGCCCGCAAGATGGCGTCGGAGTTCCAGACCCACGTGGACGACATGGTGCGCGACGCCGATCTGCACGAGGTGAGGGACGGTATTCGCCAGATCCGCAGCCTGGACATCCGCAGTTCAATCGTGCGGGCGGTGGATAGCGACGGTTCGATCCGCCGCACGCTGATGGAGGATCCAATTCGCCCGCCGCCCCCCGTCGTCACCACGCCTGTGGAAACGCTGCCGGAACACACGATCGCTACCCCGGCGTTGGAAGCGTCGGCCGAGCCCGTGGTTGCAGCGCCGGCGTTCATCCCGCCGGCAGAGGCCGTGGCGATGGAGCCGCGCACTGTCCCGACGCCGGCCCCGGCTTTCATCCCTCCTGAGGCGGCCGAGCACGGCCCGGTGCACGGGGCCTGATGTCCTCAGTGGCCGATAAGCCGGAAGACCCGATCAACGACACGCCCATGCCGCTGCTGGCCCATCTGGTCGAGCTGCGGCGGCGGCTGATGTGGTCGGCGGCGGCGTTCTTCGTCGCCTTCGTGATCTGCTATCACTTCTCCACGCAGATCTATTCGTTCCTGGCCCAGCCGTTGGCGGACATTCTGCAATCCCGGACCGGGCAGGACCGTCGGCTGATCTATACGGCGCTGTATGAGGCGTTCTTCACCTACCTGAAGGTGGCCTTCTTCGGCGGGTGCTTCCTGGGTTTCCCGGTGATCGCCACGCAGGTCTACATGTTCGTGGCACCGGGCTTGTACCGCAGTGAGAAGCGGGCGTTCCTGCCGTTCCTGATCGCAACGCCAGTGTTGTTCCTGGCGGGTGCCGCGCTGGCGTACTACTTCGTGTTCCCAGTGGCTTGGCGCTTCTTCCTGTCGTTCGAGACGCCGAATGGGGCTGGTGGGCTGCCGATCGAGCTGCAGGCGAAGGTAGGCGAGTACCTCGACCTGGTGATGAAGCTGATCTTCGCGTTCGGCATCGCGTTCCAGCTACCGGTGTTGCTGACGTTGCTGGCCAAGGTGGGCATCGTGTCTTCCCAAGGGCTGAAGAAGATGCGGCGCTATGCTTATGTCGGCATGTTCGTCGTGGCGGCCGTGCTGACCCCGCCGGACGTGATCACGCAATGCGGCTTGGCGTTGCCGTTGATTGTTCTGTACGAGATCTCGATCATCTCCGCCCGGTTAGTGGAGCGGAAGCGCGTCCAAGTCTGATCCAGCCTAGGTCCTCCCCCGTGCTTGCGGGGGAGGGAGACCATGCGAAGCATGGTGGAGGGGGCCGGCCACGCATCCCGTCCGTGCCCTGCGCCCCCTCCGTCGGCTTCGCCGCTACCTCCCCCGTAAACGGGGGAGGATCTGATCCCGGCAACTGCTCAAACGATCCCTTCGGCTGCCAAAATCGCCCGCAATCCTTCGCGGTACGTTGGGTAGCGCCACCGCCGGCCCAACCACTCCTGCGTCAGCTCGCTCCGCACTTTCCGGTCATCCGCCCAGAACGAGCGGGCCATCGGGCTCATCCCCGGCCAGGCTTCCGCGAACGGGATCAGCGGCGGCGGGTCCACGCCCAGTAGCCTAGCCGCCTCGGCGATCACGTCCGCGCTGGCGGCAGGTTCGTCGTCCGAGCCGTTCAGCACGCGGGTGCCCGGCGGACGGTCCTGCCCGATGGCGGCGAGCAGGGCGCCGGCGATGTCGTCGCGGTGGATGCGGCCGAACTGATGGCCCGGCTTGTCCACCCGACGCGCCCGGCCTGCCTGCACCTCGTTGAACACGGATCGCCCCGGGCCGTAGATCCCGGCCAGCCGCAGCAGGTCCACGGCAGCATCGGGCCGCACGGCGGACCACGCCCGTTCCGCCTCCACCCGGCGACCTCCGCGCTCGCTCGATGGGGCCGGGGCAGTGGTCTCGTCCACCCAGCCGCCGTCGCGGTTGCCGTATACCCCTGTGGTGGACATGTAGCCGATCCAGCGCAGCACCGGCGCTGCGGCGATCGCGGACGCGTGCCGGGTCAGCACCGGGTCACCGCCATCGGTCGGCGCAGCGGTGGCGACCAGGTGGGTGGCGCTGTCCCAGGGCGGGTCGTCGAACCGGGCCAGGGCCACGCCCGCCGGTGCGGCGGCATCGTGCTGCCGGGTGACGACCGTGGTCCGCAACCCGGCGGACGCGGCCTGGCGGGCCAATTCGGTGCCGGTATAGCCGAGGCCGAAGATCACGAGGTGCATGGGCCACATAACTCCGCTTCCATTTGCCCGGCGCAGGGGCGGACGGGTAGACTGCGCGCATCATGAGAACGCGCGGATTGTTGGTCGCGGCAGTCGGCCTGCTGATTTTGGTTGCAGGCGGAGCCGTGTGGGAGTTGCGCCCGTCCGAACTGCCGGTGGTGGAGCCGGAGGATACCGGCGAGAACCTGCCGATTCCTCCCGTTCCGCCGCGCATCGCCGAGGGCTCGGACTACGAGAAGTGCATGGCGATGCTGGCAGGTGATCCCGAAGGGGCCAATACCTTTGCCGATGCCTGGCAGGCGACTGGGGGCGGGGAGGGTGCGGATCACTGCCTCGCTTTGGCCAAGTTGCAGCTCGGTGATGTGGAGACCGGCGCCGAGATGCTGGAGAAATTGGCCGCCAGCAGCAAGGCGCCCGCCGCCGCCCGCGCCACCGTCTATGGCCAGGCGGACCAGGCCTGGCTGATGGCGGGTGAGGCGGACCACGCCTTGGCGGACGCGACCCTCGCGCTGAGCCTGTCGCCGGACGATCCGGACCTGCTGATCGACCGCTCCGTCGCGTCTGCCACGCTCGGGCATTTCGACGACGCGGTGGACGACTTGAGCCATGCGCTGGAGCTGGATGGCAAGCGTCCGGATGCGCTGGTGCTACGCGCCGCGGCCTGGCGGCACGAGGGGCATCTGGACCTGGCGCAGGACGACGTGGACCGGGCGCTCACGCAGGATCCAGAGAACCCGGAGGCGTATTTGGAACGCGGCATCCTACGGCAGCGCCGCGGCGACCGGGCCGGGGCGCATGCGGACTGGGTGCAGGCGCAAACGCTGGCCCCGGATTCGGCGACGAGCGATTTGGCGGAGCAGAACCTGGCATTGCTAGAGGCGGGACCCGACCAACGCTAATTCTAGTTCCTCCCCCGTCCTTCACGGGGGAGGTGGCGGCGCAGCCGACGGAGGGGGCGTTCGGCCGACGTCCTGTGCCGCCTCCACCATGCAAGGGCATGGTCCCCCTTCCCCGTGAAGAACGGGGGAAGCAAATTAGTGGTTTACGTCGCGGACGTAGCCCATCAGCTCCGCGGCCCGGTGCCGTCCCGTATGGTGCTGCAACACACGCGATCGGGCGCGGTCGGCCATCGCCATGCGCGCGTGCTCCGGCATATCGCGCAAGGTGTTCAGCACGTCCTCCGGCTTGTGGGCGACCACGATCTCCACCTCGGGGCGGAACAGCGTGTCCAGGCCGGGCCACCAATCGCTGATGATCGGCGTGCCGCATATGGCTGCCTCGAACAAACGCACACTCGGGCTGTACCCGGCGCGGATCATGTCGGCGCGGGTGATATTCAGTGTAAAGCGCTGCGACGCATAATAGGCGCGGTGTTCATCCGGTGCCGAATGCTCCGAGCGCACCACGTTATCCGGCCAGTGGAGTATCGCCGGGTATTGCGGCCCGGTGACGTTGAACCGGCCCTCGGGCCACAGGCGTGCCGGCGTGCACAGCAACAGGTCCAGTTTCGGTTGCCGGTCGGGTGAGTAGGTGCCGAGGTAACCGAGATCGTACACCGCCGCGGTTCCCGGGTCGGGCGCGTTCAGCTCGGGGTCCGCGGAGCAATACAATGCACGGGCGGCCTTGGCGCCGAAGCGCTTCTCGATGACGCGCAAGGTCGGGCCGCCGGTAAACGACAGATAAAGGTCGAAGCCCGGGATCAGCTCCGCCGTGATGTAGTCGCAGCGGCCCTGGGCGAGGGCGGCGAGGGTCACTGGCGTGTCGATGTCGTAGAACGCGGTGACGCCTCGCGCGAGAGAGAACACCGTCCGGCAGACCGCGGGACCGTCGGCCACGTAGGAGCCGATGATCACCAAGTCCGCCGCCTCGATCGCCTTGGCGTGGACGGAAGCCAAGTCGCTCGAATCGTGGTACAGGATGGTGTCGCAAAACGGCGGATGGGGCATGTCCCGATGCGCCGCGTACCAGGGGCGGTCCTGCTCCAGGAACAACACGTCCTGGCCGAATTGCGCCAAGCCCGCAACCAAGGACCGAAACGTCGTCGCATGCCCATTGCCCCACGATGAGGTGATGGACAGACCTATGATAACTATCTTCACGGGCGGGTGTCCGACGGCGGTGTTACGACCAAGCTTGCTGAGTCTCGCTTTTTAACGCGCGATTGAGGTAGCTGGCGGCGCTGATCAGGGCAAGGTGGGTGAGCGCCTGGGGGTAGTTGCCTTGATGCATCCCGGTGGGCGACAACTCCTCCGCATACAGGCCGAGCGGACTGCCGTAGCCCAGCAGCTTCTCGAACATCAGCCGTGCCTCGCCCAGGTCGCCGGCCCGCGCCAGACACTCCACATACCAAAACGAGCAGGCGAGGAAGGAGCCTTCCTGGCCCTCCAGCCCGTCCAGATCGCGGTCGGCCGGGGCGCGGCGAAATACCAGCGCGTCCTCCACGAGCTCCTTCCGGATGAGGTCCATGGTACCCAGCCAACGCGGATCCCGCGGCGAGATGAACCGCACCAGCGGCATCAGCAACATGCTGCCATCCGGCGTGTCGGCCCCGGGATACTGCACGAAACTGTTCAGATCCTGGCGCCAGAACTCGCTGTGAATGCTCTCATGCATCTCCATCCGCAACGCGTTCCACTCCGGAAACGGGGCCGGCAACGAGCGCTTCTGCCCCAGCCGGATCGCCCGGTCCACGGCAACCCAACACATCAGACGGGAGTGAAGAAAGTGTTTCTGCTCCCCGCGCCCCTCCCAGATACCGCTATCCGGGCGCCGCCAGTTCTCGCCGATCCAGGTGATAAGGCGGCGGATGTGCGTCCAGTCCTCGTAGGAGGAGGGCCGGCCGTATTTGTTGGCCAGATACACCGCATCCATCAGCTCGCCGTAGATATCGAGCTGGAATTGCTTGGAGGCCGCGTTGCCGATGCGCACCGGCACCGAAACCGCATATCCCGCCATATCCAGTTCGCTCTCCGGCAGGTCGTTCTTGCCGTCCAGCGAGTAGGCGACACGGAGCGTCTCGCCCTCGGCCAGTTCGCTCACGCGGTCGCCGATCCAGTCGACGAAATCCTCCGCTTCCTGGGTGAGGCCGAGGCGGATGAAGGCATACATCGCGAACGATGCGTCGCGGATCCAGACGTAGCGGTAGTCCCAGTTGCGCGCCCCGCCGGGTAGCTCCGGCAGCCCGAACGTCACCGCGGCCACGGGGGCGCCGTGCTTGCGCGAGGTGAGCATCTTCAGCACCAGGGCGGAGCGGGTGACGACCTCTCGCCAGCGGCCCTCGTAGCGGGATTGGGACGCCCAACTCCGCCACCACGTCACGGTATCTTGGAAATTCGCCTTGGCGATGTCGTGGTTGAATGCGGTGGCCTCGACCGCCGGGTTTATCTCCAGCCGGAAACAGGCGCTCTCACCCGCCTTCAGGTGGAACCGTGCGCAGAGGGCGCCGTCCTCGTTGGTCAACGGGACGGTGGCGCGCAGGCGCAGGACGGGGCCGGGACCATCCGGTCGAAAGAAGCCGCCTTCCTGCACGGTGTGGCTGGTGCGCGCGTAGTCGAACTTGGGCGCGCACACGGCCTCCAGCGCGAAGGCGCCCCGGATGACGCGGATGCTTCGCTGCACGCTTTGCGGTGCTTCGATGCCGTCCACCGGCATCAGGTCGGTCAGTTCGGCGATGCCCTCGCTGGACATGAACCGGGTGAGCAACACATTGGTATCGGGCAGGTACATCTGCGTACGCCGCAGCCCGTCGGCTTGGGGTGCGATGCGGAAGCAGCCTGCATTGGCGTCGAGAAGGCTGGCGAAGATCGATGGGCTGTCGAAATTCGGCGCACAGAGAAAGCTGAGTGACCCATCGCTGGCGATCAGGGCGGCCGTGCGCAGGTCGCCGATAACGCCGTGGTCGTCGATGGGCACGAACGCGGTGCTGTTTGTCATACGACAGCAAGACCCACCTTCGCCCCCGGTTTCAGACCGGAGCGATGTCTTTGCGGCCGTATACTGTGCGGGCCTCCTCCGCCGTGATCAGGCCGTTGCGCAAATCGGCCGCCACCGCCGCCGGGTCGCGGGTGAGCGGGTCGCCCATGCCGCCGCCGCCCGGCAGTTCCAGGATCAGGCGCTCGCCGTCCGGGATGATCTGGAACCCCTTGGTCCGCAGCGTCGCCCCCGACTTCAGCGTGACCCGGCCCGCCGCGCCACTACCGCCGCCTTCGCGGCCGCGCGGGGCATTGGCGACGCGGTCGAAGATGGCGTTGCAGGCGAATTCCAGGTCGTCGCGGCCGGCGATCTCCATGATCTGCCCCAGCCCGCCGCGGGTCTTGCCGGCGCCGCCGCTGCCGGGGCGCAGTTCCTTGCGCCAGATCACGATGGGGGCCACCGACTCGGTCGCCTCCACCGGCATGGTGCGCACGCCCGAGGGGAAGGCGGTGGCGTCCAGCCCGTCCAGCGTGGGCCGCGCGCCGGTGCCGCCGCTGTTGAAGGTGATGACCTCGAAGTCGGCCAGCACGGGGCGGTTCGGCCGGCCCTGGCCGGACACGCTGCCACCGCCGCGCAACGGCGGGTTCCACAGGCAGGATGCGCCCTCCGCCGCCACGCGGTCCGGCACCGCGCCATGCAGGCAGCCCATCATCAGGTCGGGCAGCAGGTGACCGATCACATGGCGCACCGACACCGGGTAGGGGCGCGGGGCGTTGAGGATGCAACCCTCGGGGATCAGGCAGCGGAACGGCTCGAGCGAGGCGGTGTTGTTGGGGATGTCCGGCGCGACCACCACCTTGATGCCGAACGCGGTGTAGGCGCGGGTGTAGGCGGCGGGCACGTTGATGCCGCGGGTGGACAGCCCGGACGTACCGGTGAAATCCACCGTGATGGCGTCGTCGGCGACAGTCATGGTGGCCTGCAGGGTTACCGGCGCCTCGTAGCCGTCGCTGCCGATCTCGGAGCGGTAGATGCCCGGCGGCAAAGCGGCGATCGCAGCGATGGTGGCCCGGCGGCTGGCGTCGAAGATGTGGCCGGCCAGGTCGTCCAGCCCGTCCATGCCGAACTCGGTCATCATCTCGTCCAGGCGCCGGATGCCGGCGTCGTTGCAGGCGCACAGGGAGTAGACGTCTCCTTCCAGCTCCACCGGCAGGCGGGTGCCGGCGCGCAGGATGTCGAAGAAGGTCTCGTTGGGCACGCCCTGGTCGAAGCATTTGACGATCGGGATGTACATGCCCTCTTCGAATACGGACCGCCCTTCGGGACCCATGCCGAGACCGCCGACGTCGATCACGTGGGCGGTGTTGGCGAACAGCCCGATCATCTTCCCGCCGTGGAAGGCGGGGGAAACGACGGTGAGGTCGTGCAGGTGGCCGGTGCCGAGCCAGGGGTCGTTGGTGATGTAGTGGTCGCCGGGCTTCATGGTCTCGGCCGGGAAGCGGCGGAGGAAGTGGCCGACGCTTTCCATCATGGAGTTCACGTGCCCCGGCGTGCCGGTGACCGCCTGTGCGAGCATGCGGCCCTGCAGGTCGAACACGCCGGCCGAAAGGTCCCCCGATTCGCGGACGGTGGTGGAGAAGGCGGTGCGGATCATGGTCTGCGCCTGCTCCTCCACCACGGCGATGAGGCGGTTCCAGAGGATGCCGTAGGTGAGGGGGGTCATAGTGCGGACTCCGGATTGGTCTTCAAGAGCCCTCTCCCTTGGGGAGAGGGTTGGGTGAGGGGGCTGGGCAAACAGAGACATTTCCGCGCGAAGCTCCCTCACGCCGGCCCTCTCCCAGAGGGAGAGGGAGAAGGTGGCAAGTCATCGGGTCATCACGATCAGCCCGGACGTATCGATGCTCGCCGTCCAGGCGGCCCCCACCAGCGTGGACGTCTCGTCCTCCGCGATGATCGCCGGGCCCTTCACGGTCGTGCCCGGCGGCATCGCGGTGCGGTCGTGCACCGGCCAGCCGGTCACCTCGCCACTTACGGGGTCACGCACCTGCTGCACGCGCGGTGCCTCTGCGGCGCGGGTCGGCGGCGCCGGGTCGGCCCGGACGGTGGTCTCGGTCGCGACGGAGACCGCGTAGCTCATCACCTCCACGTCCGACCCAGGCACCGGGCGGTCGTAGAACCGGGCGTATTCCGCGTCGAAAGCCCGGCGCATTGCCGCACCATCCAGCTTGCCGTCCGCCAGCCGCACCGGGATCTCGTGCCCCTGGCCGACATAGCGCATGAACGCGGTCCGCACGGTGCGGGTGGGTACGCCGAATCGGCCCGGTTCGACCACGGCGGCAGCGTCTGACTCCATCGCAGCCAGCAGCTCGTCCGCGGCCGCGTTGTCGAACCGACCAAGGCGGGCGTACTGGCTGCGCACCACCTCGTAGCCGACCGGCGCGCGCAGGAAGCCGATCGCGCTGCCCACCCCCGCACCCGGCGGCACGATGATGCGCTCGGCGCCGATCTTCTCCGCGACCCGGCACGCGTGCACCGGCCCACCGCCGCCGAACGCGATCACAGTGCGGCCCTCGTAGGTCTTGCCGCTCTCGATCGCGTGGATGCGGGCGGCGTTGGCCATGGTCTCATCCACCATCTCGATCACGCCGCCGGC
>CAXTWC010000029.1:0-35150 GCA_964247805.1 uncultured Acetobacteraceae bacterium | reverse complement strand
GTTCGGCGGCAAGGAATACGGCATGGGCTCGTCGCGCGACTGGGCGGCGAAGGGCACGATGCTGCTGGGCATCAAGGCGGTGCTGGTGGAGAGCTTCGAGCGCATCCACCGTTCCAACCTGGTGGGCATGGGCGTGCTGCCGCTGACCTTCCCCGAGGGGGTCACGCGCGAGACGCTGAAGCTGACCGGCGACGAGGTGATCGACATCACGGGGATCGAGACGATCACGCCCCGTATGACGGTGCCGGTGACCATCCATCGCGCCGATGGGTCCACCGAGACGGTGCAGGCGCTGTGCCGGATCGATACCGACGACGAGGTGGAGTACTACCGCCACGGTGGCATCCTGCAATACGTGCTGCGTGGGATGGCGAAGGCGGCTTAGGCGCGTTCCAAGATCCCTCACACCGCCTGCTAAAAGCCCTCTCCCCTTGGGAGAGGGTTGGGTGAGGGAGCTACGCCGTTAGATGCGCCTCCTTGCCACTACGCCCGAGGCAAACCTCGCCCGCCTGCCCATCGCTGTCGACCTACGTGCCATCAGCGTGGCCGAAGGGTTGCGGGCCGCCCTTGCGATTGCCGGCATCGTCGCCGCCGACCAATGGCTGCACTGGCCCCCGATGCTGGAGGCCGCCCTCGCCGCCCTACTGACCTGCCTCGGTGACTCCGGCGGCCCCATCCGCCGACGGCTTCCCGCGCTGCTCGCCTTCACCGTGGTGGGGACGCTGTTCACCGCCGGGTTCGGCATGCTGCGAGGCGTCGGCCTGGGTGTCGCCGTGCCGCTCGCCATGCTCGCTATCTTCGCCTGCTCGTTCGCCCGGGTATGGGGCCAGGCCTCGCTGCAGGTGGGCAACCTGCTTGTCGTGGTCGTGGTGCTCGCCTTGGACGAGGCGCATTCCTCGGCGGCGGCGATGCTGCTGGGCGGGCTGTATGCCGCCGGCTGCCTGTGGGCCGTGCTGCTGACCATGGTGATCTGGCGCATCCACCCGTTCCGGCCGGCCCGCCGTGCCGTGGCCGACGCGTATCGCTCCACCGCCCGGTTGGTGGCCGATCTGCACGACCTGGTGGAGAGCAATGCCGACCCGGCCGCGTGGGAGGCGCATGCCCGTGGCCACCGCCGCGCCGTGCGCGAGACGATCGAGCGCGCCCGCACCGCCGTGCAGGACACGCTTCGGGTGCGCGGCCAGGCCAGCACGCGCGCGTTCCAGGCGCTGATCCGGATCGAGGCGGTGGACCAGACGTTCGGTGCCTTGATCGCCCTGTCCGACCTGCTGGAAGTCACCCCCGATCCCGTGGCCCGAGCCGCGGCGTCCCGCTTCCTGCGGCTGCTGCGCCCGGCCTTGATCGTGGTGGCCGAGGCCGTGCGCGCCGACGATCCCGGCCGCGGCGGCGCGGCCGCGGTGCAGCGTCTCGCCCGCATCGGCCCGGCGATCGACAAGATGGCGGAGGCGGGCAGGGTGCCCCCCTTGGCCGTGGCGACCGATGCGATCCTCGAGCGGTTGCGCATCGCCCTGACCCTGACCGCGCCGGCCGGCTGGCAAGCCGGGGCGTTGCCTGATGCAGCGGCGGCTGGCTCGTGGTGGCAAAGGCTGATCACGCCGGTGCAGGCCAATCTCAACTGGGAGTCGGCGTCGTTTCGCCACGCGTTGCGGGCCGCGGTGATTGCCGGGCCGGCCCTGGCCTTCACCCTGTCGCTGACGGGCAGCTACCAGCACTGGCTGACGATCACGTTGATCTTGACCATGCAGCCCTTCTACGCGCTCACTTGGCAACGGGCAGTGGAACGCATCGGCGGCACTCTGTTGGGTGGATTGGTAGCCGCGGTGCTAGCGTTGGTCTGCACCACGCCGCTCAGCATCGCAGCCGCCTTGTTTCCCTTGGCGGTCCTCGCCTTCACCGCGCGGGCGGTCAATTACGGCGTGTTCATCGCCTTACTCACACCGATGGTGGTGTTGCTGACCGAGTTCAGCCGGCCGGGAATGAGCCAGTTCGTGATTGCCGCGCTTCGTGCGCTCTACACCGTGCTAGGAGGGTTGTTGGCAGTGTTTGGCTGCATGGTGCTGTGGCCGAGCTGGGAGCCGGACCGTCTGCGGCGCGAACTGACGGTGGCGATCTCCGCCCATGCCGACTTTGCCGAGGCCGAGTTGGACGTGTTGCTCGGGCAGGGGCAGCACGCGGCGGTGGACCAGGCGCGCCGGGCGGCTGGCGTGGCGAGCAATAACCTCGAGGCGTCGATTTCGCGTGCGTTGAACGAGCCGAGACGGAATCAGCGAGGGGAGTTGCAGTCGGCTATGGTCGTGGACGCGGCGCTACGCCGGATGGCCGGCCGCTTGTCCGCACTGCAGTTGGATCCACACCACGCGGACGGGATCGAGGCCGAGTCGTTGAAACGGTGGCGGACCTGGATTGGTGACGCCCTACGTGCCCTGGCGGAAGGCGCGAGCGTATTGGATCCGCGACCGGAGGGGCGGGCGCCCGATGCGCTAGTCCGGATTGCCCGGCAGATCGAATTGTTGGACGGCACGCGGCGGACTTAATGCTCAACCCCGACGCCCAAACTCGAGAGAGTGCTTAGACAGAATTGGCGCCACCGACGGTGGCGCCACTGCCTCGTTATCTAGTTGAATTCGTCAGTCCGCGGAGCCAGCTGTCATCGTGTCGATGCTGAAGTGTCCGCACCAATCTGTGGAAGACACGACCGGCCATAGCCCGTGAGCCTCTGCGCTGAGTTGCGTGGCAGGAGGGTTGTAGCGGCACAGCCCATCATCGGCCTGGGGCTTGGCAACATGATCGTCGAAGAATTTGCACTTGGTGCAGGCGACGTCCTGAGTATGAGCCATCGACATGTCATGAACTCCTTCGTTGCTACGACAGCAGTAGCTCGCTCGCACCATAAGCACTCAGGTTTGTTAAAGGCAAATAAAGAGGATCAAATATTAAGTTGCTGCGAGTAAGTCGCATTCAGGATCGTGCCGAATGATTTGCACTAAATGGCAGGCCGTGAAGTTTAAGTTAAAATGGCGCATCTGCACTATTTCAGCGTCATTGATTCTCCGGCCTCTCTCGCCAATGGCCGCACCAGCAGCAACCCGGCCCCGCCCAACACCGCCATGGGAAAGAAGACCAGCCCTCCGAACCGGCTGTAACCAAGGCCCACCAGCCAGATCAGCAGCCCCGTCGGTGCGGAGAACCCCAGGGCCGAGTGCAGCGCCTGTGCCCCCGCCGCACGGCCCGGTGGAACGCAACGGCTCAGCATCGTCATCGAGGAGAGGTGCTGCATCGCGAAGGTGACGGCATGCAGCGTCTGCACCAGGATCAGCACGGGGAGCGCGGATGTGCTGGCGATCACCGTCCAGCGGATGAGGCAACCGCTGGCAGCCAGGGCCGTGAGCCGGGCAGGACCCAGCCGGGCGGCCCAGTGCCCGCCCCACACGAACAGCACGACCTCCATGACGATGCCCTCGGCGATCAGCAGGCCGATCACGCTGTCGCTTAAGCCGGCCGCCCGCCAGTGCAGGGCGGCGAACCCGTAATAGGCGGCGTGCGAGCCCTGGATCAGGGCACTGGCCAGGACCGTGAGCCGCAATGGGCGCAGCCGGAACAGTCCTGACGTGCGGCGAGACAGGCGGGGCACCCGCTCAGGCTCCGGCAGCAACGGAGCCAGCATCGCTGCTGCCCCATAGCCGGTCGCGACCAGGGCCGGCACCAGCGACGACCCGGCCCAGCCGAGCACGGGCCCCGCCCCCGCGGTTGCCACCATGTAGGCGGCCGAGCCCCATGCACGGGTGCGCGCGTAGGCCAGGCGACCGACCGCGGCCAGGGCGAGGGTGAGCGTGTCCGTCAGCGGGGTAAGCGCGGCCGACGCGATGCCTTGCACGGTGACCAGGAGCAGCAGCGGGACCAGCGCGTGCGCCAAGGGGAAGCACGCCATCGACCCAGCCGAGAGGAGAGCCGCCAGCAACAGCATGGGCCGGCGCCGCCCGACCCGGTCAGCCGCTTCGCCCCACAGCGGGACGGCCAGCAGCCGGACCAACGAGGCGACGCCCAGCACCGTGCCGATCTGTCCGGCATCGATGCCGTGATCGGCCAGCCAAATCGGCAGGAAAGCGGTGCTGACGCCGGCGGCGGCGAAGAAAGCCCCGGTGAACAGCCCGACGCGCAGGCTGGCGGACGCTATGTGGCCAATCCTAAGCGGAACGCGACCGCAACTGGGATTGTGCCGCCTCCCGGATGGCCCTCGCCATGGCGGCAATGCCGTTGCCGCGGTTGGTGGACAACGCCTCCAGCAGGCCGAGATCCTTGAGGAACACCGGATCCGTGGCCACGATCTCTGCCGGAGCCCGGCCGGAATAGACGCGCAGCAGCAGCGCCACCAAGCCCGAAACGATGGCGGCGTCCGAGGCCCCGGCGAAGCGCAGGAGCGGGCCTTGCATAGCCGCCTCCATCCACACTTTGCTCTGGCAACCCGGCACCCGGTGCGCGTCGTTGGCCCAGTCGTCCGGGAAGGCGGGCAAGGCGCGGCCGAGCTCGATGATGAACTGGTAGCGCTCCATCCAATCGTCGAACACGCCGAGTTCCTCGCCAATGGCGGCGATGGCTTCGGCGGCACTAGGCTCGGCGGGAGTAACGAAAGGATCGGTCATAGCGGGGATGTGACGGCGGACATGCGGCCCGTCAACTTGCTAACGTTCAGTTAACGGCGTTGTACTGTATCATGGACATGCACGTGGAATCGGTTTTCGGAACAATGTCCACTGTGGACGAGTTCACCTTGGACGTCGCGGCCGATCGGGATGCCGAGTACGACACGCTGCTGCACAAGGGGCGGCACGTTGCCGATGTTGAGGCTCGCATCGTCGAGGCGCAATTCCGCCTGCCGGATGGCAGCACGCTGGTGATGCTGAACGACGACACGCAGTTCAGGGAAATGTTGACCATCCTCCTGATCGGGTCCGGGTTGAAGGTGATGGACGAGGTCAGGCTTGGGGGCGCGTTTACGCCGGGCTACCTGACCTACGCGTATCCCGCCGGGCCGGCGGAGGTGGCGTTCTGCTGGCACGATTTGGACCAGGTGGTGAGGGTGCGCCGGCACCGTCCGTGGCTCGGCGTGCGGTCGCGGTGGCTGAGCGTGCGGGAAATGCCGATGCAGTTGCCGATCAGCCCGCGCTCGCCGGTACCCAAGCTGCGAAGCCTTCTGCCTGCAAGGCCACGGCTAGGCTGGCCCCGGTCAGCATGGGCTCGGTTGCTTCGGCGTCACTGACAGGGAGAGTCTTGCCGTTCAGGGCAAGGCCACCCGCTCGCGCATAGTCCGGCGTGCAACAGCCATTCGCGCGTCGAAGTCCGGCGGCCGCAACGTGCGTTTCACGCATTTGCGTGATGGGTCGCGAACAATGTGTCGCCATTCTGGACGCCGAAGTTCGCGAGCAAGGGCACACCCCCGGAGTTGCCGATCGCTATCAGCTCCATCTCAGCCATCTGTCGTACCTCCAATGGGAGTACGACAGATGTATGAACCGGTCTGCTACAGGATGAACCGGCTAAGATCGCCACGGGACGCCAACGGGGCCACCTTCTCGTTCACGTAGGCAGCGTCCACCGTCACGGTCTCACCGTTCCGGTCGCTGGCGGTGAAGCTGATCTCCTCCAGCAGCTTCTCCATCACAGTCGCCAAACGCCGGGCACCGATGTTCTCCACCCGGTCGTTGATGTCGGACGCTAGCTCGGCCAAGGCGTCGATCGCGTCCTCGCGGAAGTCGAGCGTGACACCCTCGGTCAACATCAGCGCTTCATACTGCTTCAGCAGGCTGTGCTCCGGCTCCACCAGGATCTGGCGCAGATCGGCGCGGGATAGCGGCGCCAGCTCCACCCGGATCGGCAAGCGGCCCTGCAACTCGGGCAGCAGGTCGGACGGCTTGGCCAGATGGAACGCACCCGAAGCAATGAACAGGATGTGGTCGGTCTTCACCGGGCCATACTTGGTGCTCACCGTCGTGCCTTCGATCAGCGGCAGCAGGTCACGTTGCACGCCCTCGCGGGACACGTCGCCGCCGCGGAAGCCGCCTTCGCTGGAGCGCGCGCACACCTTGTCGATCTCGTCCAGGAACACGATGCCGTTCTGCTCTGCGTGGAACACCGCGTCCTTGGTCACCTGCTCGGTATCGAGCAAATGGTCCGCCTCGTCCCGGGTCAGCGCGGCGCGAGCCTCGGCCACGGTCATGCGGCGGGCCTTCTGCGCACGGCCCATCATGCCTTTCATCATCTCCCCCAGATTGATCATCTGGCCCTGCGGCACGCCGGGTATGTCCATGGCTCCCATCGGACCGGCACCGCTGTCGGCGACGTTTACCTCGACCTCTTTCTCTTCCAACTCGCCGTCGCGTAGCATGCGGCGGAACTTGGCGCGCGTGTCGCCACCGGCCCCCTCGCCGACGAGGGCGGTGACCAACTTATCCTCTGCCTGCGACTCGGCCTTGGCTTGCACGCCTTTGCGCGAGCTCTCCTTCAGCATCGTCAGGCTGACTTCGACCAGGTCGCGCACGATGCTTTCCACGTCGCGGCCGACATAGCCGACCTCGGTGAACTTGGTGGCCTCCACCTTGAGGAACGGCGCCTGTGCGAGCTTGGCCAGCCGCCGGGCGATCTCGGTCTTACCGCAGCCGGTCGGCCCGATCATCAGGATGTTCTTGGGCACCACCTCCTCGCGCATCTCGGCGTCGACGTGCTGGCGGCGCCACCGGTTGCGGAGCGCGATCGCCACGGCGCGTTTGGCGTCGTTCTGACCGACGATGAAGCGGTCAAGTTCAGATACGATCTCCCGCGGGGAGTAGGTTGGGACGTCCATTACAATGACTCGATGATGACGTTGGCGTTGGTGTAGACGCAGATCTCGCCGGCGATGCGCATGGCCCGGCGCGCGATCTCCTCGGCGGAGAGCCCGTCGATCTCCATAAGCGCGCGGGCCGCGGACAGCGCGTAGTTGCCGCCGGAACCGATGGCGATCACGCCGTCCTCCGGCTCTAGCACGTCGCCGTTGCCAGTGAGGGTGAAGGAGCGGTCGGCATCGGCAACCGCCATCATCGCCTCTAACCGGCGGAGGTAACGGTCGGTGCGCCAATCCTTGGCGAGCTCGACGCAGGCGCGTTCCAACTGGTTGGGGAAGCGCTCGAGCTTGGCTTCCAACCGTTCGAGCAGGGTAAACGCGTCGGCCGTGGCGCCGGCGAACCCGGCGAGCACGCGGTCACCGGCGCCGATGCGACGGACCTTGCGGGCGTTGCCCTTGATGACGGTCTGTCCGAGCGTGACTTGGCCGTCCCCGGCCATAGCCACGTGACCGCCGCGCCGCACGCACAGGATGGTTGTGCCGTGCCAGCCCACGGGGTCGTAGGGTTTGTTGTCTTGCATGAGGGCGGAGATGGCGAGGCTATGGGTGAATCTCAAGCCAGCCCGATCCGACCAGGCGAACAGGGTAGGAACTGCCGTCCGTCGGATCCGACCCTGGCGTTCTTAACAGGACGTTAGATATGTCAGCGTAAAGGCTGCTGCGCACGGAGTGTCAGCAGTGGGTGGTACAAGGCGATACACAACACTGGAAGGCATGCGCGGCGTTGGGGCCATCTTCGTTGTGCTGCAACATGGCAACGCGCTGTTCGGGATGGCCTCGCCACCCAGCGCCTACCTTGGCGTGGACTTCTTCTTCGTCCTGAGCGGTTTCATCGTTGCTCATGTCTATGCGGCACAGCTGCAAAATGGCCTGCCGGTAAGGGCATTTCTGCGGAGCCGACTACTCCGGCTCTACCCGGTCTATCTTCTTGGCACGCTGTCGGGAGTGGCCGTGGCGGCTGAGTCCTTGTTGGTTGGGCACAGCGACGGGCTTTGGAATTACACTCAACCCCTGATCAGCCTGATCTTTGCACTCTTCCTGCTGCCGTCGCCTGCATCGGATGCGATGTTCCCGCTCGACATACCAGCGTGGTCGCTATTCCTGGAATTCGTCGTGAACATCGCCTTCGCCATCCGGTGGCTACGAACCACGCGAGCTCTGCTTGCTCTGATGGTGGTCGCAGGGACGGTGCTGGTTGTTGCATCCATGGCGACCAACACCCTGAACTTCGGCTGGAGCAAGGAGACCTCGCTGCTGGGCGCGGCCCGGATCTTCTTCAGCTTCCCACTTGGCGTTTTCGTCTACCGCCTCCACCAGTCTTTGCCGTCCATCCGGATGCCCGGCTGGTTTTTCGCCGTCCCGGTCCTGCTACTGGCGGTGCTGGTGTACGCCAACCCTACTGGCCCTGCGCGAATTGGGTTCGATCTGCTGTTCCTGGCGGTGATCTCCCCCGCCCTGGTATTGGCCGGTGCAGCCTGTGACCCGGCGAGTGCCAGAGTTCGGCAGGCCTTCATTGCCCTCGGAGCCATGTCCTACCCGCTTTATACCCTGCACTATCCCAGCCTGATGGCGTTGATGGGCTCGATCTCCCGCCACGTTCCGGCCGGCGCGGCCACAACCATTGCCTCGGTGGCGATGCTGGTCGGAATGGTCGTGGCCGGGTGGTATGTTGCCAATCTGGATGCGCGGTTTCGTGCGCACCTCAACCGGCGGCGACGCCTGTCACCGCGGGCTGGTGTTTGGATCCGACGCGAGGCTAAGTAGGCGAAAGCTGATTCGGGGAAGCGTGGAGCATGATGCAGGCAGGGGATATCGGGGCGCGGCTGGACCGCCTGCCCTCGACGCGTAGTGTCTGGACGCTGGTGATCCTGCTCAGCCTCGGCGGTTTCTTCGAGTTCTACGACCTGTTCTTCACCGGCTACGTCGCCCCCGGCCTAGTGCGCGACCACATCCTGACGCCGACGACGCCGGGCCTGTTCGGCACGTCGGGAGTGGCCAGCTTCGTGGCGGCGCTATTCGCCGGGTTGTTCGTCGGCACGCTGTTGTTCGGCTTCGTGGCGGACCGGTTCGGGCGGCGGCTGATCTTTACCGTCTCGCTGCTGTGGTATGCGGGTGCGTCCGGCATCATGGCGTTCCAGCACGACGCGTTCAGCCTCAATCTCTGGCGGTTCATCGCCGGAATCGGGATCGGCGTCGAACTGGTGACGATCGATACCTATATCAGCGAACTCGTCCCGAAGGGCATCCGCGGGCGCGCGTTCGCCATCAACCAGACGATCCAGTTCGCGGTCGTCCCCGTGGTGGCATTCCTGGCCTACCAGCTCGTGCCGTTGGATCCGTTCGGCTTCTCGGGCTGGCGTTGGGTGGTGCTGATCGGCAGCGTCAGTGCGGTGATCGTGTGGGTCATTCGCCTGGGTGTGCCCGAGAGCCCGCGCTGGCTTGCAACGCACGGCCGGCTGGCGGAGGCCGACGCCGTGCTGTCCCGGCTGGAGGCGAAGGTCGTGGTGGAGCATGGCGGCCCGCTTCCCGAGCCCGGCCTGCCGGAAGCGGTGCAGCCGCAGGGCAGCTTGATGGAGGCGTTCCGGCCGCCCTACGCCAAGCGCACGGCCATCTTGGTGCTGTTCAACATCTTCCAGACTGTTGGTTTCTATGGCTTCGCCAACTGGGTGCCCTCGCTGCTGATCAGCCAGGGCATCAAGACGACGACGTCGCTGGAATACACGTTCATCATCGCGCTGGCGTCTCCATTCGGGCCGTTGCTGGCGGCGTCGATCGCGGACAAGGTCGAGCGGAAATGGCTGATCGTGACGGCCGCTGGGTCGATCGCGGTGTTCGGCTTGCTGTTCAGCCAGATGGCCGCTGCGGCTGCGCTGATTTTCTGCGGCGTGATGTTGACGTTGTCGTCGAACATCATGTCGTTCGCGTTCCACTCCTATCAGGCGGAACTGTATCCGACCCGCATTCGGGCCGTGGCGGTGGGGTTCGTCTACTCGTTCAGCCGGATTTCGGTGGTGTTCAGCGCGTTCATCATCGCCTTCTTCCTGCGCGACTTCGGCTCGATCGGGGTGTTCGCGTTCATCGCGGGCAGCATGCTGGTCGTGATGGCATCGATTGCTATGGGCCCGGCGGTGAACAACCGAGCGTTGGAGGCGATCTCGCACTGACCTTCCCGCGCCGTTTCTCCTTCCTTCACGGGGGCGGTGGCGGCGAAGCCGACGGAGGGGGCACGGGCACGATCCGAGTGTGACCCGCCCGCCCCCTCCACCATGCTTCGCCTGGTCCCCCTCCCCCACTTCGCAGTGGAGGAACTTGGATGCCCGAGATCGAGACCAGGCATGCCGTATGTCGGTGTCGTCCTACTTCACAACCGGCAAATCACTTGCCCGCACCGTCCCGGTCTGGCTGCTGAACGTCAGTTCCTGCGTGCCACTCTGCTGCTGCGAGACGCCGGTGATCCGGTGTTCGCCGCTATCATACAGCGTTACCTGGCCAGCCTGCTCGATCGCCACCCGGTGCGTATCCGGGAAGCAAGCGTAGCTCATTCCGTTCTGCGACCCGGTCGCCGACGGCCGGCCCAGCCCCTCCGGCCACCAGTCGCCGGATTCGCCGCTGGTCTTCGGGCCGTCCTGCTTCGGGGCCGAGGCGTCCTCCGCCACGGTCTTGGACAAAGCCGAGCACAGCGCGTTCACCTTCTCCTTCAGCGCCGTGTTGAACATGTCGCCAACCTGCGTCATCCCGCCGGCCGACCACTGTCCCATGCCGCCCAGATCGGGGTGGCTGAACTGGGCCTGCCGGCCGCCGCCCCGGCGCAATGCGTCCTGCAGCACGCGAACCGCCTCGGGGCTGACCCCATGGGCATGCGCCAGGTCGTCCACCGACGGCATCAGGAGCGCTCCCCGGCATTGGTCTGCCTGGGACCCTGGTCCGCAGTCTTATCCGTTGGTGGGGAGGGTTGGTCCTCCAGCAGCTTGTAGTCCTCAGTCGCGTTGTCCTCGCCGAACTGGCCGTGATTGCCAGGTAGTACCGGCTTGGGGCGCTCGGGGATGTTGTCGTCCTGGGTCATCAACGGTGTCTCCTCGGGGTTGCCTAGCAGAGACGCGCAAGGCCCCTGGCGGGTTCGCAGCACCGTGCATGAACCGCGCAGGAACCGGACAGGACAAGCGGCGAGAACTGCGCTATCCACCGCCGCATGACCCGGTCAGCCACCATCTCCCGCACCACGTCCGAGACGGATATCCACCTCACGCTCGGCCTCGACGGCAGCGGCCAGTCCGAGCTGTCAACCGGGGTCGGGTTCCTGGACCACATGCTGACCGCGCTGGCTCGCCACGGGATGTTCGATCTGTATGTGCAGGCAACCGGGGACCTGCATATCGACGACCACCACACCGTGGAGGATGTCGGGATCGTGCTGGGCCAGGCCTTTGCCCAGGCGATCGGCGACAAACGAGGCATCCGGCGCTACGGCCACGCCGTCGTGCCCATGGACGAAGCGCTGGTGGAAGCCGCGATCGACATCTCCGGCCGGCCGTTGCTGGTCTGGTCAGTGGCCTTCCACGTGCCCACGATCGGCACCATGGACACCGAGTTGTTCGAGGAGTTTTTCCGCGCCTTCGCCCATAACGCACTGATCACGCTGCATGTGAATGCCAAGGCCGGACGCAACGCCCACCACATCGCCGAGGGATGCTTCAAGGCCTTGGCCCGCGCGCTGCGCATGGCGTCCGAGATGGACCCGCGCGCGATGGGGGCAATCCCCTCCACCAAGGGGGCGTTGTGAGGATCTATACGGCCCATATCCATAGCCGGAAGCCGCCGGTGCTGGTGCGCGAGGGCTTTTCCTGGGGGGCGTTGTTCTTCGGCCCGCTTTGGCTATTGGCCCACGCGGCCTGGATCGCGGGCGTGATCGCGCTGGCCCTGCTGGTGGCAATCTGCACGCTCGCGCCGCCGCCAATGCGCCCGGTGCTGGCCTTCGCGCTGTTCGTTCTGCTGGGGCTGAACGGTCAGGATCTGCGGCGCTGGAGCCTCTCGCTCCGCCGCTTTCAGCTTGCCCACGTGGTCGCCGCTCGCAACCGGGAGGAAGCGTTCTTGCGCCTGCTCGCCAACCGCACCGATCTGCTGGGATTAGCGGTATGATGCGGGTCGCCGTCGTCGATTACGGCAGCGGCAACCTCACCTCGGCGGCCCGCGCGTTGGCCCACGCGGCGGAGCAGGGCGGTATCCCGGCCGAAATCACCGTGACCGCCGATCCGGCGTTCGTGGCCGCGGCGGACCGGGTCGTGTTGCCGGGTCAGGGCGCGTTCGCCGATTGCGCCGCCGGGTTGGGGGCGGTGGACGGGATGCGCGAGGCGATCGACGCCTCGGTCGCGGCGGGCCGGCCGTTCCTGGGCATTTGCGTCGGTATGCAGCTGATGGCTGATCGCGGGCTCGAGCACACGGTGACGCCGGGTTTTGGCTGGGTGGCCGGTGACGTGGCGGAGATGGCGGCTCCCGGCCTACGCCTGCCGCAGATGGGGTGGAACGCGCTGGACTTCGAACCCGGCGCGCACCCCCTGCTGGACGGCCTGCAGCCCGGCGACGACGTGTATTTCGTGCACAGCTATGCGTTGCGCGGTGCCCGCCCCGGCGAGGTGATCGCCACCACACAGTATGGCGAACCCGTCCCCGCCATGGTCGCCGCCGGCAATCGGGCCGGCACCCAGTTCCACGTCGAAAAGAGCCAGGCAGTTGGGCTGCGGATCCTGGCGAATTTCCTGCGCTGGTCGCCATGAACGGCGCGTCGACATGAACGACGGCGGCGCCCCCGTGCTCGGCGTAGAACGCGCGACGGTGCTGCCGGATGACGACCTGCAGGCTCTATGCGAGGCAGCCGACGCCGGGATCATCGAGGGCGGTGGCTTCGGCTGGGTCAATCCGCCGGGCCGCAGCGCGCTCGAAAGCTATTTCCGCGGCGTGCTGCTGATGCCAGAGCGTCTGCTGTTCGTGGCCCGGCTGGACGGGATCATCGTGGGCAGCGCGCAGTTGGTGCGGCCGCCCCGCAATAACGAGGCGCAGGCGTTTGCCGCCAACCTGATGCACAGCTTCGTGGCGCCGTATGCTCGCGGCCACGGGCTCGCACGGCTGATGACGCGCCGGGTGGAGGATGCGGCGCGGGCGCTCGGCTTCCAGATCCTGAACCTGGACGTGCGCGAAACGCAGGCGCCGGCGATCCGGATGTACGAGGGCCTGGGCTTCCAGCGCTGGGGCGAGCATCCGGCCTATGCGCGGGTGGATGGCAAGGTGGTCCGCGGGCTGTTTTACTGCAAACGGCTGCGGGACGGAAAGTAGCCGGCCAAAACTTCGGGGAGATGGCCAATGATCATCGATAACCAGGCCCAGGTCACCGACGCGGTGCTGGAAGCCATGAACGGCGCCGACAACCCTCGGCTGCGGGAGATCATGGGCTCGTTCGTGCGCCACATGCACGCCTTCGTCCGCGAAACCAAGCTGAGCGAGCGGGAGTGGGAGATGGGAGTGGATTTCCTCAACCGCATTGGCCAGTCCACCCACGACCTCCACAACGAGGGCATCCTGTTCTCCGACGCGATCGGCGTCTCCACGCTGGTCTGCCTGTTGAACAACGGCGACAACGGCGCCACCGAGAACGCGTCGGCGCTGCTCGGCCCGTTCTGGCGGCTGGGCGCGCCGGTGATGGAGAATGGTGGCAGCATCGTGCGGTCCGAGACGGACGGCCCGGTGTTGTTCGCCAATTGCCGCATCACCGACCCGGCGGGCCAGCAGCTGCAGGGCGTGGAGGTGCATATTTGGCACTCGTCCCCCCGCGGCTTCTACGAGAACCAGGATCCTGGGCAGGCGGCGATGAATTTGCGCGGCATCTTCCATACCGATGCCGAGGGGCGGTTCGGCTTCCGCTCGGTCAGGCCGGCCGGCTACCCGGTGCCCACGGACGGTCCGGTGGGCGATATGCTGCGCGCCCAACACCGCCACCCATACCGGCCGGCGCATCTGCACATCTTGGCGCACACGCCGGGCTACAAGACGCTGATTACCCAGGTGTTCGTAGACGACGACGAGCATTTGGACAGCGACGTGGTGTTCGGGGTCACCCGCACGCTGATCGGCGATTACGAGCGCCACGAGACGGGCACCCCGCCGGCGCCGGACGTGCAGGCGCCTTGGTATACGTTCGACTACACCTTCGTCATGGAGCCAGGTGAATCCGTGCTGCCAAAGCCCCCCATCAAGTGAGCAACCTCGCAGGCAAGACCGTTCTGGTCGTTGGCGGATCCGGCGGCATCGGCGCCGCCAGTGCCAAGCTGTTCGCCGAGGCCGGCGCACGGGTCGCCATCACCCATCGGCCCGGCAAGTCGCAATCCGTATTGGCCGGGCTGCCGGGGCAGGGCCATGCCGCGTTCCCGGCTGATGTCGCGGACACGGCCAGTATCGTGGCCCTGCAGGCCGCAGTCGCGAAAGAATTCGGCCGGCTGGATGTGCTGGTGAACACGGCCGGGTTCACCAAGGCGGTGCCGCATGGTGACCTCGACGCTTTGGACGACGCGTTGATCGACCAGATGTTCGCCGTCAACTGGCGCGGCCAGTTCGCGACGGTGCGCGCCTTCGCCCCCATGCTGAAGGCGAGCGGGGAGGGGTTGATCGTGTTCATCTCCTCCATTGCCGCGCTGAACGGCAATGGGTCGAGCATCGCGTATTGCGCGGTGAAGGCGGGGACGGATGTGCTGGTCAAGTCTCTGGGCCGGGCCCTGGCGCCGGAGGTTCGGGTGATGGGCGTCTCTCCCGGCGTGGTGGCGACCGGGTTCGTGCCCGGGCGCGGGGAGGAGTTCAACGCCAAGACCGCGGCCACCACGCCGCTGCGCAGGGTGGCGACTGCGGAGGATGTCGCGTCGGCGGTGTTGGCGTGTGCGACGCATCTGCGGTTCTCCACCGGGACGACCATCGTGGTGGACGGGGGGCGTTCGCTGTGAGCGCTGCACCCTTCTCCTCTCCCCTTGAGGGAGGGCTGGCAACGCACTCGATGCCGGGGACGCGGCTTACCCCTCCCCTAACCCCTCCCTCAAGGGGAGGGGGATTCCTTTGATGCGGGCCCGTGCCGTGCGGCTGCACGCGAAAGCGGCCAGTGTCGAAGCTCTCTCGCCCTCCCTGGAAGCGGTCGACCTGCCCGAACCCCCCGCAGGCATGGTGCTCGTCCAGATCGCGGCCGCCGCGGTCAACCCATCCGACGTCAAGGCGGCCATGGGCCTGATGCCCTACGCCGTCTTCCCGCGCACCTCCGGCCGGGACTTCGCCGGCACCGTCATCGCCGGACCGGATGTCGGCACCGAAGTCTTCGGCTCCTCCGGCGACCTCGGCATCCGGCGGGACGGCACCCACGCCACCCATCTGCTGGTGGAAGCGGACGCCCTGGTGCGCAAACCCGCTGGCATCTCACTGGAGGAGGCCGCGGGCATCGGCGTCCCGTTCGTCACCGCCGCCGAAGGGTTTCGCCGCACGGGCCTGCCACAGCCGGGCGAAACGGTGCTGATCATGGGCGTGAACGGCAAAGTGGGGCAGGCGGCAGCGCAGATCGCCACTTGGCGCGGCGCCCGCGTGTTCGGCGCCGTCCGCCGGGCCGAGGCGTATGAGGGCCATAGCAGCGCCCCCGTCACCGCGATCGACTCCTCCGCAACCGAAATTGCCGCCGCGGTAGTCGAAGCCACCGGCGGGCGCGGGGCGGACATCGTGTTCAACACCGTGGGCGACCCGTATTACCCGGCCGCCACCAAGGCGATGGCCAAAGCCGGGCGGCAGATCCTGATCGCGTCCACCGGCCAAAAGGTCGAGTTCGACATCTTCGCCTTCTACCGCGGCCGCCACACCTATGTCGGAATCGATACGTTGGCGCTGTCCTCGGTGGAGACCGCGTCGGTGCTGCGGGACCTGCTGCCCGGTTTCGCATCCGGGGCGTTAAAACCCTTCCCGATTGCGGCGAGGTCACGGTATACGCTGGCGAATGCCCGCGATGCGTTCGTCGCCGTATTGGGTTCGTCGCGCGACCGTGTCGTATTGATCCCGGACTAAAACGAGACCCTCCAACAAGAGTGGTCCTCTCTTGGAGGAATATCCGCATGGCTCTGCATGCCCCGCCCGCACCCGCCGTAAAAGTGCCGTTCTACCGCTCGTTGTATGCCCAGGTGCTGCTCGGCATCGTGCTGGCCATCATCCTGGGCGACCTCTATCCGGCGACCGCGGTGGCGATGAAGCCGCTCGGCGACGGGTTCATCAAGCTGATCAAGATGATGATCGCGCTGGTGGTGTTCTGCACCGTGGTGTCCGGCATCTCGTCGATGGGCAGCATGAAGAAGGTCGGCCGCGTCGGCGGCAAAGCGCTGCTGTATTTCGAGGTCGTCTCCACCCTGGCGCTGTTCATCGGCATGGCGGTCGGCAATATCCTGCAGCCCGGCGCCGGGTTCAACGCCGACCCGGCCAAGCTCGACACCAAGGCCATCGCGCAATACGCCGGCGCGGCGCAGCAGCAGAACACCGCCGACTTCCTGCTGAACATCATACCCAACACCTTCGTCGACGCCTTCGCCAAGGGCGACATCCTGCCCGTGGTGTTCGTCTCGGTCCTGTTCGGCTACGCGCTGACCGTGCTGGGCGACCGCGCGAAACCGGTGCGCACCGCGATCGACAGCCTGACCTCGGTGGTGTTCGCCGTGGTCAACCTGCTCATGCGCCTGGCCCCGATCGGCGCGTTCGGCGCCATGGCGTTCACCGTGGGACGCTACGGCATCAGTTCGCTGGGTCCGTTGCTCAAGCTGGTGGGCGTGTTCTACCTGACGAGCATCATCTTCGTGGTGGGCATCCTCGGCGTGATCTCCGCGATCGCCGGGTTCAACATCCTGAAACTGCTCAACTACATCAAGGCGGAGATATTCCTCACCCTCGGCACGTCCTCCTCCGACCCGGCGCTCCCCTCGTTGATGGAGAAGCTGGAGCGGGCCGGTTGCTCCCGCCCGGTGGTGGGATTGGTGGTGCCGACCGGCTACGTGTTCAACACCGACGGCACCAGCATCTACATGACGCTGGCCGCGCTGTTCGTGGCCCAGGCGACCAACACGCATCTGGACCTGGAGCAGCAATTCGCCCTGTTCGCGGTCGCGATCCTGACGTCCAAGGGCGCCAGCGGCGTGACTGGCGCCGGGTTCGTGGCGCTGGTGGCGACGTTGGGCGTGGTGCCGTCCATTCCGCTGGCCGGCATGGCGCTGATCCTGGGCATCGACCGTTTCATGAGCGAGGCACGCGCCCTGGTGAACATGATCGGCAACGCGGTGGCCACGGTGGTGATGGCGGCGATGGAAGGCGAGTTGGACCGCGATCGCCTGCGCATGGCGCTGAACGGCCAACTTGCCGAAGACCCGGCGATGCTGCCGCCCGCAGTTGTGGCAGCGGGCGAGTAGCTCTTACTAAGTTCCTCCCTCGCTTCTTAGCGGGGGAGGGGGACCATGCGAAGCATGGTGGAGGGGGCCACACACACTCGGAGCACGGCTCACGCCCCCTCGTCGGCTTCGCCGCCACCTCCCCCGTAAAGGACGGGGGAGGAACTAAGGTGTTAGGCGCCTTTGAGCTCCGCGGGCACGACGCCGCCGTTCTCTTCCAGCTTCGTCATGACTTCCTTGTGCAGCCAGACGTTCATGGTCGCGCTGTCCTCGGTGCTGCCGGTGTAATGCAGCTCGCCGGCCAGGGTCTTCCGCGCTTCCAGGCTGCTATCGAGGCCGAGTAGCTTCATCAGGTCCACGATCGACGTCTTGTAGTTGAGCTGCTGGCCGTTCTGTTCCGCCATGTGGGCCAGCACGGCACCGACATCGACCGGCTGGGCTGCGGGCGTGGTCTGCACCGGCTGCTGCACCGTCGTGTCGGTGGCGACCGGCGAGGGGGGGGCGGCGGCCTGCGCCACGGCTGGCGATGCGGCTGGATGGCTGAAGATCTTGGACATGATCGAGCTGAAAATGCTCATGGGCGTTCTCTCAACATAGGTTACCCGACCGAAACGCCTCCTGAAGCGTGGAGTTTGGTTACCGTCCCGTGGCGACCCGGCGGGCTGCCATCAGCATGGCGTCATACGGCAGCGCCGCAGCCTCCCGCAGGCGCCAATACCACGCCCAACGCGGCCGAGGCGGTGCAGGGCAGGCGCTGCAACGTACCCCCGCCATCCATAGCAACAGCACGCACCGCGGCAGGTGATAGCCGCTGGACGCCACCCGTACCGGCCCGCTCTCGCCGGCGAGCAGCCGCGCGCAGGCCAACGCAGAGGAGAGCGTGTCGGTCGCCGTCTCCTCGAGAGTGATCTGCTCGCCGGGGACGCCCAGCTCCATCAGCACCCGCGCCATCACCCGCGCTTCGGAGGGAGGGTTGCGGCCGATGGCGCCGGTCGGCAGATACCGCGCGCCGGTTCCGCCGCAGCGAAAGGCCGCCTCGACCCGGGCGCGCAGGGTCCGGCTCGGGCGGCCGCCGCTCAGCACGCCGCAGCCGAAGATCACGATGGTGGTCACTGCGGCGGTAGCAGAAGCAGCCGGTTGAGCGCGGAGAGCGTGCCGTACGTCTCGCGCCACGCCCGGTCGAAGGCGTCCGGTGGCACGCGTCCGGCGAGCTCCGCGCGGATCTCGGCAACGCTACGTACGCCGTCGACCAGGCGCAAGATCGCGGCGGTCAGCGGCGGCAGCGGCACCGGCACGCGCAGGCCGTCGAACAGGAAGGGGAGCATGCCGTCCGGGCGGATGTGTTTGGCGAGCTCGGCTCCGCCCATCTCCCGCATCACCGGAACCGCCTCGGGGCCGGTGGCATCGGGCGGCGTCGGCGCTTCGGAGGCGCGCACGGCGTAGACTACGTGGGTGCTCATGTTACCGCACAGCGCCTCGGCCAAGGCGGCGCGGTCCACGGGAGGGAGGGCGGCGGCGCGGGCGCGCAGCTTGGCGTCGGGCAGGTAGACGGCCGGGTCGTAGCGCAACGGCTCCATCCAGGCGGTCACGCTCAGGCCGGCCTCGGCGAGGAGGCTGTGCAGCGCCGGCACGTCGTAGGCGCGGTCCCGCGGGTTGAGCAACAGGTCGTACAGCCCGGCATCGCCGCCCGTCAGGTGGTCGGCAAAGAGGGTGTTGCGCCGCAGCCAGGCCGAGTCGGGAAGGTGGCGCATCACCCGCCGGGCCGTGTCCAGGCGGGTGGCCGGAGGGTCCGCCTCCGGGGCAAGGAGGCGCAGTGCGTCCTGCAACTCGTACACGCCGGTGCGGCCGTGCGGCGCGTACACCATCAGCCCGAGCCCGCCGCCGGGTGCCAGCACCGAGAGCAGTGCCTGCAACCCGGCCGCCGGGTCGGGCAGATGGTGCAGCACGCCGCAGCAATCGATGTAGTCGAACGGGCCCAGGCCGGAGCCCGGCAGGTCGAGCAACGAACCCTGTTGCCAGTCGATGTCGAGGTTGCGCGCGCGGGCCCGGCCTTGGGCGATGGCGGAAGCGGCGGCGGAGCGGTCCAGATAGGTGACCCGGCCCGGCCGGCCCGCGGTGGCCATCTGCTGTGCCAGCATGATGGTGCCGTCGCCGGTGCCCCCGCCGGCGATCAGGGCGCGCAACGGGCGGGAGCGGGGACGGGCGGCGCCGAACACCCAGTGATCGATCTCGCGCAGATGGCTGGGGCTGCCGATCACCAGCCGCCGTGCCTCGTCCGCCGGGTCGCGCGCCGGGTAGGGATAGGCCTCGTACTGGGCCGCGAGCCTGGCGTCGGTTGCGTCGGTCATGGCGAACAACTAGAGCGGTTTCAGCGTGCCCGTAAACGGCCACACCACTCTAGGACTTTGTTTTGGCGAGCATCTTCACCGCCAGACTATAGCCAGTCGCGGCAGATATGCTCTATCCCGCGCGGATGACGCTCGCCAGATCACGCGGCTATTTCGGCATTGGGGCCGAGGGGATCAGCAAGTCCGCCAACATGGGCGCGCTGCTGCGGACCGCGCATGCGTTCGGGGCGGCGTTCTGTTTCAGTGTAGGGGCAGGGCTGGATCATCGCGATGCCCGCCGGGCCGATACGGCGGCCACCCCGGCCCACGTGCCGCTGTGGCGCTTCTCCGGCGTCGAGGCGATGGAGCTGCCGGAGGGTTGCGCGCTGGTTGGCATCGAGCTGCTGGAGGATGCGGCGGAACTGCCGTCCTTCCGCCACCCGTTGAACGCTGCGTATGTGCTCGGCCCCGAGCGGTCGGGGTTGTCGCCGGCGATGCTGGCGCGCTGCCGTCACGTGGTCCGGATCCCGACCCGGTTCGCGCTCAACCTGGCAGTGGCTGGGGCGCTGGTGCTGTACGATCGGCTGTTGCAACACGGCAGGTTTGCGGACCGCCCGGTGGCGAGCGGCGGCGCCGCGCCGTTGCCGCCGGCGGTAGGGCATGGTGACCCGACCTTCCGGCTCAACCGGCCGGAGTGGCTAGGACGGGAGTGAAGCCGTCTCCCCCACCCCTTGAGGAGGGGGCCGGGGGAGGGGTGGCGCGCACTCCATCCAGTGGCCGTGGCCAAGGGTGCGGTGCCCGGCGCCCCCTTCCGTCGGCTTCGCCGCCACCTCCCCCCGTGAACGGGGTAGGACCTGCTAGGCTTCGATCTCCTTGCGGACCGTCTCGATGATCTGGCCCATCTCCGCAAGCGCGCCCTCGTCGAGGTCGGTGAGCGCGGTCTCGAGCCGGCTGGCCAAGGCGGCATAGTGCTCGCTGCCAGGTTGCGCCGCGGTGCGCAGGGCAGTCAGGGCCAGTTGCAGCCCGCGGCGCACCTCGCCCGCCTCCAGGCTGATGGCGGCGCGGTGCGCACGGTCCAGCTCCGACCGGGCGGTCTCGATCAAGGCGTCCTGATGGTGTTCCTCTTGCGACATGCGGGTCCCTCCTGTGCGACACAGCTAGCAATAGATAGGCTGTTGCGCCATGCGCGCGCTTGTTCCGGAACCGCCCCCGCCGTATCTGTGCGCAATGCGATCCGTTCCCCTGCTCCTGCTCGCGGCATTCACCGCGACCTCCGCACTGGCCCAGCCGCATCCCGCCCGTTCCTCGGCTCCGCGACCGCTCGCTCATGCCGTGCCGGCGGCGCCGCGTGCCATCGGGAAATTCGAGGACTGGACGGCGGCAACTCACCAGGAAGCCGGGCAAACCGTGTGCTACGCCTTCACCCGGGCCGCGATCTCCGCTCCGCCGCTGCAGGGCCGGGGCGACGTGGTGCTGACCGTGACGCAGCGCCCGGGAGGTGCCAGGGATGCCGTGGCGATCAGCGCCGGGTTCGCCTATGCCCCGAATGCCGAGGTGACGCTGCAGATCGAGGGCAATACCCTGCCGTTCTACACCAGCCAGCGCTCCGCCTTCGCGCGGGACGGGCACGCCGTCGTATCCGCGTTCGAGCGCGGGCGGCAGGCGGTGGCGAAGTCGCCGGGGCTGCGCAATACCACGGTGACCGACACGTTCAACTTGCGTGGCTTTTCGCCCGCCTACGCCGCCATCAACAAAGCCTGCCCGATCGGCCGCAGCTGAGCATGTCCGCTACGCTCACCGAGGCGGAGCGGGACCGCATCCTTGCCAAATCCGCGCTGTTCTCCCCGCCACCGGTGGCGCTCGCGGACGGCAGGCGCGAGCTGGTGGGCCTGTCGCGCGCGGAGCTGATCGAGGAACTGGCCGCCATCGGCGAGAAGGCGTTCCGCGCCAAGCAGATCTGGCACTGGATCTACCACCAGGGCACCACCGACTTCGCCGCCATGTCCTCGATCGCGCGGCCGTTGCAGCAGAAGCTGGCCGAGCGGTTCGTGATCGGCCGGCCCGGCGTCGCCACCGAGCAGACCAGCACCGACGGCACCCGCAAATGGCTGTTCCGCTTCCGCGACGGGCAGGAGGCGGAGACGGTGTACATCCCCGACCGGCAGGAGGACCGCGGCGCCGTCTGTATTTCCTCCCAGGTGGGCTGCACGCTGTCGTGCCGGTTCTGCCACACCGGGACACAGAAGCTGGTGCGCAACCTGGGTGCCGCCGAGATCGTGGGGCAGTTCATGGCCGCCCGCGATGCCTACGGCGAATGGCCGTCACCGCGGGGTGAAGTGCCGCGGCTGCTCTCCACTATCGTGCTGATGGGCATGGGGGAGCCGCTGTACAACTACGAGAACGTTGCCCGCGCGATGCAGATCGTCATGGACAACGAGGGCATCGGCCTGTCGCGGCGGCGCATCACGTTGTCCACCTCGGGCGTGGTGCCGATGATGGACCGCTGTGGCGAGGAGCTGGGGTTGAACCTAGCGGTGTCGCTGCATGCCGTGCGGGACGATTTGCGCGACGAAATCGTGCCGCTGAACCGGAAATACCCGATCGCCGAGCTGCTGGCGGCCTGTCGGCGCTACCCCGGTTCGTCCAACTCGCGGCGCATCACCTTCGAATACATCATGTTGCGCGGCGTAAACGACACCGAGGCGGACGCGCGCGAGTTGGTGCGGCTGATCGCGGGCATTCCGGCCAAGGTCAACCTGATCCCGTTCAACCCCTGGCCCGGCAGCGACTATCAGCCCAGTACGCGGGAGAAGCTCGACGCGTTTGCCGCGATCGTGATGGCGGCCGGGTTCTCGAGCCCTGTGCGCACGCCGCGGGGACGCGATATCCTGGCGGCTTGCGGACAACTCCGCACCGAGAGCAGCAGAACCCGAACCGCGGCTTGACAGCATTCGCTTGACCACCGCGTTTGCCGTGTGAAGAGTTCGAGGCAGAGGCTTCTTGGGCCCGGCCGGAGAAAGCCATGGTTGTCGTTGGTCCTTCACTCGAGATAGCTCCTCCACTTGCTGAGAACGCGGCAGACGTCCAGCGGCTAGAAGCGGAGTTGCTCCAGTCCGACCTGCGGCTGCAGGAGGCGCTGGTCGATGTCACCGTCGCAAACGCCGGGTTGCGGACCAGCCACGAAGATCAACTGGATCTGAACGAGGAACTACGGGTCACCAATGAGGAGCTCGAGGCCTCCAAGACCGAATTGGAGGCGCTGAACGGCGAACTGGCCAGGCGTGTCGAAGAACTCGCGGCCACCAACTCCGACATGAACAACGTGATCGAGAGCACCGGGATCGCGATCGTGTTCCTGGATCAAGGGCTGTGCATCCGCAGCTTCACGCCCGCCGTGCAGGAGGTGGTGCACCTGCGCAAGGCCGATTGCGGCCGTCCGATCACCGACATGGCCCTGCAGATCTGGTATCCGGCGTTTGCGACGGATGCTCGCCGGGTGCTCGCCACGGGTGAGGTGATCGAGCGGCAAGCCGGCCACAACGTCCGCGACGCGCATTACCTGGTGAGGCTGTTGCCGTATCGGGGGGCGGACGCGGGCATTGGTGGCGTTGTGGTCAAGTTCGTCGACATCAGCGCCACGTATCATGCCGAGCAGGCGCTTCGTGCCAGCGACGACCGGTTCCGCCGGATGGCTGCTGCGGTGCCGACCCTGCTGTTCATCGCCAAGGCGGGCATGGCTTGGGAATACGTCAACCCGCCGTTCTACAGCCTGACGGGCCAGCCGCGTGGCAGTGCGCTGGGCGAAGGTTGGTGCGAGGTGCTGCATCCCGAGGACCTGAAGGCGAATCGCGAGTTGATCCGCCAGGCCGATGCCGCCGCCCTGCCGCTGGAACAGGAGGCGCGGCTGCGGCGTGCGGATGGTAGTTGGTGCTGGTTTTTGATCCGCGCGGTGCCGCAACTCGATCCATCGGGCAATGTGATCCGGTGGTATGGGTCCTGCACCGACATCGACGAGCGGCGGCAGGCCGCGAACCGGCAGGGCAAGCAGCTTGCGGAGTTGCAGCACAGGATCAAGAACATCCTGGCTGTGGTGCGCTCCGTACTAACCCGGACGCTGGATTCCAGCTCCGACCTGGATCACTTCGCAACTCACCTGGCGGGCCGGATCGAAGCCCTGGCCCGGACGCAGAGTGCGGCTGCCCGCACCGCCGAGGGCACCGTCAACCTGGAGGAGTTGGTATACCAGGAGCTGACGTCCCACGGCGGCCAGGACGAGCGCCAGATCGAGGTCGAAGGTCCGCCGATTTCCTTGGCGCCGAAAATAGCCGACACCATAGGGCTGGCTATTCATGAACTAACGACCAATTCCATCAAGTACGGGGCGCTGGCTGCCGCGTCCGGACGGGTGAAGGTTCGGTGGTGGACGGTGCGCGAGGACGGCGATACGCGAGATCGCTTGTTCCTGGAGTGGCAGGAGAGTGGTGTGCCGTTGACTGATCTGCAGCCGAGGCGCCGTGGCTTCGGGCGGGAACTCATCGAGCAAGGGCTGCCGTATGAACTAGGCGCCACCACGGTGCTCGCGTTTCGGCCAGGTGGCGTGCGGTGCGAGATCGAGATGATCGTACCGAGCCAGGACGGGAGGCGGGCAGAAGCAGGGCTCTCGGTGCTGACGTGATGCCGTTGGAGGGCTTGGACATCCTGGTGGTCGAAGACCATTACTTTGTTGCAATAGAACTGGCATCTGTTCTACGTAGTCTTGGTGCCAACGTTGTTGGCCCAATGGCGCAGCTTCCGCTCGATGGCGAGTTGGCAGGCGAGCGCATCGATGTCGCGCTGCTCGATGTCGGACTGCAGTATGGAACCAGTTTTTCGCTGATCGATGAAATGGCCGACCGTGGCGTGCCCGTGGCTTTGATAACAGGCTATGGACCGCGGTCGTTGCCCTTGCACTACCGCGCACTGCCACGCCTGGAGAAGCCTGTTGAATGTGACAAGCTCCGGGCGACCGTCATGCGGTTGGCTGGGCGACCCCAAGGAGTGGCCGCATGAACCGTCCTCTATCCGCCTATAGCGATGGACGGTCGGACAATGCCGTGGCGTTGCGGCTCGGACGCCTCGCCCGGCTGTCCTCCGTCGAAACCGACATTCTGCGTGATCTATCGCAAGCGGCCCGGCATCATCCGGCACAGGCCGAGTTGTTCGTGGAAGGCCGGGTGCAGGCGCCGCTCGTGCTGCTGTCCGGCTGGGCCTGCCACCAGCGCATCTTGGGCGATGGGCGTCGGCAGATCGTGCGCTTCCTGTTGCCAGGGGACGTGATCGGCTCGCTGACACGCCCAAACCTGCCGGGATCCAGCGCCGCGCTCGCATTGACGCCCGTGGTCGTGGCGGACGCAAAACCCCTGCTGCAGCAAACGGATGACACGGGCGCGCCACTGTCGGGCCTCGCGGAGGCGGTGGCACTGATGTCGTACGCCGACGAGATCAACCTGCGCGACCAGGTCGTGCGGTTGGGCCGGCAGACCGCCTACGAGCGTCTCGTGCACCTAATCCTCGAGTTCCATAGCCGCTTGCAGGCAATCGGCATGGTGGATGGCGACACGTTCTCCCTGCCGCTGACGCAGGAGGTGCTTGCGGATGCACTCGGTCTCAGTGTCGTGCACATCAACCGCACGCTGCAGCAAGTCCGGCGGGACCGGCTGCTCGAGATGCGTGGCGGGCAAGTGACCCTGCGCCAAATCGACCTGATGCGGGCCATGGCGGACTGGGCCAGTCCCCCCGCTTGAGGGCGCCGCCGCGCTTCGGGCATCGATCATAGCCGAACCTACCCGCCTCCGGCAATCGTCTCCATGACCTCCCGCTCCCGATAGGCAAGGTGTTGCAGGCCGCCGCCTAACTTGGCGAGAATTCTGTCGGCTTGAGGAAGCGGTTCTCCTGCGACACCAGCAGTCCCAGTTCTTCGGAGCGGCGCAGATACTCGCCCCAAGCCGGGTCCGCGGCCATGGCGGCACGGCGGGTTTCCCGATCGGCCTGGCTCTCGTAGGCCCACATGTGCACGACCTGGTTCAGCGGCCCTTCGACCACGGTGTACCAGCCCAGGCAGCGGCCGAGATACTTCTGCTGCAGCTCCCACGCATAGTCTTGATACAGCTTCACGAAGGCGGCGAGCTTGCCCGGGCGCGTCGTGTAGATGCGTAGATCGACGATCATGTGTTCGCTTCCCCTCGTTCGTCACGGCGGGCGATTGGCGCCGCCGCCGGTTCCTTGTTATCGACGACGCGATGAACGTCAAACCTCCGCGCGCATCCGGGGCGACCCGGCGGGAGTTCGTCCTTGCCGCCATGGCGGGAGCGAAGCTGAAACCCGCCACGCTGACGTCGGCCGAGCCGCCGCTGCCGCAAGTCGTGACACCGCCGAAGGTGCCGGACGTCGTGATCCCTGCGGGGCCGCCGGGCCTGGGTGACATCGCGGCCAGTCATGGCCGGGTGTTCGGCGCCGCGGTGCAATCGCAGCGCTTCGTGGGTGACCCGGCGTATGGGCCGATGGTCAACCTCGAATGCGACCTGCTGATGCCGGACTACGAGACCAAGATGGCGTTCCTGCAGCCGAAGGAGGGCGTGTTCAACTTCCGCCCGATCGACACGCTGATCGCCTGGGCGCGGGCGCACGGCAAGCCCATCCGCGGCCACGGATTGATTTGGCACCAGGATCTGCCGGACTGGGTGGTCAAGGCGCTTGCCCAAGGGTCGGACCGCGCCCGGGCGTTGATGGAGACGTATATCGGCCGGGTATTCGCGCACACCCAGGGCGAAATCCGCGAGTGGGACGTGGTGAACGAGGTCGTGGCCGACCCGGCGGGTAGCGACACGCCGCAGTTTACTCCGGGTGAGTTGCGCGACACGCCTTGGCTGCAGGCGCTCGGCCCGGACTATATCGGCATGGCGCTGCGGATGGCGAAGGAGCGGGACCCGAACGTGCGCGTGGTGCTGAACGAGTATGGGCTGGAGGAGGCCGCACCACACCACTACGAGAAGCGGCGGCGTTTCCTCAACTTAGTGCGAACGTTGAAGCGCGCGAACGTGCCGCTGGATGCAGTAGGGCTGCAGGGCCATTTGCAGATGATACAACCGTTTTCCGGGCCGCCGTTCACCGAGTTCTGCCGCCTGTTGCGCAAGGAGGGCGTGGACCTTGTGGTCACGGAGATGGACATCCGCGAACACTGGAAGATCCCGGACGGCTTCGCTGCCCGTGACAAGCTGGTGGCCGACCGAATCCGGGCGTTCATGGATGCCGCGTTGGATGGTGGCGTGAAAACGTTCGTGACCTGGGGGCTGGAGGATAAGTATTCCTGGCTGGCCACCGAGGTGCATGTGAAGCGGCAGGATGGGTTGGAGCATCGTGGCCTGCCGCTGGATGATGACGGCCATCGCAAACCGTACTGGCTGGCGATGGCGGACGCCTTCCGCCGGGTCTGATCCACGTCAGGTCCTCCCCCGTTCACGGGGGAGGTGGCGGCGAAGCGAGGGGCTGCGGCCACGAACTCCGAGTGCGTGGCCGCAGCCGCTCCACCATGCTTCGCATGGTCCCCCTCCCCCGCTTCGCAGGGGAGGATTGTGGTCAGCTTTTCGGCTTGGCCTCGCCCTTTTCGACGTATTCAGCGGGTTCGCCAGGCTGGTGGCTCGCGTCTTTGCTGTGGCCGCCGAGACCGCGTGCGGCGTCGCTGCTGCCTGTTTTCGGGTTCGGCGCGCTGGCGGTGCCAGTGGTGTTCTTGTCAGTGGGATCGGCCATGATTGCCTCCTGTTTCCAAGGTGCAGAACGCCCGGCCGACCGACGAGTTTACGCGTGCTCATCCCCCTTACTTTGAGGGAGGGCTATGGGCCGGCCCTCTCCCTCAAAGGGAAAGGGAGAAGAGCAACGAGAGGGTTACTTACCTTCATCGGCAAGGAAGCTGGGCGTGGGCAGCGTGCCGATCACGGCCTGCTTCGACGAAGCCGGCCTGGCTGGTCCACCCACCGGCATGCCCTGCACGGCGGGCAGCGGCCGTGTCTCCTGCGCGGAGTATTCGCCCTCGACCGTCGTGGCGACCCGCGTGGTGGCCGTGAAGCCGTCGATCTGCGACCCGCCGGCAAACGCCTTCGTCACCGTCCACGTCAGGTTCGGCGTGTTCGGGACGTCGACCGGCAGCACCATCGGGTAGCCATTCATGATCGGAGTGCGTCCGAACTCCTCGGACGAGAACTGCCAGCCGGCGGGCGATTTCGCCGATCCGTCGACCAGCCCATAGAAGTTGTAGACCGTGAAGAAATCAGCGGTGGCCTTGTCACCGGGAGCCAGGCTTTCCGCCGGGTCGAGCTTGACCATGAAATGGTAGGTCAGCGAGCCATTCGCGTTCTTGTCGATCTGCGTCACGGTGGTCTGCAGAGCGGATGCCGGGACCGCACCCAGTGTCAGGCCGGATAGCAGAAGGGCGGCAGCCCCAAGGGTCTTCAGCACGAGAGTTCTCCATTTGCGTAGCAGCACGCCGGCCGGGAACAGCGCGCAAACGGCATAACGGAGCAATGTGAATTGGCCGCTCAGGCCCCGGGTTTGTCCCGCCCCATGTCCAGCGCCAGCACGGCGAACGACGCCAGCCAGTGCTCGCCCATGTAGTCGCCGGTCACATGCGGCAGCCCGGCAGCCAGATGCAGCTCCGCCGTCTGCTCCATCATCACCCGCCTGGGATCGGTGTCCGGCAGCGCCGAGGCCAGGCAGCGCCAGCACCAGGCGCGGCTGAGGTTCAGCCCGTCCAGATGCGCGATCTTGCCGTCGCTGCGGTCACTGACCGAGACGGGGGCGAACAACGCCTCCGGCCGGGCACTATCCAAATGCGGCAGGAAGCGGTCGAACCACGGTGCGAAGTGCTCCGGAGGCAACAGGCGGCGCATGCACTCGGCTTCGATCAGGGCGGAGGACAGGAAGTCGTCGCCGCTCGGCTCCCAAGCCTGGCAGTCGGCATCCGCGCCATACCAGCCCTCCGCCGTGCGGCCGAGCAGGGTGAACAGGGCGGCGTCCTGGATGGACACGGCATACTCGGCCGCCAACGCCAGGGCGAACGCCGTGTTGAAATGCGTGCCGACACGCACCGGGTACGTGGCCTTCGGCAGGAACGTGGTCAGCCGTGCGGCGATCAGGGCGGTGAGCGGGGCCAGCGCCTCGTGCCAGCGATGCTCCGGCAGGTCGGCCAACGCCACGTGCAGCTTCAGCAGCCAGGCCCAGCCATACGGCCGCTCGAACCCGGCGGCCATCTGGTGGGAGAAGGTGGCAACCTCGCCGGCGATCTTCTCCGGCGTGAGTTGCGCCTCGAACAACGAGCGGATCTCGGAGGCCGGGGCCATGGCGGGGAACAGCCGCAACAGCCGGGCCAGCATCCAATAGGCGTGCACGCAGGAGTGCCAGTCGAAACTGCCGTAGAACGCCGGGTGCAGCGAGCGCGGCGTGCGGGCGTCCTCCGGCCCGGCGTGCACGTTGGCGGGCTTGTTGGGATACTCGCGCGTCACGTGGCCCAGTGCCGCGGCGGCGAATTTGGCGGCCAGGGCCGATGTCAGCATCACGCGAGACCAAGGGCTGCGAGCAGGTCGGCGCGGCCGGTCTGCCGGGCGACGGCTGCCGGGCTGGTGCCCTCGATGTCGGTGCGGTGAATGTCGGCGCCGTGCTGGACGAGCAGTGCCGCTATTTCGGCCCGGCCGAACATGGTGGCGAACATCAGCGGGGTACGCCCGGCCATGTTCCCGGCGTCCACCGTGGCCCCCGCGGCGAGCAGCTGCCGGGCGATCGGCAGGTAGCCCTTGAAGGCAACCCCGCCGAGCGCCGTAGCCCCCTGCGCGTCGACGCCGTCCACCGCCGCCCCACGTTCCAGCAGCAACGCCACCGTCTCCGGACAGTCGTTGTAGCTAGCCAGGATCAGCGGCGTGAACCCGCGGTCGTCCGGCCGGTCGGGATCGGCGCCGGAGTCCAGGAAGGCGGCCAGCATCTCGGTATTTCCTTCCCGGGCGGCGTCGTGGAACGCCGGTTCCGGCGCTGAATGTTCGGCGCTCATTTCACCGTTTGGACCACGCTGAACCCTTCGAATTCCGGATGGCCCAGATACATCGCCCGGTTATTGCCGGCATTGGCGTGGGCGGCGCGGAAGGCCTCGGACCGGGTCCACGCCTCAAAAGTGCCATGGTCGGACCAGATGGTGTGCGAGGAGTACAACGTGTGATCGCCCTTGTCCGGCCCCTTGAGGAGGTGGAACTCGACGAAGCCCGGCACGCCGCGCAGATGGCTGTCCCGCCCCGTCCAGACCTCCTCGAAGGCCTGCTCGGATCCGGGGGTGACTTTGAAGCGATTCATTGCGATATACATAAGTAGTCTCCCTGCCGTGACGTTGCCACAATAGCATGGTGTGATGCACGTCGATGGCCAGCATGGCGCGTGGCAATCTCCGGCGTTTTGCTCCTGGGCCCCAACCCGCGCTATCACACCCAAATTCATCGAGCGATCCCCATGGAAGACGACGACACACCCGTACCCCGGCCCGATAGCCTGCTCCCGTACGAACTCTGGGCGCAGGAGGCGATGCGTGGCGTGGCCGTCCGCGCCCTGCAGTTCGCCTCCGTCGAGGGCATGCCCGGCGAGCACCACTTCTATGTCAGCTTCCGCACCGACGCGCCCGGCGTGGCCATCCCGGCCCGGCTGCTCGCGCAGTATCCGGAGGAGATGACGATCGTTTTGCAGCACCAGTTCTGGGACCTTAAGGTGAACGAAGCCGCTGGATCCTTCAGCGTGGGGCTGTCGTTCGGCGGTGTTGCCAGCACGCTGGTGATTCCGTTCGCCGCGCTGACCGCGTTTGCCGACCCGCACGCGCAATTCGGCTTGCGGTTCCGCGCCGCCCCCGTCGACGTGGCGAACACGGAACAGCTGGAGGAGGAAGAGGAAGCGCAGCCAGACGAACTGCCGGAGTTCACGGAGGAGCCGCAGGTCGTCAGCCTCGACGCCTTCCGCAAACGCAAGGACTAGACGATGGATAGCTTGCCACCTCGCGCCCCCGGGTTCCTGTACGCCCCGATGTTCCCGATTGGCCCGCGGACTACGCCGTGGCGCAAGTTGGACGTGGCGGGCGTGGCCACGGCGGTTTGCGACGGACAGACCGTGCTGCGCATCCAGCCCGAGGTGCTGAGCGAACTGGCCTTCCAGGCGTTCCACGACACGTCGCATCTGCTGCGCCCCGGCCACCTGGCGCAGCTGCGCGCCATCCTGGACGACCCGGAGGCGAGTGCGAACGACCGCTTCGTGGCGCTGGACCTGTTGAAGAACGCGGCGATCGCGGCCGGTGGCGTGCTGCCGATGTGCCAGGACACCGGCACCGCGCTGGTGTTCGGCAAGAAGGGCCAGCGCGTCTGGGTGGCGGGCGACGAGGAGGAGGCGTTCTCGTGGGGCGTGCACCGCACCTACACCGAGACCAATTTGCGCTACAGCCAGATGGCGCCGCTCGGCATGTTCTCCGAGGTAAACACCGGCAACAACCTGCCGGTGCAGTTCGACATCATGGCCGCGCCCGGTGATGAGCATGCCGACGAGTTCCACCTGCAATTCGTGGCCAAGGGTGGCGGTAGTGCCAACAAGACCTTCCTGCACCAGGGCACCCCCGCGCTGCTCAAGCCGGAGAAGATGCTGCCGTATTTGGAGACGCTGATCCGCACCCTTGGCACCAGCGCCTGCCCGCCGTACCACCTAGCCATCGTCATCGGCGGCACCTCCGCCGAGCTGACGCTGAAGACGGTGAAGCTCGCCTCCACCCGCTGGCTGGACACATTGCCCACCGAGGGCACCCGCGCCGGCCACGCCATCCGCGACCTGGAGATGGAGCGGGAGGTGTTGGCGATGACCCGGCGCATCGGCATCGGCGCGCAGTTCGGCGGCAAGTATTTCTGCCACGACGTGCGGGTGATCCGCCTGCCACGGCACGGCGCCAGCCTGCCCATCGGCATCGGCGTGTCTTGCAGCGCCGACCGCCAGATCCTGGCCAAGATCACCCCCGAAGGTGTGTTCCTGGAACAGCTCGAAACCGACCCGGCGCGCTTCCTGCCCGAAGCCACCGACGCCGTTCTCGGGGCCGAAGTGGTCAAGCTCGACCTCAACCGCCCGATGATCGAGATCCGCCGCGAGCTCACCCGGCACCCGGTCGCCACCCGGCTGGCGCTGACCGGCACGGTGGTGGTGGCGCGGGACATCGCCCACGCCAAGCTCGCCGAACGGCTGGCCAAGGGGGAGCCCCTGCCGGACTACATCAAGGACCACCCGGTGTATTACGCCGGGCCGGCCAAGACACCCGACGGCTACGCGACCGGCTCCTTCGGCCCGACCACGGCGGGCCGGATGGACTCGTATGTCGAGCAGTTCCAGGCGGCTGGCGGCAGCATGGTGATGCTGGCGAAGGGCAATCGCTCGCGCGCGGTGCGGGATGCCTGCCGGGCGCATGGCGGGTTCTACCTGGGCAGCGTCGGTGGTGCCGCGGCCCGGCTGGCACAGGACTGCATTCGCAAGGTCGAGGTGCTGGAGTATCCGGAGCTCGGCATGGAAGCAGTCTGGCGGATCGAGGTGGAGGACTTCCCGGCCTTCATCGTGATCGACGACAAGGGCCACGATTTCTACGATGCGATGGAACCAGCCCTCGCCGAGAAATGAGCTTATCCGGCTACGATGTCGTTCATTGTTGGACGGCATGTAAGCCAATGTGATAAACCATCTCGAACCTGAGAATTGCTTCCTGGGGGGGTTTGACGATCCTGCTGCGTAGCAACACGTGGATGCCGCACGCGACTGGTCCAGGAGAGCCGACACAGTATGGATGAGACGCTCGAAGTCCGGCCCTTGCCCGACCGGACCCAGCCCCCGCCGAGGCAAACCGTCCCTCCGCCCCGCAAGCGGCGCCGCTGGCTGACGCCGGTGATCGCACTGTTGGTGCTGGGTGGCACGGGCTATGTCGCCTGGCGTTTGCTCGAGAAGCATAACGCGCCGGCGACGGCCAACCGGGCAGGGGGCGCGCCGCAATCGGTGGGTGTCGCGACGATCGGCACCGGCGACCTGAACGTCGTGATGACCGGGTTGGGCGCGGTGACACCGCTGGCCACGGTGACCGTGGTGACGCAGATCAATGGGCAGCTGACCCAGGTGGCATTCACCGAGGGGCAGGTCGTGCACAAGGGCGACTTCCTGGCGCAGATCGACCCGCGCCCGTACCAGGTGGCGCTGGAGCAGGCGCAGGGCACACTCGCCCGCGATACCGGGCTGCTGGACCAAGCCCGCGCCGACAACGCGCGCTACCAGACCTTGGGCAAGCAGGACAGCATCGCCAAGCAGACCGTGCAGGACCAAGCCTATCTCATCAAGCAGGACGAGGGCTTGGTCATGACCGACCAGGGTGCGGTCGATAATGCCAAGCTGAACCTGGTGTATTGCCACATCACCTCGCCGATCGATGGCCGGGTCGGCATCCGGCTGGTCGACCCGGGCAACTACGTGCAGACCTCCACCACCTCGGGGCTGTTCGTGTTGACGCAGGAACAGCCGATGTCGGTGATCTTCACGCTGCCGGAAGACGACGTGAATGAGATCCACGCCCAGATGAAAACCGGCCCGCTGCAGGTGACGGCGTACGACCGCACCAACTCCAAGCTGATCGCGACCGGCACGCTGTCCACGACGGATAACCAGGTGGACCCCACGACGGGAACGATCAAGCTGCGCGCGCTATTCCCGAACACCGACGAGGCGCTGTTCCCGCAGCAATTCGTCAACGCCCGCCTGCTGGTGCGCACGGTGAAGGGGGCGGTGGTGGTCCCCCAGGCGGCGGTGCAGCAAGGCGCGCCCGGCAGCTTCGTCTACCTGGTGAAGCCGAACAATACGGTCGGCATCCAGGTGGTGAAGACCGGCATCACCGATGGCGACCGGGTGGAGGTCACCGACGGGCTGAAGGCCGGCGACAAGGTCGTGACCGACGGGTTGGACCGGCTGCGGGACGGCGCTCGGATCAGCATCGCCCAGCCGCCTGGGTCCGAACCCGCCGCACCCGCCACGGGCGAACCCGCGTCCGGCCGACGCCGGGGCAACCGCCCGAATGGCGGTGACGGTGCGCCGGCCTCCAGCTCGGGCGGTTGATGAGTCCCTCACGGATCTTCATCCTCCGGCCAGTGGGGACAACGCTGCTAATGGCGGCGATCCTGCTGGTCGGCTTGATCGGCTACCACTTCCTGCCGATCTCGGCGCTGCCGGAGGTGGATTACCCGACGATCCAGGTGCAGACGTTCTACCCCGGCGCCAGTCCCGAGGTGATGACGACGGCGGTCACCGCCCCGCTGGAGCGCCAGTTCGGCGAGATGCCGGGCTTGGGACAGATGTCGTCCGTGTCGTCGGGCGGGGCGTCGGTGATCACGCTGCAGTTCACGCTGAGCCTCAATCTGGACGTGGCGGAGCAGGAAGTTCAGGCAGCGATCAACGCAGCGACCAGTCTGTTGCCGTCCGACCTGCCGGCGCCGCCGATCTACAACAAGGTCAATCCGGCCGACACGCCCATCCTGACCCTGTCGCTCACCAGCAAGACGATGCCGCTGACCCAGGTGGAGGATTTGGCCGACGTCCGGCTGGCGCAGAAGATCAGCCAGCAGGCCGGCGTGGGGCTGGTGTCGATCAGCGGCGGCAATCGCCCGGCGACGCGCATCGTGATCAACCCACGGGCGCTATCGGCCTACGGGCTGGCGCTCGACGACGTGCGCACCATCGTCGGCACGCAGAACACCGACACGCCGAAGGGCAGTTTCGACGGCGCGGCGCAGGCCAGCACGATCAACGACAACGATCAGCTGACCTCGGCGCAGGGCTATCGGGACCTGATCATCGCCTACAAGAACGGTCGCGCGGTGCGCCTGGGCGACATCGCGACGGTGATCGATGGCGCCGAGAACAACCAGCTCGCGGCTTGGGCGAACCGCACGCCGGCGGTGATCCTGAACATCCAGCGCCAGCCCGGCTCCAACGTGATCGCCGTGGTGGACGGCATCACCAAGCTGCTGCCCCGCTTGCGCCAGACCATGCCGGCCGCGGTCGACATCGAGGTGCTGAGCGACCGCACCAACACCATCCGCGCCTCGGTTTCAGATGTCGAATTCGAACTCGGGCTAGCGGTTGGATTGGTCGTGCTGGTGATTTTCCTATTCTTGCGCAACCTGCCGGCGACGCTGATCCCGTCGCTCTCGGTGCCGTTGTCGCTGGTGGGCACCATGGCGGCGATGTACCTGCTGGGCTTCAGCTTGGACAATTTGTCGCTGATGGCGCTGACGATCTCCACCGGCTTCGTGGTGGACGACGCCATCGTCATGATCGAGAACATCGCCCGCCACGTGGAAGACGGCGAGGCGCCGCTGGAAGCCGCGCTGAACGGCTCGAGCGAGATCGGCTTCACCATCATCTCGCTGACGGTCTCGCTGATCGCGGTGC
>CAXTWC010000028.1:22063-36712 GCA_964247805.1 uncultured Acetobacteraceae bacterium | reverse complement strand
ATCCTGCCGCTCGATCAGATCAACGAGGGCTTCGACCTGATGACGCGGGGGGAAAGCATCCGCAGCGTCGTGGTGTACTGAAGGTATGGCGGAACAGCGCTGCGCTTTTCCGCCAGCTTTGATGCGCGTCAGAAAGATGGCGGAAGGCGCTGCGCTTTTCCGCCCTACGACGGTTGCTCAGCTTCGCTCGTAGGTCCCCACCAGGCGGCCGTGGCCCAGCAGTTTGTGCCGCATCGACATCCGCAGCGCTCCCCGGCCAGCGATCCGCTTGGGAGCGAGCGGGGCCGAGAAGGCAAGAAGCTGGAACACGTAGCGATGTGGGCCGTGGCCCGGGATCGGGCTGGGCGGTAACCAGCCGCGGTGGCCGAACGAGTTGCGCCCGGCGGTGAACATGCGGCTGCGGGCCATCCGCTGCGGAACCGCTCCCTCGGCCAGACCGCTCAGCGATGGCGGGATTGCGTGTAGCACCAGGTGCACCAGCGGTTGAGGGAACGGCGCATCCACATCCTCCACCAGCAGCGCGAGTGATACGGCACCGTCGGGCAAGCCGGACCAGTGCAAGGGTGGCGACAGGCCCGCGCCGTCGGCGGTGAAACGCACGGGCAGGGCGGCGCCATCGTCGAACGCGGCTGACTGCAGGGTGATCGTAGCCGCGCCGTAGCGGGACGTGGCGGACGCGGAGAGCCCATGGCGCAATGGGCGGATAAGCTGGCCGAAGATCGAGGCGGTGCCGGGCATGGTGGGCTCCTTCACCGGGCAGACGCGCGGGGATGGAGGGAGTTTCGGACCTGGTCAGCCAGGGACCCCGGCACAGCGCAGGCCTTCGATGAAAAAGGCTCGGTCGGCTGGACGGAATGGCGCCCGCGCCGCCAGTTTGGAGACGGAAACATCCGCGTCCAGCTTCCGGATCTCCGCCAGACATTCGGCTGCCTTGTCGCGGCGCCCCATGTGGCCAAGCACCCCGAGCAGGATGTTCAACGCCGGCATGTGACCGGGGTGCGAGGTCAAGGTTTGCGCCGCAACCGTCTCGGCCTGTTCCAGTTGGCGCTGGAACAAGTGGGCCGTCATCATCGCATGCCGAGTGATGAAAATGTGCGGGTCGCTGGGCGAAAGCGACTCGGCCGTGAGCGCATGCTGGATCGCCGTCGAGTGATCCCCGCTGTAGATCTTCGACCAACTGCTGAGCGCCCAGCCGATTGGAAGCTGCGGATCCAGCTCGAGGGCGCGGGCATGCAAGGCGAGGGCGGAGGGGACGTCGTGCAGCAGATATCCCTTCACGTGGCCCGCGATGGCGAGCGCCTGCGCGTCCCGCGGACCGAGTTCGATCGCTCTGTCGGCTGATGCGGCGGCGGACGCGATGAGCGTTTTGGGGTCGGTCGCCCAGCCCAAGGCGACGGCCAGGATGCTCCAGTAGGCAAGCCAGGTATGGGCGGCTGCACAGTCCGGGTCGCGTTCGATGGCCTGGTCCAGCAGCACCCGCGCGCGGAGCAGTTTCGGCCGGTTCAGCTGCATGATCCAGGTCTTGGCGGTGAGCACGGCGCGCTCGACGACCACGGCTTGCGAGTTCCGTGGGGATGTCGGTGCAGCGCCGAGCAGCAAGTAAGGGGTTAGCTGCGCCACCGTCTCGGTTGCGATCCGCGACGGCAACACGGCGATACCCGCTGGCTCGGCCTGGAAGGTGCCGGTCCAAATCGCTTCGCCATCGAGCACGGCGTCCGACACTGTCACGGCCGCACAAATCGCACCTCCGGTGACCTGGAGGTTTCCCTCGATGACATAGTCCATCTCGTCACGGCTGGCGGCAGTGCCGGCGATCGCTCCGCCGAGAACCGCCACCGTGCCACGCAGGCCAGGCGGCTCGAGACGCGAGAACGCGGTTGAGAGAGCCTCCGCGACATCGAGGGGGGTGTCATTGCCGCCGCCGGCTTTCTGACCTTGGAGCGGCACGGCCGCGACCCGCCAGCCTGGCTGTTGGATACCCTGGTCGACCGGCCGCGCCGGGCCGGCCGCGTCGGCCCAAAGCCAGACCATCAGCGCCGAGGCGGTGAGCACCGCCATTGGTACGAAGACCGCCGAGGACCCCAGATGAGGCAGCAGGGCGGCGACCACGGCACTCGCGGCGGCACCGGTGGTGAGTTGTAGGACGCCGACGACGGCCGACGCCGAACCCGCCTGACCCCGCCGCCGCTCGATTGCGAGGTGCTGTAGATTGGGCGCAATCACGCCGCGGGCGAACATCACGACGATCAGCAACGGGATCAGCACGGCGCCCGATACCAGGCCGGTCAGGCACGCGGCGGCACCGAGGAGCGCTGCGCACGCCGAAATGGCAAGGCTCGGCAGGAGCAGCGACGAGGTGCGGATGCCACGCTGGCTGAGCCGGCCGCTCGTCCAGGCGCCTGCGGTCAAGGATGCGGCGGTCGCGGCGAACACGCCCGCGAACACCCCCGGCGAGTAGCCCAACTGCCCCATGATGACGACCGGCGACCCCGCGATATACGCGAAGACGCAGCCATAGCTGAGCGCATTGGCGATCGAGGTGCCGATGAACCCCCGCTCCAGCCAGGTCTCCCGCGCAACTGCCGGGTCAGCTGCCGCCGCGGCCTGAAACGCGCGGGAATCGCTCGGCGGCGTGCGTGCCGGCAACGTCTCCCTGACGGCCAGCCAACAAACCGCCAGCAGGGCGCACCCGGCGATCGCCAGCACGCTGTGGACGGATCGCCAGCCGGCAAGCAGCACGAGCGCGGACCCAAGCGCCGGGGCGACAAGCGGCGCGAGGCCGACCACCACCGTCACCTGGGACCGTCGGGTTCTGGCCTCGGCACCCTGGAACACATCCTGGATCACGGCGAACGACAATACGGCGCAGATCCCGGCCCCCACGCCCTGCACGAGGCGGAAGCAAACCAGCGCCGGTGCGGAGGGCGCGATCGCACAGGCAAGCCCGGCGGCCGCAAAGCAAGCAAGCCCCGCAAGAAGCGCTGGCCGGCGGCCCCGCTGGTCGGACACCCGGCCCCCCACCACTTGGCCCGCCGCAAACCCGAGCATGAACAGCGACAAGGTCAGACCCGCCGTGAAAGTCGTCGTGTTCAGGGCTACTGGAAGCAGCAGCAGCGTCGGTGCGCTGATATCGATTGAAAGCGCCGGCAGCGCGGCCAACACACCCAGGAGGATGATGAAGGCGCTGGAACGCGGCGCTATCTGCACGGGCATACCGATCCGTTGAAGCCGGCTGATTTGCGGGCGATCGATCGCATGGGTCACACACCAGTGGAATTAAGTTTGAGCAACTGTCGCGGCTGCTCCAATAAATCGTTGCCTAAAAATGTCTAGACGGATTGTGTAACGCGGCCGGTGCAAGGAATAAGATGAAGGCCGGAGTCAAACGCAACGACGATCCCAGCTATCGCAGCGGTCAATATCAAATCTTCAGCATTGATTTACCGGATCAGATGGAGTTGGTCTTCGTCTGTATGCCGATTCGCCAGGGCGGATCTAGACTGCCTCCGATCATTAGTTGAAGCTTCAAGTGTCGAAGGGTTCGCTCGACCGTCGTGCGCCGACTCCCGCGCTGGTTTAACCTTAAGCCGCCTGCTCCCCAGCCAGCACAATCCGTGCCAGAGTGTCAAACTCAGCGATGCCCAGGGTCTCAGCCCGGCGGTCGGGGGCGATCCCGGCGCGGTCCAGCAGCGCTTCCCCGCCTAGTGGCCGCAGCGAGCCACGCAGCATCTTCCGCCGTTGCCCGAATGCAGCGGCGGTCACCTTTTCCATCGTGGCGAACAAGGCGGGGGACGGCTGCTCGGGGTTGGGAATGAAGCCGATCACTGCCGAAACCACCTTGGGCGGCGGCCAGAATGCCGCGGCTGGGATGCGGGTCAGGATCGCGGCCGTGCCGGTCCACTGGGCCAGCACGGCAAGCCGCCCATACGCCGGGCTGTCCGGAGCGGCGCAAATCCGCTCGGCGACCTCCTGTTGAAACATCAGCGTCAGCCGCTCCCACGACGCTGCTTGCCGCAACCAGCCGATCAGCAGCGGCGTCGCCACATTATAGGGCAGGTTCGCAACCACCGCCCGCGGGGACGGCACCAGCGACGTGAGGTCGATCGCCAACGCATCCCCCGCCACGACCCTCAACCGGGGCTCGCTGCTGGCCAACTCCTCCATCGCGGCGACGGCCCGGGGATCGACCTCCACCGCCGTCACGTCCGCGGCCGCGGTCGCGAGCAAAGCGCGGGTCAGGCCGCCTGGTCCGGGACCCACTTCCAGCACATGGCAGCCCGACAAGTCCCCGGCCAGCGACGCGATCCTCCCGGTGAGGTGCAGATCCAGCAGGAAATGCTGTCCGAGTGAGCGGCGCGCATCCAGCCCGTGACGGGCGATGACGTCGCGCAGCACACCCTTGGGCGCTTCCGCCGTGCTCATCTTCGCACCGCTCACCGGCGACTTCGGCTGCCTAACTCCGCATGTCGATGATCGCCCGGCGGCGCAAGTCGCGGACGAGTTGGCGCGAAACCAGCTCGACCCGCTCGCTTAACAGCCGCTCCCCGATCTCGTCCTTGTTGGCGTCCGACGCCATGTTCTTCTGATCCTTGCCACAGACCATCACCAAGCCGATGCCATCGGTGGACACCAGCGGACGGCTGACCTGTTCCGGCTGCAGGCCGGTGAGCAACGTGCGCATCGGGCCGGACAGCCCTTCGAGGCGGATATCACCCGGGTCGGCTGGCCGCGAACTGCCGGAAGATTTTGCGGCGGCTTCCATACCCGGGCAGTCATGCACCGTCTTGGCGATGGTCTGGGCGGTGAGCAACTGCTTCTTTTGTTGGTCGTTCGGGGCGGCCGGGTCGAGCGGCGTGCTGAATGGCAGGAACACCTGGCGGACCGAAACCATGGTCGCCATGTCGCGGCCCACTTCCCGCTTGGCGCGCAGGGTCACGATGGAGACACCGCCGGGCACCTTGATCGGGTTGCTGATGGCGCCGTCCGGCATGTCCTTGAGCACGCTCACGACTTCCGGGTCGAGCTGGTTCAGGTGCACCCAACCGAGGTCGCCGCCCTGGAGTGCCGTCTGGCTCTGGCTGAACTGCGCCGCCACAACGGAGAAGGCTGCCCCGGTCCGCAACTGCCCGATCACGGTATCGGCGAAGCGCTGGGTGTCGGCGGCCTTCGAGGGATCGTTGATCGGCAGGAAAATCTCGCCGACGCGGTATTCCGTCTGCCCGGCTTCCGCCTTCAGCACCGCTTGCTGCGCGGCGATGTCCGCGTCCGAGATCTCGGACCTTGGGCCCAGCTCGTCTCGCAGCACCCGCGTCCAGCCGAGCTGCACCCGGGTCTGATCGTACAGCGTCCGTAGCGCCACGCCCTCGGCCCCGAGCTTGGCCCGCAACGAGCCCTTCCCCATGCCGTTGCGCTGCTCGATGCCGTTGACCGCGTCGGCGATTTCCTTGTCGGACACGACGACCTTACGCCGCTGCTCCTCCTGCAGGCGGAGGCGCTCGTCGATCAACTGCTGCGTCACCTGGGGCCGCAGCCGGGCCAACACGTCCGGCGACACGCCCATCCCCGTGGACAGTGCGAACAGCCGGCCGCGCGCCTCGACGTCGCCCTGGCTGATCACGTCGCCATTCACCACGGCGATGATGCGCTCGCTGGGGGCGGCCGGCACGGCACTCGCGGGTTGCGCCGAGGGGGCAGGCCGGACTGTGGGAGCTCCGGACCCTTGCGCGGCCGCCGCCTGGGCGCTGAGGGCGAGGCACAGTCCGGCTGAAAGCAGGCCGGCGGTGGCGAAGGGTCGCATGCGCTGAAGTCCCATCCTAGCTAGCGTGGAAACCGAACTGTCCGACCGTCTTGAGCGTGATCTGGAACAGGATGGTTGTGCCACCATTGTCGTTGTTGATGGATGTATAGCGCCGGACGAGGTTCACGTCGAAGATGAAGCATTCGTCTTCATACGTTCCCCGCGCACCGATCGAATCGAGTTTACCCAAAGTTAAATCCTTGCGGACATAACCGTTGAATTTATAGGGACCGTACTCCGAGGTGGCGCCCAGCGTCACCTCGTCGCGCGGCACGAAGTAGCTGGCCGGATAGCCGGTCGGCGGAACGGTCGACGGGTTCTGGTCGAACAAATAGTACGGGTTGGTCGCCGAATACAGATACCCGGCGGACAGGCGCAACTCCGGCACACCGGCCGAGGCGACGCCGTCCACGAACCGGATGTCGCCCTTGTGCGGGTCCACGCGGGTGCGCCCGGTGAAGTCGAACCAGGTGGTGGGGGTGATCGTCGCGCGCGCCACGATATCCGACACCTGGTTGTTCAGGCCGGAGAGCAGGGGGAACTCCTTGTCCTCCCGTTCCGCGCGGTATGATTGGCCCACCAGGGCATCGATGTTGGTGCTGCCAAGCGTCCAACCGCCATGCACGCCGACATTGGCCCGCAGCCCGCCCTCGAAGCGGTCGATGCCGGGGAAGCGGTTGATCGAGAACAGGTTCGAGTCGGTGAACTCGAAGTCCAGGCTGTCCTCGTTCGGGATGTTGCGGTTGAGATAGGCGCCCGAAACCGGTGCCGCCACCAGCTGCACGATCGGTTCGATGGTCTGCGTGCCAGTGACACCGCCGTCGCGAATGAATGGCCAGCGCATTTCGGCGGCGATCGTCGGTTGCGCGCGGGCGACCTCGGTGCTGCCGGCGTTCCCATAGGTCGGCTGCTGGTTCAGGCTGGTCGCGGTGTAGGCGGCCATGTCGGCGTGGATGGTGATCTTGTATTGCTCGCCCAGGTCGCCGCTGAACGGCTTCTGGTAGTCGACACTCGCCCCGGCCCGCTGCGTGTTGGTGCCCACTTCGCGAACGACGTTGAAGTCCGTCGTGTCGAAGCGGAAGCGGCCGCCCCATTCCGGCTCGCTGAAGAAGCTGTATTCGTAGCGAGGCAGCACATAGGGCAGCTCGCTGTTGTTGATGGTGGTCGCGAGGCCCTGGTAGGCGATGGCGTCGAGCTTGGTGTAGGAGCCGACCCCGAAGCCCTCGATGAAGGCCGAGGTGCTCAGCACGCTGCTATAGTTCTGGATCGAAAAGTCGCGCAGGTAATCGGTGCTGCTGGCGCGATTGAGGTCGTAACCATAGCGCCAGGTTTCGTCGTAGTTGAACGTGCCCTTGGAGAAGATGTAGCCGCCCGGCTTGCCCTGATCGATCGCAACGGCGCCGGTCGCGATCAGATTGCCGTTGTTGAACCGGCGGCGATACTCCGCCCCGAGCTGCTCGCCCGACCCGGTGGTGATCTCGGGCAGCAGCGTCATGTCCTGCTGGTCGTCGATCACCCAGTAATACGGGATCGTCAGGAACTGGCCGATATGGCTGCTCGAACCGAACGACGGCACCAGGAAGCCGCTGGCCCGGCGCACCGATGGATCCGCGTGGGAGAAATACGGCAAATACATCATCGGCACGCCGAACATGTCGAGCGTGGCGTCCTCGTACTCGATGCGCTTGTTCTCCACGTCCTGCCGGGCGGTATAGGCGCGCAACTGCCACAGCGGCGGCTTGCTCGGGTCCGTCTTGCACAGGTTGCAGGTGGTGTACACCGCGTGCGTCAGCTCGTTCAGCTTGCCGTCGGTGCGGCGCGCGCCGTTGGCGGCCAGCTTGCCGTTTTCCGCCAGCAGCGTGCGCATGCCCTTCAGCACCGCCTCACGCATGCCTTGGGTCAGCTCGGCATAGTCGGAGAACAGCACTTGGCCGTCCGGCTCGACAATGACCACGTCGCCGGTGGCGGCCGCGACGTTGGTGTTGCGGTCGAAGGTGACCTTGTCGGCGCGCAGCACGTGGTCGTTCTGCCACGCCTCGACGTGACCGGTTGCGGTGACGATGCCGGTCGCCCGGTCGTACTCGAAATTGTCCGCCGTGAACGCGACCGGCTGGTTGCGGTCCAGCGGCGTGACGTCCTTGCCACTGCTGCGCGCGCCGCCGGCGAACTGCGCCGCTGCCTCACGCGGGGTGGCCAGTGCCGCCGCACCGATCGCGGCCAGCACCAGGATACGACGTTGCATCAGCCGTCCTCGAGGTGGAGCAGGAGTGCGATCGCCAGCAGCAATCCGGCGACCGCCGGGGCCCAGGCGGCGAGCACGGCGGGTAGCGCGCCGGAGTCGCCGAATTCCTCGGTGATCTTGGACACGACGAACAGCAGGAACCCGGCCGCCACGCCGCTCGCGATCATCTGGGCCACGCCACCGCGCCGGGTCGGGCGCATCGAGAACCCGGCGGACACCAGCGCCATCGTCCCGGCGAGCAACGGCAGGGAGAGCAGCGTCTGGAAGTGCAGCCGGTGCCGGATGGCCGAGAAGCCCGACCGTTCGAGCAGGGCTATGAAGTCGGGCAGGGCCCACACCGAGAGAGTGTCCGGCGAGGCGAAGCTCTCCTGCACGCGGTTCACCGTGAGGTTGGTCGGTAGCAGCATGGTGCCGACCTGTTCCGGCATATGGTCCGGCTTGATCGTCCGGGCGTCGTGCAGCAGCCACGATCCCGGGGTGAGTTCGGCATTCCCGGCCTCGATCCGCACCAGCAAGTGGTCCGCGGCGTCCAGGCGGAAGATGCTGACGTCTTTGGCGGTCAGGAGACTGTCCTTCATTGAAACCGACTGGGCATGCAGGATGGCCACGCCGGATGGATCGAACTGCCGGTCCGCCTGCCGCAGCCACAGTTGCCCGCCCGCCAGCGCCAGCGGCCCGCCGGACGTGCGGAGATAGGTGTTATCCAGCGTCTCGGCCCTGGCAAGCATCACGGACGACAGCGGGCTGATCACTCCCGTGGCGATGCTGCCGAGCAACAGTGCGCAGGCGACCGGGGCGGAGAGGAACTGCCAGGCCGACACCCCGGCCGCCCGTGCCACGATCAATTCGGAGGAACGCGTCAACCGCCAGAACGCGATGATCCCGCCCAACAGCACGGCGAACGGGAGGATTTGCATCGAGATATACGGCAGCCGGAGGGCCGCGATCTGCAGCACGAGGCCGAACGTGGCGTCCGGTTTGGTGGCGGATCGCCGCAGCAGCTCGATGAAGTCGAACAGCGACACCAGCCCGGACAGCGCGGCCAGCATCGCCAGCACCGCCGCGGTGAACTGGCGCGCGACGTACAAAGAGAGTGTGGCGGCGATGATCATGCCTGTCGCGCCAACCGTAACCCCGCGGGCAGGGCGAACCGGGACGGGGCGAACAGCATGACGGCGCAAACCAGGCCGGGTCCGGCTGCCACCACCCAGATCAGCGGCAGCAAGATCGTCGCCCGCGCGGCTAGATTGGCCACGCCGAGCTGGATAGCGAGCAGCGCCACCACGCAAAGCACCGCGGCAAGCGGCCTGAGCACGTTGCCATGGCGCCGGAACGCCCCCGCCAGCACCGATTGCAGCGCGACCAGGGCGAAGGAGAGCGCGGTGAACGGGGCGGACAGCCGGCGCTGCGCCTCGACATGGAATTTGCCGGCGTCCCGGGCGTTCAGCGCGCTGGTCTCGGGGTGATTGAGCTCGTCGAGCGACATCTCGTTCACGTCGCGGTAGCGCACGTCGTCGGACTTGTTCGCCGATGTCAGCTCCACCGAGTTCTGCGCGAATGTCAGCACATTCAACCGGCCAGTCTGCTTGTCCACCTCTTCGCGCGAGCCGTTCTCCAGCAGCACGGCCGGTCCGTTCGGCCCTTCGATCAGCCGCCCGCGTTCCGCGAGGATGGTGGCGCGGCTGTTCTTCTGCCGCCCATCCTCCACCAGGATGCCCCGCAGCGTACCGTCCCTGTCACGCGAGCGGACATACACGGTCAGGTCGTCCGACACCGGGGTGAACACCCCTTCCTGCAGCAGGAAGGCCGCGATGCGGTTGCGAATTTCGAACTGGTATTCGCGGAACGCCGCATAGCTCCTGGGAACGATCCACAGGTTCAGTATCAGGCAGGTCAGCATCGCGACGGCCGCAACCGCCAAACCGGGGCGCGCCACCGCCCAGGGAGACATGCCAGCCGAGCGCATCACCGTCAGCTCCCGGTCGCCGGACAGCCGGCCATAGACGAACTGGACCACGACGAAGGTGGTGATCGGCAGGATGACGGCCACGAAGTTCGGCAGCAGCAGCCCTGTCAGCTGCAGGAACACCCACAGCGACAAGCCGCGGTTCACCACCAGTTCCACGAACCGGAGCGACTGCGTGAGCCAGATCAAGGCCACGAGCGCACTGGTGGCGGCCACCAGGGCGATCAGGAGCTGACGGAACACGTAGCGGTCGAGGCGGTTGACGAGGGGGCGTGCCATGAAGGGCGGCGGCTCCTGGGCTTTGAGCGGCGCACCTTAGCCGCGCCGCTCCCCGGGTCCAAGCCGATAGACCGCCTGGTAACATTCTGTCGAAACCGCGCGTAACGAGGGCGGTGTGCGAGAGTTGCCGTTCGATCCGGACTTTAGCTCCCTCACCCCGGCCCTCTCCCAGGGGGAGAGGGAGAAGGAAGAAGGTCAACTCAGGACGCTGCTAAGAGCCCTTTCCCCCTGGGAGAGGGTTGGGTGAGGGAGCTATGGGCTTTGAACCCGGCTACTCGATATGCACGATCACGCCCGGCATCGGCGCCCGCCTCGGCAGGAAGAAGGCCAGCAAACACGTCAGGGCCATCAGCCCGATGTTGCACGATAACGCCAGCGACAGGGCTCGCTCGTAATCGGCCGGCGCCGTTCCCGCGCCCAGGGCACTGAAATACACCCCCATGATCACCGCGACCCCCAGCGCGAATGCCACCTGCTGCACCATGGTGAACACGCCGGACGCCGCCCCGGCCTCCTGCGGCGGGATGCGGCTGCTGCCGACCACCGCGGCGACCAGCGTCGGCAGCGCGAAACCCTGGCCGCAGCCGTACCACATCAGCACCGGCCAAAGCACCAGCAGGTTGATCGGCGTCCCATGCGCCTGCACGGCAAGGGCCACGATCCCGAGCAGCCCGGTCCCCATCATGGCCGTGCCAAGGCTGATCGTCAGCGGACCCATGCGGCGGGACACGCGCGAGGATTGCAGCGAGGCGACGACGAAGCCGATGCCAAACGCCACGAATACCAGCCCGGTCGCCAGCGGTCCGTAGCCGAAGCCCTGCTGGAGGAAGATGGTGATGCCCATGAAAAACGCGGCCAGCCCCGAGAAGAAGGTCCCCGTCATCACCAGGCCCAGCGAAAAGCCCGGGTCCCGGAACAGACGGATGCTCACCAGCGGGGATCGGCCCCGGTTCTGCAGGTGCCATTCATAGACGACGAACCCAGCCAGTGCCGGCGCGGACGCAAACACCATGACGACCGTCCACCACGGCCAGCCTAGCCCGCGCGCTTCCACCAGGGGATACACCAGCAGCACCAAGGTCAGTGTCGCCAGGACAATTCCGCCCAAATCAAGCGTCGGGCGGCCCTGGGCGCGCGATTCCCGCAAGGTGCGTGCGGCGAAGAACAGCGCCACCGCACCGACGGGGACGTTGACCAGAAAGATCGGCCGCCACCCCAACCCGGCGATGTTGGCCTGTATCAGCGCACCCCCCACCAACTGCGCCGCGATCGACGCCAGCCCAAGCGTGGTGCCGAAATAGCCGATTGCCCGCGCCCGCTCGCCCTCGGGAAAGGTCACGCGAATGATTGCCAACACCTGCGGGTTCATCAGCGCCGCCGTCAGCCCCTGCAACACGCGTGAGGCAATCAGCACCGCCGGGCTGGTGGCCAACCCGCACAAGGCCGAGGCGATGGTGAACCCTACCATGCCGATGATGAACAACTTCTTACGTCCGTACAGGTCGCCTAGCCGGCCCCCCGTGATCAGCAGGATGGCGAAGGCCAGGCCATACCCCGCCACGACCAGCTCCAGGTCCTGTGGCCGAGCCCCCAGCTCGGTGTGCATGTCCGGAAGGGCCACGTTGACGACGAAGAAGTCGAACGCCGGAAGGAACGCCCCGGTCAACAGCACGATGAGCGCGGGCCAACGGTTCGGGTCCGGCGCCTCCTCCTGGGAGGGCACGGCGAAGCTTTCCGAGATGTCGTTCACGGCAGGATCTTGCCGGGGTTCATCAGCCCAAGCGGGTCGAGCGCCGCCTTGATCCGCCGCATCGCGTCCAGTTCGGCCCCGCCGCGCCAATCCGGCATCATATACGGTTTCAACTGCCCAACCCCGTGCTCGGCGGAGAACGAGCCGTCGAGCTCCCGCACCACGGCGCCGACCGCATCCATGATGTCGTGGTCGCGGGCCATGAACGCGGCACCATCCGACCCGACCGGCTGCTCGAAATTGAAGTGGATGTTGCCGTCGCCGATATGGCCGAACGCGACGCAGCGCACCCCGGGTATCAACGCCGCCACCGCTGCCTCGCCCCGGCGCAGCAATTCCGGCACGCGGGAGACGGGCACCGAAACGTCGTTCTTCACCGAGGCACCCTCGCGCTTCTGCGCCTCCGAGTGTTCCTCGCGCAGCTTCCAGATGGCCAGGCGCTGGGCGTCGCTGGCGGCGATCGCGGCGTCGGTGACCGTGCCAGCCTCCATCGCGGCTTCGAGCACGGTCTCGATCACGGCACGCAGATCCTCGCCCTCGCGCGCGGTTGCCAGGTCCACCAAGGCATAGTGCGCGGCCGGCCCGATCGGCAGCACGGCGCCGGGGATGTGCCGGATCACCAACTCCATGCCGGGGCCGCCCATATACTCGAAGGCCTGCAGGGACGCCGGGTCGTGGCGCTGGAAGCGGGCGAACAGGTCGAGCACAGCGTCCACGGAGGGCAAGGCGCAGAGGGCCACCTCGCGTTGCCGGGTCTGCGGCGCCAGCTTGAGCACGGCGGCGGTGATGAAGCCGAGCGTGCCCTCCGACCCCACGAGCAACTGGCGGAGGCAGTAGCCGGTGTTGTCCTTCCGCAGCCGGCGCAACCCGTTCCAGACCGAGCCGTCCGGTAGCACCGCCTCCAACCCGAGCACCAGGTCGCGTGCATTGCCATAACGGACGGTGTTGTTGCCACCCGCGTTGGTCGCGAGCACGCCGCCGACCTGCGCCGTGCCTTCGGAGGATATGGATAGCGGCAGCATGCACCCGGCGGCGATGGCAGCATCCTGCGCCGCCTTCAGCGTCACGCCCGCCTCCACCGTCATTGTGAGGTCGATGGCGTCTGTGGCCCGCACCCGGTTCATGCGCGACAGGCTGACCACCACCTGACCCGGCCCGCTCGGCACGCCGCCGCCGACCATGCTGGTGTTGCCGCCTTGGGGCACCATCGCCATGCCCCGGGCCACGCAGATCTTCACGGCCGCCGCCAATTCGTTGGCCGAAGCGGGGCGGAGCAGGGCGGCGGGCGGCTGATTGTACAGCCGGCGCCAATCCTGCCCGGCGGCCTCCAGGTCGGAGGCGTCGGTCAGCAGGCCCCGCGGGCCGAGCAAGCTGCCGAGTTCGCTGGTGAGCTCGGCCGGCATGGGCAGGTCAGGCATCGCGGGCTCCTTCTAGCCGGACAGGTGGGACAGATCACGCGATAGGGCAATAAGCCAGCGAGCGAGACTGGCATGCAGGTGCGAATCCGGCGTGCAGGTATCGGCGGCCGGCATCTTGGATTAGTTGCGGAAGCCCGATCTTGCGCCCGACTAAGCTCCATGGTCCTTAGTCCTGCAGCGTGGGCTGTGCGGGCGGAAGGGTGGATGCGCGGTCTATGCTCAAAGTGCTGAGCTATTTGCTGATCCTTCTTGCCGTCGTGGTCACTGGCGCACTTGTATGGCTTTACACCCCGGACAAGCCGGTGGTCGCTCTAAGGGCCGAGTACGCGCAGCCGCCGTCGGAGTTCCTGGACGTCGACGGGCTGACATTGCATGTGCGCGACACTGGGCCCAGGACGGCGGCAGCGGTGATCCTGCTTCACGGGTTCGGGTCCAGCCTGCAGACCTGGGATGATTGGGCGCGCGACTTGGAGAAGGACCACCGGGTCATCCGATACGACCTGCCGGGGTTTGGACTGACCGGGGCCGACCCGTCCGGCGACTACACGGATGCTCGCAGCATTACGATCCTCCTGGCGTTGATGGACCGGCTGGGCGTGGCGCGGGCGAGCCTGGTGGGCAATTCGATGGGCGGGCGGATTGCCTGGACCACAGCGGCGCTGCATCCGGAGCGCGTCGACAAGCTCGTGCTGGTATCGCCCGACGGGTTCGCGAGCCCGGGGCTGGCGTATGGCAAGCCGCCTGAGGTGCCGTTGATGATGCGGGCGCTGCCCTATGTGCTGCCGTCGTTCATGCTGCGGGCTTCGCTGACTCCGGCCTACGCGAATGCCGGTGTGGTCACCGACGCGCTGTTCGCACGCTACCGCGACATGATGCTGGCGCCAGGCGTACGGCGGTCCATCGTCCAGCGGATGGGCCAGCAGGTGTTGGTGGACCCGGTGCCGCTGCTCGAGCGGATCGAGGCGCCGACCCTGCTGATGTGGGGCGAGAAGGACGGGATGATCCCCTTCGCCAACTCGGCCGACTACATGCGGGCGTTGAAGCATGCGACGCTCGTGGCTTTGCCGGGCATCGGCCACATTCCCCAGGAGGAAGCGCCGGCGACCGTCGGGATCTTGCGGGGGTTCCTGGACGGTAAAGCCAGTTGAGCGTGTGAACGCCGGGGCGCGTGGTGGTGGGCTGCGAGCAGCCCACCCT
>CAXTWC010000028.1:0-21963 GCA_964247805.1 uncultured Acetobacteraceae bacterium | reverse complement strand
CCGCACCATCGCGGCGAACGCGTCGTAGCAGCGCTGCATCGCGGGGCGCTTGTAGGGATACAACTCCGGCGGATCCATCGAGTGGATGATCGCCGCCGTGTCCGCCTCGAACACGAGCAGCCGCCCGTCCTTCGTCTCGGCGCAATCGATCGAGAAGTAGTCCAGCCCCACCGAGTCCACCAGAGCGGCCAACGCGGCCTCGTGGCGGCCCGTGAAGTCATCGACGCCCAGCATGGACGCTTCCTCGGCGGCGCGCTTGGCGGGGCTCTCGTCCATGCCGGCGTTCAGATAATGCACCATCCACGTCTCGGAGGCGGCCATGTGGCAGACGAAGGGGTGGCCGGCGACGAAGGCGATGCGGTATTTGCAATACCAGCCGTTAGCGCCGCGATAGTCGATGAACTGGGTCAGCGTAAAGGCATCGCCCTCCGTGTCGGATAGGAACCGATGCACGTCCTGCGGCCCATCCACGCGAGCCAGGCCATGCCCGGCATGCGACCCCATCGGACGAAGCAGAAACGGGAAACTCGACCCCGGCAGCAGCGACGTCAGGTAGACGGCCGCCAGATCCTGCCGCGTGACCACGCGGGCCGGGGCGGTGAACAGACCGGACAGGCCCGCGAGATGCCCCGGCAGCCAAGTGCGGGACATTGGCGCGATACGGTCCGGATCGTTCAGGATCGGGCGCGGCCACATCCCGAACAGCCGGGCGAACCCGGCCAGTGCCTCGGGGGCGCTCTCGCTCGCCGCGATCATGGCGACGTCGTGCTCCGGCAGGACGCTGGGCAAGCCGCCGCCCGGCCCAATGAACGCCAGGTCCAAGCGCAACCCTGCCGGCTCGGTGATGAAGTCGAGTGGGGCATTGACCATCAGATCGCCGGGGGCCGCCAAGGCGAGCAGCCGCGGCCCGGTTGCCGCACTCCGCAAGCGGAAAACCTGCTGCATCTCCAGCGCCTGCCGCTGGTAGATCGCGGCTTGGTAGGGCGAGAAATTCAGCGAATACGCCCAGGACCGATCCATCAACCAGGCGGCGCGCTCGGGGGCGCCACTTGGCTCCGGGCCGATCAGGTCCAGCATGTCGCCGAAATCGTAGCCGTCGTAGAGCAGGCCGGCCAGCCGGGCGATGCCGTGGATGAGCGGCACAGCCTGCTCCCGAAGGTCAAAACCAAGGGTACCGTCCAGCATGATGCCCGCTCCCATACGATGGCCCATTCTGCTACTGGATGTCTTAACAGAGCGTAAATGCCCTGGTGGCGGCGGGCTGCGTCGAGACATCAACCGGATGGAGACACCCATGACCGAACGCCCGATTACACTGTTCCACTCCCCGCGCACGCGCTCTACCGGCGTGCTGGCCATGTTGGAGGAGTTGGGGGCGCCCTACACTCTGAGGGTGTTGGACCGCAGCAAGGGCGAGAACACCGCGCCTGCCTTCCTGGCGATCAACCCACTCGGCAAGGTTCCGGCGCTCCAGGACGGCTCGGCGATCATAACGGAGCAGGTGGCGATCTTGCTGCACTTGGCCGACCTATTCCCTGCGGCCGGCCTTGCCCCGGCGGTGGCGGATCAGATGCGAGGCCCCTACCTGCGCTGGATGGTGTTCTATGCCTCCGCCTTCGAGCCGGCGATGGTGGACAAGGCACGCGGGCACGAGCCTGGGGTGCGGGCGATGAGCCCTTATGGCAGCTATGACGAGGTGATCGACTTGTTGTCCGGCGCGCTGACGCCCGGGCCCTACTTGCTCGGCAGCACGTTCTCCGCTGCGGACATCTTGTGGGGCACTGCTTTGGCCTGGACGATCGCTTTCAAGCTCGTCCCGCCCCGGGCCGAGTTCACCAGTTACGCCGCCAGAATTGCCGAGCGGCCCTCGATGATCCGGGCGCAGCAACAGGATACGGCGCTCGCCGCTGCCCAAAGCACCTGAGGAGTCTTCGCTGGGGAGCAGGGCGATCACGTGAGCCGACACACTCGGACTGTGCCCAGCGCCCCCTCCGTCGGCTTCGCCGCCACGTCCCCCGTGAAGAACGGGGGGAGGAACTTAAAAGCTCTGCCCCGTATGCATGGCCTTACCTGCGGGAGGGCGTTGGAGCGCAGGGGCGAATACAGGCTCGGTCGATTGCGCTGGGCAAAAGGCCCCTCACCCCGGCCCCTCCGCGAGGGAGAGGAAGTCAGCGGGGTGGGGGGCGTCGTTTCAGCTCTGCTTCGAGGGCGACAGGTCGCTGGACAGGAATTGCAGTGTCGCGAGATTGCTCTGCACGGCTGGCAGTTCGGTTTCGACCTGGCTCTTGAGAGCGCCGTCCTTGGTCGACGTGTCTTCCGACTGCAGGATGGATACGGCACGCTGGTGGGCTGCCAACTCGTCGGCGACGAATGTGCGATCGAAGGCGCTACCACTCAGGCCGTTGAGCTTTTGGACTTCGGCCGTGACCTCGGGCGTTGGGCTGGAAGGCGCCGGCTTGCCTTCAGCCTGCAACGCGCCCTGCAGGTTTGGATACAACACCTGTGCCTCGGAGCTCATCTGGCTGGCCAGATTGATCACCCGCGGGTCAGCCGCCTTGGTCGCTGCAAGCTTGCCAGCCAATTCGTCCAACTGCGCGATCTGGTAGGCAGCCGTCACGAAGTCCGCATCGGATGGTCCCATCGTTCCGCTCGCCCGGATCTGGGAAACCTCCGTTTGGCAGGCTGCGAGCGGCAGCGCTAAAGCAAGACACAAGGAGAGATGCTTAGCAGACATCTTGTTCATTGTTGCTCCAATCGTTTCAGCGAGGGAATACTCTGCATCCGCAGATGTCGAGTCCGCAACATCCGTTGGATCACTACGAGTTCACGATACCGGGACCAACTTGCTTTGGTGGGTCAGTCTAAGTTGATGATACAGCTACAACCCGTAACGAAACCAGAAGTCGAAACTTCATCTACCTTCGCTGATGAGGCAATGAGTGCGCCACATGGCTGATTGGCGAGCTTCAAGCCAAATAACGAGCAGGATTTCTATGCGGCCATCCCCGCGCACCAGCCACTCGACCAGGCCCATTGGAAATTGTATCCGCCCAACCAACCCGTCACATCAACCGCCTCGCCGACGACGAACAGGCCCGGCACCGCTTTCGCCTCCATCGTGCGCGACGACAATGCGGCGGTATCGACACCTCCGAGCGTGACCTCGGCTTTGACATAGCCCTCGGTGCCGCACGGCATGACGGACCACTTCGAAAGTGCGGCGGCGGCCTCGGCCAGAACGCGGTCGGGCAGGTTGGCCATCTCGACGCCGGGCCATCGCGGCGCCAAGCCATCCGCCAGGCGGTGTGGCAGCAGACCGGCCAGGACGGTCCGCAATGTGGCGCGCGGGCGCTCGGCCTTGGCACTGCGGAGGGTGGCGTAGGCGTCGATGCCGGGCAGCAGGTCCAGCATGACCGGTTGGCCCTCGCGCCAGGCGGAGGACACCTGCAGGATCGCCGGGCCGGACAGGCCACGGTGGGTGAACAACATCGCCTCGTGGAACGACGCCCGTCCGCAGCGCGCCGCCACCGGCAACGACACCCCGCTCAGCGGCCGCATCAGCGACATATCGTTGTCGTTGGCGACCAACGGCACGAGCGCCGGGCGAATTTCCGTCAAAGGTAGGCCGAACCGCCGGGCGGCGTCGTAGGCGAAGCTGGTGGCGCCGAGCTTCGGGATCGATAGCCCCCCGGTGGCCAGCACCAGCGATGCGGCGGTGAAGGCGCCGTGGTCCGTCTCCACGGTGAAACGGTCGGACCGGCTCAGCCCGGTCACCTGGTGGCCGAGCCGCAGATCGACACCGGCCGCCTCGCATTCCGTCAGCAGCATGGCCACGATCGAGCGGGCGGAGCCGTCGCAGAACCATTGCCCGAGCGTCTTCTCGTGGCTGGCGATGCCGTGACGGGCGACCAGGGCGCAGAAATCCTCGGCCGTGTAGCGCGCCAGGGCGGAGCGGGCGAAGTGCGGGTTGGCGGAGAAGAAACGGTCCGGCACGGTGCCGGTGTTGGTGAAATTGCAGCGGCCGCCGCCGGAGATCAGGATCTTGCGCCCCGCTTCGCTCGCATGGTCCAGCAGCAGCACACGGCGGCCACGCTGCCCGGCGATCGCGGCGCACATCAGCCCGGCGGCCCCTGCGCCGATCACGATGACGTCTGGGTAGGCGGAGGGGGACCCGTTCACCGTGGGGCGGCGGCGCGTTGCAGACGGTCGTTGATGGCCGCACCCAGCCCTGCATCCGGCACCGCCATCGCGGCGATCCCGCGCAAGCCGAGCCGCGCGCCTTCCCGGTCCAGCCAGCGCAGGCCCTCGAACAGGTGCGACGCGGCTTCGACCGGGTCACCGTTGCCGCTGAGTTCGAAGGTGACGCCGGCACCGGGCAAGCGCGGACCGAACGCGAGCAGGGCCTCGTCGCCCGCGACCTCGGTTGCGTTCAGCCGCACTGGCAAGGCTGGCGCGTAGTGCGAAACCAGCAGGCCCGGCGAGCGCAGGCTGCGGGATTGCTCTACCTCGGCGGGGGTGATCGCGCGTCCAACTGGCCCGATCAGTGCCTCGATCGCTTCCACCGGGACGCCGCCGGGGCGGAGCAGGAAAGCGCCGGCCCCGGACAAATCCAGCACCGTGGACTCCACGCCCACTGCGCACGGCCCGCCATCCACCACGGCGGCGATGCGGCCGTCCAGCCCGTCCAGCACGTGGTCCGCCGTGGTGGGGGACACACTACCCGACCGGTTGGCCGAGGGCGCCGCCACCGGTCGCCCGACCTCCCGCAGCAGGGCGAGGGCCACGGGATGCGCCGGCACCCGCACCGCCAGCGTGTCCAGCCCGGCGCCGGCGAGCAAGGCGACAGGGCAGGTGATCCGGCGCGGCAGCACCATCGTCAGCGGCCCGGGCCAGAACGCGTCGGCCAGGGTCGTCGCGAGTACCGTCGCGTCGACGTGGCGGAAGGCGGACGCGGCATCGGGGTAGTGGCAGATCAGCGGGTTGAAGTGCGGGCGACCCTTCGCTGCGAACACCGAGGCGACGGCGCTGTTGGAGGTTGCGTCCGCACCCAGGCCGTAGACCGTCTCCGTCGGGAAGGCGACCAGCTGACCGGCCAGGAGCAAGGCAGCTGCATCGGGGTCACCGGGGTGAAGCCGCTTGGTCACCGGCCACAGCAAATGAAATGCGGGTTTTCCCAGCCGGGCTTGCCGTAGCCGAGGGCGTTCCCCGCCACATCCAGCACCCGGCCGCCCGCAGCCTCCAGCACGGCTTGCGGCCCGGCCGTGTCCCATTCCATGGTCCGGCCGAACCGGGGATAGAGGTCGGCAACCCCCTCCGCGACACGGACGATCTTTAGGGCCGAGCCATAGTTGACGATGGAGGCGACCCGCCGCTCCGCCAGGAAGGCGCTGAGCCGGGCGTCGTTGGCGTAATGGCGGGAGGCGAGCACGGTCAGCCCTTCCGCGGGCGGCGTGCGGGCGGTGATCGGCTGCTCGCCCTGCCCGGTGCGCTTCCAGGCGCCGCGGCCAACGATGCCGCCGAACAACTCCCCCAGGGCTGGCACGCCGACCACGCCCAGCACGGGCACGCCGTGGCGTACGAGGCCGATATTGACGGTGAACTCGTCCCGGCCGGCGGCGAATTCGCGCGTTCCGTCCAGCGGATCCACCAGCCAGTAATCGGCTGCGGCGTCATGCTCGCGCCCGGCCGCCGACTCCTCCTCCGCGACGACTTGAATGTCCGGGGTCGCCTCGCGCAGCCCTGCGGCGATCAGCTGCTCGGCCAGGTGATCGGCTTCGGTGACCGGGCTCTTGTCCTCCTTGTGCAGCGTCTCGAAGCCGCGGGCGCGCACGCTCAGGATGATAGCCCCAGCCTGCCGGGCGAGGTCGGCGGCGAGATGCAGCAGCGCGACTTCGTCCATTATGCGACTTGTGCCTTCTGCTCGCTCATTTGACGGACATCCCCTGGCAGGAGCGCAAGGACGTAAAATGCGTTTGAAATCAAATGGAACGCCTGGTCTGAACGCGGTCTAAGGGACGTAGTATGGCGCACAGTCAACGTCAATCATTCCAAGCGGGCCCTGTCTGGCAAAGTCGCTCCGCGCTGCTACAGTCCCCCATAAACCGCACATCCCCGAGGATTCTCCATGCTGTCCATCGAGTTCACCCGTGCCAGCTTGCCTGAATCCGGGGCGTTGGCCCTGCTGGTGCCGGAGGGGGCAGCGCCGACTGGGCTGGCGGCTGACCTGGACCGCGCGTGCGGCGGCGCCCTGGTGCGGGCCTTCGCGGCCGCCAAGTTCACCGGCAAGAAGGGCAGCAGCTGCAGCGTGCTGGCACCCGGCGGCGGTCTGTCGCGCGTGCTTGCCGTGGGGTTGGGCAAGCCGGAGGAACTGACGCCCTTCGCTGCCGAGGAGGCCGGCGGCGCCATCGCCGCCGCCCTGGCGCAGGAAGCGGACGTGGCCATCGTCGCCGGCGAACTCGCCCCGTTGCACGCCGCCTCCGTCGCGATGGGGGCCACCCTGCGGTCGTATCGGTTCGATCGCTATCGCACCAAGGAGAAGCCGGAGGACAAGCCCAAGCTCACCGACCTGTCCATCCTCTGCGCCGATCCGGCAGCTGTCGCCGAGGCCTGGGCGCCGATGGAGGCGGTGGCCAATGGCGTCGCCCTCGCCCGCGACCTGGTGAGCGAACCACCCAACGTGCTGTTCCCGGCGGAGATGGCCGATCGCTGCGTGGCGCTCGAGGAACTCGGGGTGAAGGTGGAAGTGTTTGGGCCGAAGGAGATGGACAAGCTCGGTTTTGGCATGCTGATGGGCGTCTCGCTCGGCAGCGCCACCGAGCCCCGCATGGTGGTGATGCGGTGGAACGGCGCCTCGGGCGGCAAGGGTAAGGGCAAGAAGGCTGGGCCTAAGGCAAAGCCGCTGGCCTTCATCGGCAAGGGCGTGACCTTCGACACCGGCGGTATCTCCATCAAGGGCGCCGGCGGCATGGAGGACATGAAGTGGGACATGGCCGGCGCCGGCGCGGTGATCGGCGCAATGGCCGCGCTGGCCGGCCGCAAGGCCCCGGTGGACGTGGTGGGACTGGTCGGACTGGTGGAGAACATGCCCAGCAGCACCGCCCAGCGGCCCGGCGACGTGGTCACGAGCTACTCCGGCCAGACGGTCGAGATCATCAACACCGACGCCGAGGGCCGCCTGGTTCTGGGCGACGTGCTGTGGTACTGCCAGGAGCGTTTCGAGCCGGCGTTCATGGTGGACCTGGCGACGCTCACCGGCGGCATCATCGTCAGCCTCGGGCACGAATACGCCGGGCTGTTCAGCAACAACGAGGACCTGGCGAACAAGCTGCTCGCCACCGGCACGACCTGGGGCGAGAAGCTGTGGCGCATGCCGCTGGGTGACGCCTACGACAAGATGCTGAAGAGCGAGATCGCCGATATGAAGAACGTCGGGGGCCGGCCCGGTGGCTCCATTTCCGCCGCCTGTTTCATCCAGCGCTTCACCAACGGCGTGCCCTGGGCGCACCTGGACATCGCTGGCACCGCCTGGAGCACGAAGGACGCGGCTACGATCCCCAGAGGTGCCACGGCGTTCGGCGTGCGCCTGATCGATCGGTTGGTGGCCGAGCACTATGAAGGGACCCAGCTGCCCGCGTGATCGGCGCTGCGGGAGCCAGCGGGTTCGGCGCCCGCCCGCTGGACCGGCCGCTGACCCAACGCTTCGAGGACCCGCACCGATGACCGAGATCGGCTTCTACCACCTGACCCGCAATACGGCGGAGCAGGCGCTGCCCAAGTTGCTCGGCCGCACCCTGGCCGCCGGTGAGCGGGCCACCGTGCTCTGCGGCAACGACGCACGGCTGAAGACGCTGGACGATGCGCTGTGGGCGTCGGCGGATCCGGACTGGCTGCCGCATGGCAGCACCCGCACCGGGGAGGCCGACCTGCAGCCGATCTGGCTGACGACGGTGGCCGAAGCCCCGAACGGGGCCCGCTATTTGTTCCGGCTGGACGGCACCGATGCCGACCCGGCGGCCTGGGTCCGGGTGTTCGACCTGTTCGACGGCGGCGACGAGGCGGCCGTCGCCGCTGCCAGGCAGCGTTGGGCCGTGGCGAAACAGGCGGGACACCAACTGACTTATTGGCAGCAGGGCGATCGCGGGTGGCAGAAGAAAGCATGACGTAGCCGCTTTTCCGCCGCGCCGGTGTCGACTACATCCCCTGCCATGGAACAGGCGCGAACATGCTGAAATACGCTTTGATGGCCGTGGCGGCTGCCACTGCGGTGGCGGTCGTGTTCATCATGCTGCCGACCGGTGGAGGGCCCCGGCCGGAGCCCCGGCTGCTCGCGAACACCGATCCGCAGTCCAGCACCAGCTTCACCATTCACGATGCGCTGCCACCGGCACCTGTTACGCCGAATGCGCCCGCCGCGCCGCCGCCCACGACCGGTGACCTGGACGCGGTGATGCAGCGGCTGCGTGCGGGTGGGGCCAACCCCGGCACGCCGCCGGCCGATGCAACGCTCACCGGGCAGGTTGCGGCTGCCCCGCAATCCGCACCCACAGCGCCGCCGCCGGTTACCCCACCGACTGCCACCGCCCCGCCTGCCACACCTGCAACCACTCCGACGACTGACCCAGCAGCCGCCCTACCGCCGGCAAACCCGCTGTCGCCAACGAACCGGTGGGCGAGCGTCACGGCACAGGGCACACGGTGGCGGATGGCCCGGGCGAGCAACGGATACCTCGTGTCGATCGACCTCGGTGGCGGGCAGGTGGCCGACATCCACGTTTTGCCGGCGTTCGCCAATCTGGACCCGGCTGCCATCAACGTCCGGGTGGACTACCTGCGGGACACGATCTTGCAGAACTTCTCCAACCAATCCGGCTCCTACAACTTCGCACGGGACGGCTCGGTATCGGTGGACCGGTAACATTCCGACTTGATCATTCAACGTTCTGCCACACCGCAGACACATACGCTCCGCTACCTTAGCTGCAGAATAGCGTGGAGGCGGAAGATGCAGCAGATCAGCCCTGGGTACGCGCCCAGCCATATGCCACCGATCCCGAACCCCGCGATCGTGTTGCCGCTGAATTCGTCGGGCTTCCCGCCGCATGCCATGGCCCAGTATCTGCGCCGCACCAGTGGGTCCGCCGCCCATTGCTTTGCGCGGGCGATGCACGAGGACTCGGCTTGGGCGAACCAGGATTGGGGCGATTACTGGGCCGACGTGATGCGCCTGGTTTGAGGTGCATCGGCAGCGGGGTCAGTTCGTCCGGATCCGCACGGAGAGCCTGGGTCGGCGCCCCCAGTTCGCGGCAACGCCGTGCCGTGTTGCGATGCTGTTACACCACCGGCGGCTGAGCACTGATGCCGCCCTCGTAATTTCCTGGCGTCAACGCCAATCCGGCCCCGATGACGGTTGTCGCATGCTGCGCTACCCGGGCGCGCTCCCAATGCTCCATATGCCGTCCGTCTGGCCGTCCGTCAGCTTCCCACGAGTAGTAAGCCTGTTGACGGATAGTCTCGTCTGCTGGTTCGAAACTTGACGTTGACATCCTGTATACTCCGCCGGTGCTGTAAAGATGGTAGGGCCGGTTTGTTGACTCATCCCGCCGCTACGAGTGACTTGCATCCTATGCTTGGCCGCGAGGTGGAATGCGCCGGCCAGAGGTAGGACGGGGCAGCATGCTGTGCCTGCGCCCGCGAAGGCAGGGTCGGAATATACTCATATGATGGTTTGGTGACGTGGTACCAACGCTCAGTCCGTGTGCCGGCGGTCGGCGTGGGTCAGTCATTCAGGCCGCTGGTAGGGTTGTGGGGAGCGGGCCGCACATCAGGCCAGGTCAGGCTCCTCGACCATCAACTCTCCAAAGCAGCACGCCCGCGACCACTGCGGCCATCGCCGCCAGTAGGAATGGCGCCCCTGCTGCGTGCACGGGCACCGAGGGCGCGGTGAACGCGAAGAACAGCCACGCCGTGATCAGTGGGGCAGCCACCGCGGTCAGCCCTTCGACGGCTGTCAGCACACCTTGCATCTCGCCCTGGTTTTCGACCCCGCCCCGCCCCGACACCAACGCGCGAACCGACGGCGTCGCGAGCCCGGCCAGCGCCAGCAACACGACGGCCGGCGCCACCATCCAACCGTCCAGCGCCATGGCCAGCAGGGTGTAGCCGGCCACGCCGGCGCAGTAACCCAGGACCGCTGTCCCACGTTCACCCAACCGGGCGGTTATGTGGGTGAGCAAGACACCTTCCACCACTGCCTGCGACAGACCGATCCCGGCCAGCACGAGCCCGTTGGCGGCACCACCCCAACCGAAGCGGTAGCGGGTGAACAGCACCAGGCTGCTCTGCACCGCACCTAACCCGACCCAACTGCACGACCAGGCGAACGACAGGTTGCGCAGCGCCGGGTCGCGCCACACGCCACGCAGCAGGCTGAACGGGTTGGCTCTGGTCCAGGTGAAAGCGCGGCGGCGATCTTCGGTGAGGCTCTCGGGCAGCACGAACAGGCCGTATAGCAGGTTGGCGAAAGCCAGAGCCGCCGCGGCGTAGAACGGAAGCCGTAAGCCGAAGCTCCCAAGCAGGCCGCCGAGCGCCGGTCCGACGACAAATCCGGCGCCGAACGTGGCGCCGATGAGGCCGAACCGGCGCGACCGCTCGTCCTCGTTGCTAAGGTCGGCGATGAAGGCCGTCGCTGCGGCGACGTTGGCGGACGTGGCCCCGGCGATCAACCGGCCCACAAAAAGCCAGGCGAGACTCGGCGCCAGGGCCAGCAAGACGTAATCCGCGCCGATCCCGGCAACGGACGCCAGGATGACCGGTCTGCGGCCGAACCGGTCGCTCAAGGCGCCGAGGATCGGGGCGGCGAAGAACTGCGTGGCGGCATAGACGGCGATCAGCGCGCCAACCCACGGGGCGGCTCGCTCTGGCGGCAGATGGGCGAGTTGCTGCACCAGACCCGGCACGATCGGTGCGATGATCCCCACTCCGAGCGCGTCCAGGCCGAGCGTTATCAGGACGAAGACGATGGACACAGGCGGTCGTGCGCAGTTGGTCTGTTCGGTGGATCGGGCGATGGTGGGGCGCTCCGTGCTTGGTTCGCGTATCGGCAAAGACGAGTTCGTGCCTAGGTGAGGAGGCAGAAGAGGAGTGCCAGTGCCCATCTCTCCCTTGCCCCTGTTCATCGGCCTGTATGCCGCCCTGTTCGCAGCCTTCGGCGTGGCCTCGCCGTTTTTGCCCGGGCTGCTGCAGGAGCGCGGACTGAACCCGGCCGCGATCGGCTTGGTGCTCGGGCTGGGCTCCGCGATCCGCCTGGTGTCCGGCCCGCTCGGCGGAAGGCTGGCCGATCGGAGCGGGGCGGCCCGCGGCGTGTTGGCCGCCGGACTGGCGGCATCGGCTGCGGTGGCCCTCGGTTACGTGCCGGCCGCGGGATTGTTGCCGCTGGCGCTGGTGGTGGTTGCGCATGCGACGTTGCTGGCGCCGCTGACGCCGATCGCCGATGCGCTGACGGTGGCAGCGAGCGAGGGCCGGCGGCCGTTCCAATATGGCTGGGTGCGAGGGGCCGGGTCGGCGGCGTTCATCGTGGCGGCCGCGGCGTCGGGCCAAGCGGTGGGCTGGGCCGGCATCGGGGTGATCGTCTGGCTGAATGCCGGCCTGCTCGCGGTCGCAGCCTTGTTGGCCACTCGGCTGCCCAATCGCCTGACCACCCCGGAGGGTCGCGCGTCGACCGGGCGGTTCATGGACCTGCTGCGGATCTCGGCGTTCACGCGATTGATGGTGGTGGCGGCTCTGGTGGGCGGCAGCCACGCCCTGCATGACGGGTTCGAGGTCATCCGTTGGCGTTCGGCCGGCATGGGCCCCGGTGCGGCCGGGCTGCTCTGGGCCGAGTCCGTCACGGCCGAGGTGCTGGTGTTCTTCGTGTTGGGTCGTCCGCTGATGGATCGGCTTGGCGTGGCCGGGTCGGCGCTGCTCTGCGCGGCCGCCGGCGTCGTCCGGTGGGGCACGGCGGCGCAGACGGCCGCGATCGGGGCCATGGCGCTGGTGGAGCCGCTGCACGGGCTGACCTTCGCCTTGCTGCACCTACTATGCGTGCGGACCATCGCCACGGTCGTACCGGCACCGCTGGCGGCCACGGCGCAGGCGTTCTATGGGACGGTCGCGGTCGGCACCGCCACCACGGCGATGACGTTCGCATCGGGGCCGCTGTACGGTCGGTTCGGGGCGGCCACTTTCTGGATCATGGCGGCCATGTGCGCCGCGGCCCTGCCTGTCGCGGCGACCCTGCGGACCAAGGTCGATGTGCCGCTCTCGTAACGGACCTGGCTGACGCACAATTGCTCTCACGCAGCGGGTGCGGCACCATTCGACAACGGGGTCGATCGATGCCGGCCGCGAAATCGGTGACGGGGCAGGCCACGTGCCCGGGGAGCCGGCTACGAGCGAGCGGTGGTCAGCGCACCTCCGTCTGCACCGTGAAGGAGCAAAGAATGACGAAGCGGCAAATGAAGCTCGGCATGTCCATGCGGGGCCTGGGCTACCACGTGTCCGCCTGGCGCCACCCGGCCACGCCGGCGGATGGCACGCTGCGGTTCGACCACTATGTCCGCAACGCCCAATTGGCGGAGCAGGGCCTGTTCGACATGATCTTCTTCGCCGACGGCATCGGCGTGCGGGAGAAGGACCTGCCGCGCGGCTCCCTGGCCCGCTCCGGCTACGAGATCGTGGAGATGGAGCCGATGACGCTGCTGCCCGCACTGGCGGCGGTGACGAAGCATGTCGGCTTGGTGACCACGGCCTCCACCACCTACAACGAGCCCTTTCACATCGCCCGCAAATTCGCGACGCTGGACCTGATCAGCGGCGGTCGCGCGGGGTGGAATATCGTCACCTCGTGGTCCGATGCCGAAGCGCAGAACTTCAACCGCGCCAAGCACCTGGACTACGACACGCGCTATGAACGCGCCGCCGAATTCGTCGAAGTGGTGAAGGGTCTCTGGGATAGCTGGGAACCCGGCGCCTTCGTGTATGACCGCGCCAACAGCCAGTTCTACGACGAGAGCAAGCTGCATTTGCTGAACCACATGGGGAAGCACTTCCAGGTCAAAGGCCCGTTGAACGTCGCTCGCATGCCGCAGGGCCGTCCGATCCTGGTGCAGGCGGGCGCCAGCGAGCCGGGTCGGGAGATCGCCGCCGAATCCGCCGACGTGATCTACGCCTCGCAGGACAACATCCCGGCGGCGAAGGCGTACTACGACGACGTGAAGGGGCGCCTGGCCAAGTATGGCCGCGACTGGGACGACCTCAAGATCATGCCAGCCATCCGCCCCATCGTCGGCGCGACCAGGGCGGAAGCACAGGCGAAATACGACGAACTGCAGGAATTGGTGGACCCGCTGGTCGGGTTGGCGCGGGCCTACAACGCGCTCGGCGACCTGTCTGGTTTCCCGGTCGATGGCCCGGTCCCGGAACCGCAGGCCGAGGCACAAGTCCGCTCCAGCCAGGAACGGCTGATGCAGCGGGTGCGGGAGAACAACTGGACCATCCGCGAGATGTGCCAGCATTTGGCTGGCGAGGGTGGCAGCGCCGTGATCGGCACCGCCGCAGACATTTGCGACCGCATGGAAGCGTGGATGGACGCGGAGTGCTGCGATGGGTTCAACGTCACGCCGAACCAGTTGCCGGGCGGGTGCGAGGATTTCATCCGCTTCGTCACCCCAGAACTGCAACGGCGTGGGCGTTTCCGCACGGCGTACGAAGGCAACACGCTGCGAGAGAACCTGGGGCTGAAACCTCACGTGAACCGCTACGTCGCCTCACGCGAGGGTGAGCTCGAGCGGCGGGTGCTGACCGCGGCGCCGGGCTGACGATTGGCGGTTCCGAACACCGCAGGGTAGCCAGCACTCGGGGATTTGGGCGCACCCGGTGCGATTGACAGAACGCCGTTTCGCCCCTCGACTGGGTAACGAGTACTGTCCCCAAACCGGCTGACAGCGGGAGTGAACGACATGACCTCGTCCCTGACACGACGGACCGCACTGGCACTCGCAGCGGCGTCGATCACTGCGTCCCGCGCGATGGCCGGGCCGGTGGACGATCTGGTGGCAGCAGCCCGCAAGGAAGGTGCCGTCAACAGCGTGGGCATGCCGGACGACTGGGCCAATTGGGAGGCGACCTGGAAAGATGTCGCCAGCCAGTATGGCCTGACCCACGTCGATACCGACATGAGCAGTGCCGAGGAGCTGTCCAAGTTCGCTGCGGAACGATCGAATGCGTCGGCCGATATCGGCGACGTCGGGTTCGAGTTCGGCGCCATCGCAGCCCAGCGCGGGCTGGCCGCCGCCTACAAGCCGACCACGTGGTCGGACGTCCCGGATTGGGCCCGCGACAAAGACGGGCTCTGGATGCTGGCCTATACCGGGACGATCTCGTTTGCGGTGGCGAGCGACGTGCCGAACCCGCCGAAAACCTGGGCGGACCTGCTGACCGGAAACTACAAGGTCGCCGCCGGAGACGTAGGCAAGGCGTCGCAATCCAACGCGGCGGTGCTGGCCTGCGCGATCGCCATGGGCGGTAGCGAAACCAATGTGAGTCCGGCGATGGATTTCTTCGCCAAGCTCGCCAAGCAGAAGCGTTTGCTGACCATCACGGCGTTGCCGGCCAACATGGCCAAGGGCGAGATCCAGGTCGGCCTGATGTGGGACTTCAACGCCCTGAACTATCGCGACAAGGTCGGCGGCGGGCGCTTCCACGTGCAGATCCCGCAGGACGGCACCGTGACCAGCGGCTACACCACCGTGATCAACAAGTTCGCCAAGCATCCGAACGCCGCCATGCTAACGCGCGAGTTCATCTTCAGCGACAAGGGGCAGAACAACCTCGCGGAAGGCTACGCGCGGCCGATCCGGGTGGATCACATCACCCTGTCGGATTCCGCAAAGGCCAAGCTGCTGCCGAGCAGCGAATACGCCAAGGCTCGCCCGGTGGACGCGCTGACCTGGATGGACGGCGCCAAGAAGGTGCCATCGCTTTGGCAGGAGCATGTCCTGGCGGAGATGTAGCCCGGGTGCGCGGCCCGGGCCGGTCATGGCTGGCGATGCTGTGGACGCTCCCGTTCCTCGTCGTCGTGGTGCTGTTCGACCTGCTGCCGATGGCGTCCGTCGTGGCCGGCAGCGTGGTGGATAGCGACGGCTGGTCGCCCGGCAATTTCACCACGATCCTGACCAGCCGTTTCTACCGCGGCGCGTTCGAGACCAGTATCGGGCTGTCGCTGTTGACCAGCGCAATCGGGCTGGGCATCGGCTTTCCCCTTAGCCTGGCGTTGTATCGCCGCTCCATCGGGGTGCAGCGCCGATTTCTCACCTTGTTCAATGTCGCGTCCAATTTCGTGGGCGTGCCACTGGCGCTTGCCTTCACCATCCTGGGCGGCGTGAACGGCGTGGTGACGCTGTTGCTGGTCCGCTCCGGCCTGGTGGCGGAGTTCAACGTGTATTCGTTGCAGGGGCTCGCCCTGGTCTACAGCTACTTCCAAATCCCGTTCACCGTGCTGGTGCTGTTCCCCAGCCTCGGCGTGCTGACGCCGGACCTGGCGGAGGCCGCGGCGCTGATGGGGACGTCGCGCTGGGTGTATTGGTGGCGCATCGGCCTGCCGATTCTGCTGCCCAGCCTGGCCGGCACCTTCATCCTGCTGTTCGCCAACGCCATGGGCACCTATGCCACCGCCTACGCCCTGATTGGCGGCGGGGCCAACCTCGTCACCATCCGCATCGGCGAGTTGGTGGGGGGCGACGTGTTCACCGACCCCGGTCTCGCCAACGCCTTGGCCGTGCTGCTCGTCGTGACCCTGCTGGTGCCGATCCTGGCCGACCAACTGTTGCTGAAGCGCAGCCGTGCCCGGTAGTGCGGCGCTCGACCGGCTGCTGATCGGCCTGGTGTCTGCGCTGCTGCTGCTGCCGGTGGTGGCCGTGGTGGTGGACGCCCTCGCCACCGATTGGTACGGCGGCTTGGCACCGAGCGGCCTGACCCTGGACTGGTTCGCACGCGTGCTGGCGGACCCGGTGTTCCAGTCGGCGCTTGCCCGCTCGGTGTTTCTATCCGCCGGGTCGGTGGTGCTGAACCTGCTGGTCAGCCTACCGGCCATCCTGGCGGCGCACTGCTACCTCCCCACCCTGGACCGCTGGATGGAGCGGCTGGTCATCCTGCCCTACGCGCTGCCCCAGGTGGTGCTCGTCGTCGGCTTGCTGGCGCTATATGCGAATGGCCCGGTGGTGCTGATCGGCACGCCCTGGATCCTGCTGCTAGGCTATCTGCCGTTGGCGTTTCCGCTGCTGTATCTGCCACTGAAGAACAATCTGCGGGCGCTCGATGTGCACGAACTGCTGGATGCCGGGCACCTGGTCGGCGCCGGCGACCTCGTTGTGGCGCGCAAGGTCCTGCTGCCCTGCCTGGCACCCGGCCTGGTGGTCGGGCTGTCCATGGTGTTCGCGCTGACGTTTGCCGAGTTCGTATTCGCGAACATGCTGGTGGGCGGTCAATTCCAAACCTTGGCCATCTACCTGTTCGGCCAGCGGCAGAAGGTGGGGCAGGTCACCGCCGTCATCATCACCGTGTATTTCGCCACCATGTGGCTGGCGACGGCGATCGCGCTATCTGTTCTGCGGCGTCGCGCATGAGTTTCGTCGCGGTGCAGGGTTTCGCCAAAAGCTTCGGCTCGGTTTCCGTGTTCGCCGATGTCGATCTTGCAGTAGCGGAAGGAGAAATCTGCGTGCTGCTGGGCCCATCGGGGTGCGGTAAGACGACGTTGTTACGGGCGATCGCGGGGCTCGCGCAGCAGGATCGCGGCACTCTGTGGATCGCCGGCCGCGACGTGACGCGGCTGCCGCCGACGCAGCGCGGTGTCGCGATGACGTTCCAGCACTACGCGCTGTTCCCGAACATGACGGTGCGGCAGAACCTCGCCTTCGGGCTCGAGCGCAAGCGCCTGGCCAAGGCCGACATCACCCGCAAGGTGGATGCGGCGCTCGCCCTAATGGAGCTTGGCCCGCGTGCCGACGCTCGCCCGGCGCAACTATCGGGCGGCCAGAAGCAACGCGTGGCACTCGCGCGCGCCCTGGTGCTGGAGCCGCGGCTGCTGCTGCTCGATGAGCCGCTATCGGCCTTGGACGCACAGATCCGCAAGCGCCTGCGCGACGAGCTGAAGCGCATCCAGCGCGAAACCGGGCTCACCAGCATCCTGGTCACCCACGACCAGGAGGAGGCGCTGGTGCTCGGCGACCAGGTGGCCGTCATGAATGCCGGGCGCATCGTGCAGGTGGATGCTGCGCGAACCGTGTACGACCGCCCGGCGACCCGGTTCGTCGCCGGGTTCATCGGTGACTTCAACCTGCTCGAGCCGGCGGTGGTCGAGCGTCTGTTTTCGGTCCGGCCAGCGCATGCCTGGGCGATCCACCCGGAGGCGTTCGACGTGCGGATGGGTGCGGAGGACGCGTACGTGCTGCAGGCCACCGTGACAGACCAGCGCGTGCAGGGGCCGACGCTGCGCTATTTGGCTGCGGTGGGCGATACGGTGCTCAAGGTGGACGTGCTGAACCGGACGAGCGTGCCGTCGCTCCGGCCGGGCCAACCCATCACGCTTTACCTGGACCGGACGCAGCCGCGGGAGATTGTGGACTAGATCCAGACCGCGGCCCTGAAGCGTCCATTTGCCTTGCACGGCATTCGCAGCGACAATCCTTCGAGGTCGACGTAATTCCCGGAGGCTGCTGGATGCCAGACCCGACTGAAGACAAGCCGCTGGACCTCGCGATCTTCGACAATCTGGACCCGGCACCTGCGAACCTTCCCGTGCCAGTGGCGTCGACCGCCGTCGCCGATCCCAGGCTTGCCCCGGAGCCTGCACCGGGCCGTCTCGTCGAGATCGGCAGCCTGGGGCCGGAGGACCGCGCCCAAGCCGAGCAATCCGCCAACCGCATCGACTTCCGCAAGACGGCCACGCTGCTCTCGCATGGCGACGGCGTGTTGGCCGAGATCGCACAATCCTCCCGCCAATTGCTGACCGGCGTGCGCCTGGGCGATGCCGGCGAGGTGGGGCGTATTGCGGCCTCCGTCATCGATGGCGTGAAGATCCTCCGCATCGAGGACCTGCAGGCCGAAGCCGCCGGTGGCCAGCCCGCCGCGCGCAAGGGCCTGCTGGGTCGGCTCATGGGTGTCGCGGCGGACGCCCACACCGCCTTCAAAGGCTTTGCCGAGAGCCGCAAGAAGTTCCTTGAACTGATGGACGAGGAGCAGGCGAAAACCCGCAAGACCAAGGCGGACTTGGCCGTGTCGATCGAACTGCTCGATCAGCAGGCGGCCGCGATCCGCCGCAGCCTGCACGGGTTGAAGAACGAGATCGCCGCCGGCCAGATCGCGTTGGACCGCGGCCACGAGGAGCTGGAGCAACTGCGCCAGAACGCGGTCCGCACCGGGGATGCAGCCGATGCCGCCGACGTGCTCGAGTTTCGCGGCGCGCTCGCCAACTTCCGCGGCAAGATCGCCGATATGCGGGAGAACCTGGTGGGCTCCGCCATGCTGATCCCGATCATCGCGCAGAACCGGCAAGCCGCCGAAACCCGCATGATGAAGATCTCCAACGGCATGCTGGTCGTGATCCCACGGTTGATGGCCGTCGCCTCCCAGGCGGCGGTTCAGGTGGACATCCGCCGGGGCGCGGAGGAAGCCGAGAAGCTGGATGAAGCCGCCCGCCAGATCAGCCTGCTCGCGGCCAAGGGTGCCCACGACGCCGCCACCTCCGCCGCGCGCAGCCTGGGTGGCGACCAGCGCAATATCGACGTGCTGGCCCAGGTGGCCGACGAGGCGATCCGCACCATGCACGAGGTGATCGACATCGAGCGCGAGGTCGCCAGCGCAGACCGGGAGCGCGAGGCCAAGCTGACGGTGATCCGCGACCGCCTCGTGACCGGGATGCAGGGCGTCAATCGCCATGCGATCGCACCATGAGCGGCAGCCTCGATTTCGACACCCAGGCCGCGTGGCTGCGCCGCTTCACGTCGGACAGCGAGAGCAACCTGCGCGCGTTCGCCCTTCGCCTGCGGGAGGCGATGCCGGACCTGGTCACGGTGTACGAGAGCAAGGGATTGTTCCAACGTTCGGGCAAGATCACCGGTGTGCAGGTCGAACTGGGCGACAACCGCTACAAGCTCGAATTGGACGGCAGCCGCTTGAAGGCCAGCGTCGCACTTGTGGTCAGGGGCATCGCGCTCAACACCCGCGTGGTCGACCCGGCGGATTGGTTTGGCCGCTTGGTGGAGGAAACCAAGAAGGCCAGCGATCACGCTCGCAGCCTGAGCCAGTCGCTGGCCGGCTTCATGGCGACTTAGGATGAGCCTGTTCGATCTGTTCAAGGGACCCAGCCCCGAGAGCCAAGCCACCCAGGCCGCCAACCAGCAGCGCCTGGCCGACATCGAGGCGAGTCTGCGGGCCAAGCGCGTGCCCACGTCCACGCGGGAGCGGCTGGAAGGGGCCCGGGCGGGGCGGCTGCCCTGGACGGCGACGCTGACCCCGGCGGAGCTGATGATCGCGCGCTCGCACGGGCTACGGCCGATCGCGTCGGTGTCCGCGACATGCTGGCTGCATTACGGCTGGTCGTGGACCGAGGGACATAGCCAAGGGTGGAATACGGCGCTGCGCCGGCTGCGCGACGAAGCCAAGGCCGCTGGGGCCAACGCGGTGCTGGACGTGAAGATGCGCACGATTCCCTTGCAGGTGCAGGACAGCATGGATTTCACGCTCGTCGGCACCGCCGTTCGGGTCGAAGGCTTGCCGGCAAGCGACAACCCGGTGGTCGCCACGGTCCCCGCGCTCGAGTTCGTCAAGCTGCTGGAAGCGGACGTGGTTCCGACCGGCATCGCGATCGGCGCCAAATACGAGTGGCTGACGGACTGGCGCAACGCGGCCCGGCAGACCTGGATGGGCAACACAGAGTCCACAGTGCTCAGCCGCTTCTGGGAGAAGGTCCGCAAGGAGGCCCATGCCGAGCTGCGCAAGAATGCCAAGCCGCAGGGTAACGGCGTGCTGGCCCATCTCAACTTCAGCCAGATGTTCGAGTTCGAGCAGAACGACACCAAGCAGTATCTCGGCCGCCACATCGTCGTCGCCACCACAGTGGATGCACGGCGCGGCCAGCCTTTTCCGCATGAGGTGAAGATGGTCGTCGACATGCACGCCGGGTCGACGCCGCTGGTGGGGCGGCGCCCGCACCATCAGTCCTACGCGTCCAACGATGAAGAAGGAGCGATCTGAGATGGCCGACGCGATCCCGGTCCACGCCAAGGAGCGCCTGAAGGGGCTCCGGAGTTCGGCCCACTCCAGCGGCGTGTTCACGTCCGACTTCTCGGTCAACGAGTTCCTGCTCGTGCGCAAGGCCGGGTTCGAGCCGATCGGGCTGTGTGTTGGAAGCTGCGTGTATCATGTCGGCGTGCAATACGGGTCGTGGAACCGCAACCAGGAACTCGATGTGCTCAGCCGCGCGATGTACCACGCCCGCGAACTCGCGATGGCGCGGATGCGGGCCGAGGCATCGGCGATGAACGCGGACGGCATCGTCGGCGTGAAGTTGACCATCAAGCGGCTCGAGTGGGACGACCAGTTGCTCGAATTCATCGCCATTGGCACTGGCGTCGTGCATGGCGATGGGCACAAAGGGTTCCGCGCCCACGATGGCGGCCCGTTCACCTCGGACCTGTCCGGCCAGGATTTTTGGTCCTTGCTGCACGCCGGTTATCGCCCGGTGGAAATGGTGATGGGAAGCTGCGTCTACCACGTCGCGCATCGCGGGATGCTGTCCGGCCTAGGCACGGTTGGCCGTAACGTCGAGTTGGAGAACTTCACCTCCGCGATGTACGAGGCGCGCGAGATCGCCGTCGAGCGCATGCAGATCGAAGCCTCCGCCGCTAAAGCCGAGGGCGTGGTGGGCGTGGACATCCACGAGGGCAGTCATGGCTGGCAAAGCCACGTGATCGAGTTCTTCGCGATCGGAACGGCCGTGCTCCCGTTGGAGCAGGAGATTGCCCCGGAGCGGATTGCCGACCCCATCATGGTGCTGTCGGTCAACGACTAGAGCACAACGCCACTACGTCATGCCCTGGCATGACGGTCAGTGATTGCCCTAACGACGGAGGGCCGTGCCGAGGGCGGTGGCGCGTTCGGCGGGCGATAGGTCCACCCAACGCAGCTTCTCGTCCAGCGGCATGATCTCGCTGCCATCCGTGCGTTGCAGCCCTAGGATCTCGCCGGTAGAGCCCAGCGTGAACGGGGTACACCGCCTTGGCACCGTCCAACGCGCGGTCTGGCCCTCGTCGCTACGTACGGTCCAGATCTCGCCGTTGCGGACGCGTTGCCGGGACACCAGGCGAAGTGCGACCGCCAGCGAGTCGGCCCTCTGCCAGACCCGCGCTCGTCGATAGCTGCGGAGCGCCGCCCAGCCACCGCCCACGACGAGCACGGCGAGGACAACGGTTGCGACGACCAGGCTTGCCAAGCGATCCCAGAACACATCCAGGCCGAGATCGGTGGTGAGCCAGTCAGGATGCGCCGGGTCGGCCACGACCTGGATGGTGAACGGAGTGTCCTGCGAGGACATAAAGGCATAGTGCACCCGGCGTTGCACCACGGCCGTGCCGACCGGGGCTGAGACCGTCATGTTGCAGATCTCGAGTAGGTCGCTGCCAGAGCAGTCGCTGTCCCGTATCGTTCCGTCGCGAAGGGTCAGTGCCGTGCCTCGTACCTGCCAGTCGGTCACCATGTCCGGCGGGAAGAACACCAACACGAAGCCGAGTGAAACGCCAAACATCACCAGCCCCAGCAGGCCCCAGGCCGCCGTGGCGCGAGAGCCGGGCGGGCGGGCGTGCAGCGCCCGGGCGGGAAGCGCGCTGAACACGCGGGCCATGGCGGCCTACTCGCCTCGGACCGGTGCGAGTT